>JBFZCB010000201.1:0-5829 GCA_041308165.1 Caulobacterales bacterium
GGGCCGCCCTGAAAGAGATCGGCGGTACTGGGAAGCAGGCCACCGGGAGCTGGATCAACAACCGCGTAGAGAACTCACACCCACCATTCCGACGACGAGAGCGAGCCATGCAGTGTTTCCGCCAGATGAAGACGCTGCAGAAATTCAGCCCCATCCACGCCGCCTTCCACAATCACATAAACCAGGATCGCCACCTCATCAGCAGAGACCATTTCAAAGCTTTACGCTCGGCCGCACTGGTCGAGTGGAAATCGCTCGCAACCTGACGATCGCCTCCCCTGCCCTCAGTGCGCCAACTGGAGACAAGTTGGCGTTGGACTGACAGCACCGATCGGATCCATCTCTCCTCGCGGACATCAGGCCCCCACCAGAGACCTTCTAGCGTTAGGCTGCCAGCATCCCCTGAGCATTATGCGTTCCGTCAAACAGGCCCGCTGAAGCTCAGCGCGGACCCCGAGCTAGCGGCCTACGGTCGATCCAGATCGACCTAGACGAAGAAGCGCGCCGCCACCGCCCCCAGGGCCGCGCTGATCTCGGCTTTGGACGCCCTGGTAACTCCAGCCTCGTCAGCGAACCGCGACCAGTCTGCGACCGCGGCCCGCACCTCTTCGATCACCGAGCCCATCACGGCGTCAGACAGACCATGCCGTCGCCCGAGTGTCTGGACCTGCGAACGGTTCGGATTGCGACCCTCGCCTTCAATGTCCAGATAATGCTCTCCCCCCGGTCCTGCCGAGTAGGTGAGATCGTAGGCTGGCGCGAGCCGCCACTCGCCGCTGTCATCCATCAGATAGCTGTGCTGCCGTGTATGATCATCGCGATTGCTGGCCAGCACGTTGAAGACCATCCGCCGGAAAGCCGCGAGCAGGTCGTCCGCGTGGCGCGTAATGGTCAGTGTCGCCCGTAGGAACAGATCATAGCTCGACGGTGTGCGCCACGGCGCTTCGATCGCACCGCTCAACGAAACCATATGCAAGCGCCGCCCCGGATTTGGTCGGTCGAACCGTCTCGTCGCAAAATAGCCGGCACCCGTCTTGGACTGCAAAAGGCGATAGGGGGCCATCTCCAACCCGGCCGTGATGGCCATGGCCGCATAGGCCGTCTCGATCGGCCCAATGTCGGGCGGGTCATTCGTGGCCGCGAACTTGACGATCCAGGACTCGTGATCGGGAGCCGTCTCCCCTTCCGAAACGGAGATGCGGCCCGCCCCATCAAACCCAACGTGAACCTTCGGCCGGGTGCCGCCAGATCCGCCGGCCAGGGTGGCCAAGGTGGTCGCAAGCTCGCCTTCATGACCGGCGAGGATGGCCACGGATTCAGCGGCCAGAGCATCAAGGTCGAGGCTCTCGACTTCCGGCGGCGGCGCAGTCGCCGGCAAGTAGGTCAAGGCTCCACGCCCCTGATCGCCCACCAACGCGAGACGATCCAGCGGACTCAAGGCGTCGATTTGCAGGCCGAGTTTGGCAAGGCGCCGGCGCATGACGAGATAGCCCCACCCTTCCGGCAGGCTGTCGGACAAAAAACCGTGCAGGCCGTCGAATTCACGCCCACGCGCAGGATGAAGACCGGGCTCGGGCGGGTAGAGCAAACCAGAGATCGGCAACGCCGTGGCGATCGCCTCGCTGGACCATTCCAGTTGGGCCAGACCGGCGGCCATGGCCAACCGGCCGATGGGCATGGGACCGGCGATGTCGTCGAAGGTCAGGCTCGCGGCCAGTGGGGCTCCCGGTGCCAGCTTCATGATTGATGCGACTTGCGCGCCCGCACCCGAGCAGGCGGCGCGGCCTGATGTTTTAGGAGGTCATCAAGGCTTGTGGCGGCCGGTTGTGGGAAGAGCGCTTCGAAACCGCCTTCGCATCGCAAGGCCACGGCGGACTTGATTACGTCCTCAAACGAAGCCTTGCCCTCGTTCTCCAACCGCCGCCAGGTCCGGTAAGCGATACCGGCGCGCTGCGCCGCGACCTGCTGGGTCCAGCCCAACGCGACGCGACGGGCCTTCAATCGCTCGGCAAGGGTATGTTGAATTTCCATCGGCGTTTTTATCATAGGCCAAATATGGCCAATTAGACCCTAAAATACAAGTTAATTGTCCATATTGGGACAATTATGGATGCTACACGGACGCTGTCAGCGCGTCTTTCCGCCTCACTCCTTCCATTCCACCCGGCAGCCCTTGGGAGAAAGGGTGCTGCGAAAGCTTCAACTCCAGGCTCCGCGACGGACTGCTGAACGGCGAGATCGTATTCAGCCTCGCCGAGGCCCAGGTTCTCATCGAGTCCTGGCGGCGTCACTTCAACGCCGTCCGCCCTCACAGCGCGTTGCAAAATCGACCACCAGCGCCGGAGGTAATCATCCCTGTGAGCGGAAACATCGTGCCGTGGGCTAGCCCGCATTTCTCACACTCGCACGGATTTTGCGGCGGACGAGGCGTGACGGAGAGCCTTCTTGCGGAGGTGAAGACTGTCAGGAGCACTGAGAGTCCGCCCGTCATGGCCTGATCAAGATCGCGACGGCCCAAGGCCGCCGCTCCGAACTGTAAGGGTGCACAAGGGATGATGATGACGATCTGAGCGCGGCCGCAGCCCAAGACAACCCGAGGTGCTGTCGGAGCCTCGAGCTCGATAGACTGATAGGGACCTGGCTAGCGGACACCATCAGGGCCAGCGGACATAAGCGCCGCGACAACAGGCCAGACAGATGATCGCACCCCGACAGATCCCGACATCAAGCCAGGTTTTCGGTTTCAGCGCTGGGGCCATCCACAGATGAGAGCCCCGTCTCGCCAGGCGGGTTGAGTGACATCATCCGGCGCAAACGGCTCTGCACATCTGCCATCCGGTAGGGCTTGGTGAAGATCTGCGAGCCCGCCAGATGATCCGGCAGAATGTTCGCCTGATCATAGCCCGTGCTGAAGGCGAACGGGATTCCGCGCGCATTCAGAATTTCGGCGACCTCCCACGACATCTCACCGTCCAGATTCACGTCCAGCAGAGCGACATCGAACGACTCGGTCTGGGCGAGCCTAATCGCTTCGCCCAAGCGCGTCGCTGGTCCGACAACCGTCCATGAAAGATCCTCGCACATGGCCTCCAGGGTCAGGATCACCAGATAGGAGTCCTCCACGATCAAAAGCCGGGGCTTTTCTGGAATCTCATAGGCGAGAACAGGCGCCTGAGGCGGCTCGACCCGCGCCAAAGGTCTGCTAACGACGTCCAATAGGCCCGACCTGGGCAGGATGACCTCACAGACGACACCCGTAGGCGCAAAGTCGATCGTTGCCCTGCCGCCGGTCTCGAGGGCGAGGGCGCGTTCGACCAGGCTGGAGCCGAACCCGCGTCGCGTGGGTGGGGCCACTTTTGGTCCGCCGCTCTCGCGCCATATCAGGATCAGGGACCCGTCCTCTGTCACCCGCCATGAAACAGACACTCTCCCCTCCGTTCGTGAAAGGGATCCGAACTTGGCCGCGTTCGTCGCCAGCTCGTGCAGGGCGAGCGACAGTGATAGCGCTGACTTCGGGGTCAGCAAGGCGTCCTCACCCTCCAGATGGACGACGCCAGAACCTTGAATGTAGGGCCCCAGCTCCACGCTCAGCAGGCCTTCGACCGACACGCCTTCCCACCGGCTTTGGGTCAGCAGGCTGTGTGCCTTGGCCATGGAGTGGATGCGGCTGTCCAGGCCCTCGACAAAACCGGTCAGGGAATCGGCGCTGCGGCTGGATTGCGTGACCAGGGCCTGGATATTGGCCAGGGTATTCTTCACTCTGTGATCCAGCTCGGCCATGAGCAGCTTGTCCCGCTCATGGGCCTTGGCCCGTTCTCGCGACGCCTCCTCGATCCGGCGCAGGACGACCTGAAGCAAGGACACTCTAAGATCGAAAGCGGAATCGACCTCTGCGACAGTCCAGGGCAGGGCGCGGTTTCGTACGGTGTGTTTCCAGATTTCAAACGACTTGCGCGGGGACAACCGATCGCCGTTGGGACCGGACGTCGTCGGTTTTTCGGGATCACCGGCCCAAAGAGCGGTTTCGACCAGTTCGGGCCTGAACCACAGGATAAAGTCGGAAGGGTCGCGCGACACGGATATGACTAGCAGCCCCGAGGCGACGTCGGCGTAGTCTCTGGCCGGCGCGTAGATTTCACTCAACCGATCGGTAGCGAACACGCCTTCGGTTTCGGTCATGTAGGACGTGAGCCACTCCACCAGGGCCGTGATCTGCGCATCGTCTGGAGTGGCTCCCAGAGAGGTGGTGGCGCCTTTCACGCGGACGGCGACCCCGCCGCCGCGTTGCCCGTCCAGAGCGACATCGCCGCCATGGATAAAATCGAGCAGATTGGGCGTTTGCTGTGTCAGGCCATAGGCATAGTCCTCGACGCCAGCGAGGTTCAGCAACAGCTCCTGAAGAATCTTACGGCTGGCCAGGCGAGCCTCGAACTGCTCACTCTTCTCGCGAGCCTCGAGCTGAAGCGAGAACATCGAGCCGAACAGTTCGCAGACCGCCCGCAAATGCCGGGGCAGCCGGCGGGGACTATCGTTGTGGCAGGCGATCAGGCCCCAGAGCTTGCCCGCCACGATGATGGAAATCGACATCGACGCATTGATGCCCATATTGCGCAGATATTCGCGGTGCATCGGCGAAACGTCGCGCAGGATCGCATGGCTCATGTCCAGCGGTTTGCCTGTGCGCGGATTCAGCGCCGGAGTCAGAGGGGCCGGATCGTAATCGACCTGCGTGATCAGCCGCAGCCAACTCCTGAGGTATAGCGCCCTGGCCTGTTGGGGAATGTCGGCCGCCGGATAGTGGAGGTCCAGGAAGGGCTCAAGTTCTGGGGAGCGGCTTTCGGCGGCCACCCAGCCGGACCCGTCAGGCATAAAGCGATAGACCATCACTCGGTCGTATTGCGCCACACGGCGGACGCTCGCTGTCGCCATCTGGCAAAGCGAGAAGAGCGACGGCGCTGTGCTGAACCCCTCGACCATCAACTGCACGGCCGCCAGGGGTTCGGTAACGAAGGGATCGTCGCTTCCGGCGGCCTCGAACTCCAAAATCAGATCGCCCTCCACGCAATGCACACTGGCGTCCAAAGGAATACCCCCCTCTATTCGGAGAGCCGGGTCCAGCAGATGGCGCGGCTTGATCAGGTCGGGTTCCTGGCAGAGCGCGCGAAGCCGATTGATCTGGTCAAGGGAGAACAGGTCGTCTAGCGGCCGCGACAGAAGTGCTCCGATGGGGCGACCGAGCAGGTGTTCGGTATCTCCTGCAGCCTGGAGCACGCAAAAGCTGGTGCTTTCGAGCACCAGCATGGCCCCGTGCGGCAGGATCGCACCGGGGACATGGATCGCTTCACGGTCGCAGTTTGTGAGGTCAACCTGATCGCGGGCGAGAATGGCATCAGTCATTGTGGTCGTTCCATCCGTTGAGCCAGCGTTCAAACAGGGCAAAGGTCGCGGTCGCTGTGGCGACGATCGCCGCCTGCTGTTCCGCGGTATGGCTGGTGGCCGTTAGCCGGGTGAGATAGGCGCGCCAGACGCTGCCGGTTTCAGGCCCGTGGCCGTTGAAGAAGCGACGCCCGTCCAGGACGCCGACGCCAAGAAGCGCGTCCAGGCCTCGCGCCAAGGCCACGCCCCCCAGGGCAGACCCCTCGACGACATAAAGCCCGCCCAGGAGCGCTTCCGGTGTCGTCAGGGTCCGAAACCCGCGGCAGAGGGGAAGGGTGGCGAGCCGCTCCGGATAGATCCCCAGCGCCGCGAGGTCGCTCTCAAGCCAGAGGCTCCGTTCCGGCTTGATCCGGGCGGCGCGTTCAAAGCCAAAGTGGAATCCATATTGCCGGG
>JBFZCB010000202.1:0-4213 GCA_041308165.1 Caulobacterales bacterium
GACGGGGTTGCACAACAAAGCCCTTCGCGGGCGCAGATACGGTCTTTTGCATGTGCGGCATAAAGCCCAATCGGAGCTTTTCGGCAAATGGTTTCCGATAAACGCATGTTTCAGCGCCTAAGGCGCAATAAAAAACCTCATTACTGTTACCGAATAGCCATTACGTGCTTCATCTCCGACCAGGGAGCCTGCGAACCGTTCGCGCATGCAGCGCAGCCTCTTGTGTGTTGACGCCACAATCCACGCCCAACCTGTCGTCAGGCTCATCGTGGACCCGCATCCAACCCCCGTAACCCCGGCGACCTGGATCCGGCATCGGATGACTGAGGGCAACCAAGCCAAAGATCCGAACTCAACACTGCGCCATCTCATTGACGTCAGATCATGACACAAGGCGCACTTCCCGGCTCGGCATACAAAATGACGCGGTTGGTGCTTGAAACTCTATATTTGCAGGTCAAAAATTCCCATTATATCCGAAACTGTCGCGACAGAGCGCCAGTATGAAATCATGATTGGTATTTTATTGCGGCGATGAGGGTTTTCAAAGGTTCCTTACGCATGATTTGTTCTTCAGCTGGGTTGTGTCGCCTAGGGCGTTAAGTCTATATGGACCTGCAATCAGGAGCGGGCCGTGCCCCAGACACCGACAATCAGCTTTAACAGGACGTCCGTTCGTGCCGTCAAAGCCTGTGAAGGCGGCTCTGTGGCCTTGTCGCCCCTGATGCTGTCCTCAATTATTGTAGGCGTACTCCTTACCCTCCTTACCAGGGCGGGCTGGATGTCGCTGATCTGAAGATTTTCTCAGGATCGACCACACCCACCCGCTCCCCAAAGGAAGCGGGTTTTTTCTTGCACCTGTCCCCTTAACCGAAGCCCCAGCCCCAAGAGCCTGCCAGAGTGACCGACAAAGCGTCCCCATCAACTCCACCCCACGCGGCGAACCTGCGTAGTCGGGCGATCACTGCCGGTCCAAGCCGTGCTGCTGCCCGCTCCTACCTGCGGGCTGCCGGGATGCAGGACGCTGATTTCGACAAGCCGATGATTGCTATCGTCAACACCTGGTCGTCGGTCACGCCTTGCAACATGCATCTGGATCGGCTCGCTGGGGACGTTCGTGCCGGCATCATCGAAGCCGGTGGTTGGCCAGTCGACTTCAATACAATCGTTGTAACCGACGGCATCTCGATGGGCTCTCCAGGCATGAAGGCCTCTTTGATCTCGCGTGAGGTGGTTGCCGATTCCATCGAACTTGCCGTGCAGGGCCATCAGCTGGATGGCGTGGTCTGTATTGTAGGTTGCGACAAGACCATACCTGCGGCGGCCATGGCCCTGGCAAGGATGGATATTCCAGGGCTTGTCTACTACGGCGGCACCATCATGCCCGGCATCCTGGCCACCGCAGCGGGGGAACGGGAAGTCTCGGTTCAGGAGGCCTTTGAAGCGATAGGGGCCCATTCGGCCGGAACCCTGGATGACGCCGGACTTAAGGCGGTCGAAAGCGCCGTCTGCCCCGGTGCCGGCGCCTGCGGAGGCCAGTTTACGGCCAACACCATGGCCATGGCGCTTTCGGTCATGGGACTGTCGCCAATGGGAGCCAATGACGTTCCGGCCGTCCACCCCGGTAAGGCGCTCGAGGGTAAGCGTTGCGGCAGGATCATTGTCGATCGCGTCCGTGCGGGCGACAACGCTCGCAAATACATCACAGCCACAAGCCTGAAGAATGCAGCCCTGGCGGTTTCCGCTTCGGGGGGGTCCACGAATGCTGTCATGCATTTAACGGCCATCGCAGCCGAAGCCGGCGTGGACTTTGGAATTGAGGACTGCCACCAGGCCTGCGTGGAGGCCCCGGTCATATGCGACCTCAAGCCCGGCGGTCGCTATCTCGCTTCACATCTGTTCGCCGCTGGCGGAACGCGGCTGGTGACACAGCGTATGGCCGAGGCCGGCAAGATAAGGGACACACCGACCGTGACCGGTCGCAGCCTCTTTGAGGAGGCCGCCGAGGCGATATCGACCCAGGGCCAGCAAGTCGTCACGTCATTTGAGGCTCCGGTCATGGCGCGCGGCTCATTTGCCGTGATTTACGGAAACGTTGCGCCTGAAGGGGCCGTTATCAAACTGACGGGACACGAGGTTGACCGTTTCGAAGGGCCTGCCTGCGTGTTTGACAGTGAAGGCGAGGCCTTTGAAGCCGTCCAGGCCGGCACGGTGGGTGAAGGTGACGTCATCATCATTCGCTATGAAGGGCCTCGCGGCGGACCGGGAATGCGCGAAATGCTTCAGGTCACTGCGGCCCTCAAGGGCCGCAGGATCGAGAACGTTGCCCTTTTGACCGACGGGCGGTTCTCAGGAGCCTCTTATGGCTTTGTTGCGGGCCACCTTTCACCCGAAGCGGCCGTCGGCGGCCCTGTCGCCCTGATCCGAGATGGCGACCGGATTACCATCGATGTGACCAACCGGCGCATCGACGTCAACGTCGATCTCGAGACCCGTCGCAGCGACTACGTCGCTCCCCAGTTGAACCCTGCCCTGGGTGTGTTTGCCAAGTATCGCGCTTCGGTCGCCTCGGCATCCCAAGGCGCAGTCACCATACCCAATCCGCCACGTGCCCAGATACCCGCCGAGTTCGCACCCGCCGGTGCCGACCCATCTCACCAGGAAGCCTGAACCATGCAGATCTATACCAATGACGACATCCGCCCGGGCGTCATCGCCGGCCAGCGCATTGCCATCATCGGCTATGGCTCGCAGGGTCGTGCCCACGCCCAAAACCTGAAGGATTCAGGCCATGACGTGATTGCCGGCGTCCGTGAGGGCGGCAAGGGCTGGAAACAGGCTCAGGCCGATGGCGTGCCCACCGCAGAGCCTGCAGAGGCTGTGAAAGGGGCTGACATCATTGCCATCCTGACGCCCGACATGGCTCAGGCCGAGGTCTATAAAAGTGTGATCGAGCCCCATGCAAAGCAGGGCTCGGCCCTGCTATTCGCCCACGGCTTCTCCATAATCTATGACCGCATCACGCCGCGTGATGACATGGACGTCATCCTTGTCGCCCCGAAGGGCCCGGGGGATCTGGTGCGTCGAGAGTTCCAGCGTGGACGCGGTGTTCCATCCCTTTTTGCCGTGGAGAAGGATGCTACAGGCAAGGCTCGTGATCGTGCCATGGGCTATGCCAAGGGCAACGGTGGTGCGACTGGCGGACTGCTGGAGACCACGTTCCGAGAGGAAACTGAAACGGATCTGTTCGGTGAACAGGCTGTTCTCTGTGGCGGTGCCAAGGAACTGGTCATTTCGGGCTTCAACACCTTGGTGGATGCTGGCTACCAGCCCGAGATCGCCTATTTCGAATGCCTGCACGAACTCAAGCTGATCGTTGACCTCTTCTATGAGGGCGGCATCACCAAGATGAACGAGTTTATCTCGGAAACGGCTAAATGGGGCTCAGTAGTCTCGGGTCCGCGGGTCATTAACGCCGAGACACGCTCGCGTATGAAGGAAATTCTCGCCGAGATTCAATCAGGCCAGTTCGCACGCGAGTGGATCGCCGAGAACGAAGCCGGAAAGGGTGCCTATGACGCCCTGGTCAAGGCCGACAGCGACCAGCCCATTGAAGCTGTTGGTGCCTCACTGCGCGAACGGATGGCCTGGCTGCAGACCCCCAAGTCCGAAGCCGCCTAAGCCCGGAAAAGAAACGAGCAAACTGATGAGCCCCGCCGCCGCCCTGAAGACCCCCACTGCACCTGCTGTTGCCCAATCGGGCGCAAGGCTGCTTGTCTCTACCCTGGAGCGCCTTGGGGTAGAGGTGGTATTCGGCTATCCCGGCGGGGCCATTATGCCGATCTATGACGCTCTGGCCGGCTCGTCACTGCGCCATTACCTGTGTCGACATGAGCAGGGCGCAGCCTTCTCGGCCGATGCCTATGCTAGGGTCTCGGGCAAGGTCGGGGTCTGTATGGCAACCTCGGGCCCCGGTGCCACTAATCTGGTGACCGGTATTGCCAATGCCATGCTCGATTCCGTGCCCATGGTCTGCATCACGGGCAATGTGGCCCAGGGCGTCATGGGCACAGACTCATTTCAGGAAGTCGACATTCTTGGGGTCACCCTGCCCCTGGTGAAGCATTCCTACCTGGTACGTAGCGCCGCCGATATCCCCGCCATCATCGAAGAGGCCTTCCATATTGCCCGCTCGCGTCGCCCGGGGCCCGTA
>JBFZCB010000203.1:0-3869 GCA_041308165.1 Caulobacterales bacterium
CTCAGACCCGCAGTGGTCCAGTCCCCGGAAAGGCGCAAGACCAGGCCGCTGTCTTCATCAATGAGCTGGAAGTCCGCAGCAGTCATGTCGCTCCAATAGCCGAAAACAAGGCCTGCGCCCACGGCCAAGCCTTCATGCCCTGCCAGACTACCCCTGCCTGTGTGGAATCGATGAACGTCCGTAAATGGTCAAGGTTCGGTTCGACATCGATAAATCGCGATAGCCGTGTCGCATTCGGCCCTGGAAGTTGAAATCAGCGCAGGAAGTTGAGCAGGGTGACCTCGCTCAAGCGGCTCACAACCTGGGCCGAGGCCTGTATGGCCAACTCCGACATCCTCAGGTCTGTCACGGCCTGGGCAAGATCAGCATCGGTTCGCTTGCCGACCAGCGCCTCAAGTGACTGGACCTGAGCGGCGTTGGCATCATTGAGGGTCTCGACCTGATTGGCCAGAGAACCATTGTTGGCCATGATACTGACCACCTCGACCTTGGCATCATCGAGCCTGGACAGTTGGGCCGTCAAGAACGCCTTCTGGTCCTGGCTCAGCCGGCCCGTCAGGGGTCCCGTTGCCGGGTCATCATTATAGGCCTGAATCTCTCGGAAGATCTGGAAAACAGTCGAACCGACCTCATCGGCCAGGATACCCGTCTTCAGGGGCGGGCCCTCTGAGAGACGGGACAGGGATGCAAGCTGATCATTGGCAAATGCCAAGTCCGTGCTTGGGGCGGCACTCAGCTCTGTGAGTGACTGAACCGTGACCGGTGCGGTGTCCGCTCGCGAACCGGAAAACAGGAAGGTCCCGCGGTGGCGAGTGTTCAACGCCCCCTGCATAGCCTGAAATTGATTGGAGATATCCAGCATCAGGGTCACAGAGGATTCGGTGGCAATGGCGTTGGCCACAGCCGTTCGGACATCGCCCACCGCCAGATCAACCTGGCTCAAGGCCAGGTCCTGTGCCTCGAGCCGGGCAGCCACACTCTCGCCGGTGTCAATAAAGCCCTGGATTCGCGCCTGGGCCGACTTGAATGACGTCAGGTTTTCCGAGCCGCGACCGAACCCTGAAAGGTCCGTTGCAATCTTCTGGGTCGTGACACGAGACTGCGCATCCGCCTGCTGGGACTGTGCGGCCATGAGATTCAAAAGAGCAGACTGATAGCTGCCGGCGGTGGAAACACGGGTCATCAGATCATCCCCAGAAGCGTGTCATACATTTCCCGCGCAGCCTGGATCATACGCGCTGAGGCGTTGAAGGACTGCTGATAAGTCGTCATGGCAACGAGCTCCTCATCAAGGTTCACGCCCTCATGCCCGGACTGGCGAGCCTTGACCTCGGTCTGGATTGCCGCCGCGCTCTCGGCCCGGGTCTTGGCTGCTGATGCTCGAGAGCCGATTTCACCAGACAGGTCAGACGCATAGCGTGCGATGGACATCAGGCCACCCGTCGAGCCGCCGCCGGCCTGGAACTGGGCCGCATTCTGCCCGGCCGCAGCCAATAACCCGGCACCACGTCCGTCTCCCGATCCGAGTACCGAGGTACCGGCAGGAGCGGCCAGATTGAGCTGGGCAAGCGCCAGTCGTTTTGGATCTGACGTGATGTCGGCACGGATCGAAAACCCGTCGGCCCTGGATGCGCGCGCACCGGCACCGATACCAAAGAGCTCCGTCAGGGATACGCCGGAGGCTGACTGTGTGGTCTGGTCCCGGGTTACCGTCAGGATTGCCGCGGGAAGGGTGTTGCTACTGAAGGCGATGCTTCCCGAGGCCGCATCCAGATTGAAGCTGCCAAAGCGACCCACACCCGTCAGGGGATGGTTCAGGGACGTGAGCAGTTCAGCAACCGTACCCGCGCCTGCGGGCACAGCAATGGTCACTTCACGTAGTCGGTTACCCTCTGCGTCGGCGACGCGCAGGCTGATTGTCTCACCTGCCGGGAAACCATGCTGGGCTGTTGCCTCCAGACCGATGTCGTAGTTCGCGGTCCGGTCCGTTGCGACGAGGTCATTCAGGCCAAAGTAGTGTGAAAAGCCCCGTCCGGCCTTTGTGGACGGTGTTGCCGGATCATCGGCTATGGCAATCCCGTCCGTAGTGCCGGTAGCAAGACTCAGTCTGCCATTGGCAAAAGATGCAACGGCACTGCCCCCAAGCTGCGCATTAAGGGTGGCCAGGAAGGTGGAAGGGTCGGCCGCAACCCCGTTAACGGTGATGGTCGCGCCGGAGAACGTGATTTCGGCGCTCGTGACAATAGCGCCGGTTGCAGAGTTGGTAACGGCGACGGTCGTGGTTCCAGTGAAGCCACCGAGAGCCGTTTCAAGGGACTGTCCCGTATTTCGCCCCGTCAGAGTCGAAGGTGCGGGGACGGAGGCATTGGCATTATGGGCCCGGTTCAGCTCATCGGCCAGCCGCGTCATGAGCTCACCCAGTCGCTCGGCCACGGCCATGGCCTCGACGTCCCGCAGCTCGATCAGTCCCTTGATCTCTCCGCTTTTCAGTCCGTCGGTAAAGGATCGGCGCTGACCACCGGGCTCGGTGACCCAAACATCGTCAAAGGCACTCTCTGCGTTGACCGCACCGGCCTGACGATGCTCAAGCCTGGCCGCACCTGCACCCGCCAGCAGTACACCCGAGTTGGTGCGGATCGAGACGCCACCGTTACCACGGGGGGTGATATTGATGTCCATCAGGCTGGAAAGCTGGCCGATCAGTGTCGACTGAATGGTCTCTGCGCCTGTGGCATCAGCATCTGTAGCCCGCGCGCGACTGATCTCAAGATTCAGGGCCTCGATCTGCTCGAGCAATCCGTTTGCGGTCTCAATAGCCGTGCCAATACGGCTTTCCGCATCCTCTCGCACCTTCTGAATCTGGCTGGAAATTCGCGACGCTTCCTGGAAGATCGCAGCCGCCTTGTAGATGGCCTCCTGGCGAAGAGGCGCAGAGGCGGCCGATTCAGACAGTGAGGCAAAGCTCGTAAAGACCTCATCGATGCGCGAGAACAGACTGCTGTCACCACCAGGATCACCAAAAAGGCTCTGTATCTGATCATAGAGCTCTGAACGCACGCCCTGACGACTGGCCTCGGCCCCGGCCTTGAGACTGGCAGCTTGCAGGAAACGATCCGTGGCTAGGCTGATACGGCCGATATCGACGCCCGTTCCAACACCATGAGAGCTCTGGCTAACCTGCTGAGCTGTTTTGCGAATGTATCCGGGAGTGTTGACGTTTGCGACATTATCGGAAACCACGCGCAACTGCTGTTGCGAGACCATCAGGCCAGAGTGGGCGATATTGAAGATTGAGTTCAGAGACACGTCGATGACTCCAAGACGCAGACGGGCTGGGTCCAACCCGGCAAGACTTGCCTGCTCACAAGCGTTTTTTGCCCGTCAGAACTTGCCCGCCCGCTACACAGGCCTTTGAAATATAAGCTGATTGATTCTGAAAAGGCGCTCATGCCCGTCTGTGGCGCAAGGGACGGGCCACTTACGCTGACATCATTCTACTGCCCGGCTTCAATACCTGGAGGACTTTTGGAACCTGGAGGTGGATCGAGAGCACGACCTGCAGCCTGCCGGGCAAAAAGATGGCAGTGGCGCGGCAAAAAAGGCCGTTGCCATACAGCCCCGCCCATCAAAACTGAATAAATAGCTGTTTATTTTCGGTCACTTAGGCTCCGACAAGCAAGTGGCCCAACCTTTGCGACACGATGGGCTGAACCCTCAGGCGCAGCAGGCGCCACCGAATACTGCCTACCGGAAACGCCTGCCTTATGCCCGCCGTCAGTTCCCTTGCCGCATTGTCATTGTCGGCCCCGCCGACAAGCGCGAGAGGCGCCTCCGCGGGCGACAGCGATGCGTTCAGCTCGGCTCTGGAT
>JBFZCB010000204.1:0-9814 GCA_041308165.1 Caulobacterales bacterium
CGAGAATGGACTGGAAGCTTTCGAGGCCGCCCTGACACAGCCCTTCGATGCCATCCTTATGGACATGCAGATGCCGGTTATGGATGGACTTGAAGCCTCGCGCAGGCTCCGCGCCTCCGGAGTGAACCGTAAGACTCCTCTGATCGCGCTGACTGCAAACGCAATGGATATTCACAGGGCCGCCTGGAAAGAGGTTGGAGCCGACGCCTTCCTCACCAAGCCCATCGACCCTGCACTGCTGGCCCGAACCGTTGCCGAACTCGTTGAAGACGCAAAATATACAAAACAATCCGCTTTTGCTTCGCCTGACGGGGTTGACCCGACCGGCCTGATGCAACAGAAGGCGGGCGCCCAATAGTGCGTCCTTAGCTCAGTTGGTTAGAGCATCTGACTTTTAATCAGAGGGTCCTCGGTTCGAGCCCGAGAGGACGTACCATTGCTTTCTCTCTGAAAGCGATAGGTTAGGGGCGGTAGCGACCGGTTCGCACCGCCACCGACCACACCCCTTCGAGCTTAGGCATACCGCCCAAACCACAGGTCCATCCAGCGGTCGCTCGCCCGAGCCCCCTACTGATTCCACCGAGCCTGCGCCACCACGTGTATTTGACGGGCAAATTGCCCTGATTCAGCGCCTGCGCCGCGGCGCGCTCACCGGCCTCGCCCGCAGCCTCGCCGATTGAGGTGGATTTTGGAGGTAAGCCGCAGTTTCTCACTGACGCTTCGGTATGGTGGATCAAGCCCATGCCCCATCTTCATCCTCAATCGGGGCTCATATGTTTGGAAGCAGGAATTGATTACCCTTGGGATCGTCTTCAAAGCCCAGTCCGTGACCGAAACTTTCGAGGCATGTCCCCGTGATAACAGGATCTGATCCATTCACGTGCACTGGCGCAATCTGATGTAACTATCGAGCGGCTCCAGAAGTCGACCCAGTACACTCCGGTAGCAATACTGACAGACCCACCTCCCGCACCGCGGGACACGACAATCACTCTCTGCCTGCTTGATGGAGACTCCGGATCAGCTGTCAGTGGGAATCAACAGCCATGGTTCCATCCAAGCTGACCGGTAACATCCCAACAGGCTCAATGGCGTGCCTGCCTAGATTCTGAACACGGTCGTGTCAGCGCCTCGGGTCTTCACCAATACCCCGTGCAGGGCAATCCGCCAGCCTAGGGTCCAGCCCCGCGGGCCTGCCCTGAACTCTACCCGTCGGATCTGCGACTGCAGAACGCGAAATGTTTGCCATAAGTGAGCAAAGGCGAACCGCGCTGAACGTCAGAACAATCATAGCCAAACCTGCTAATGAGAATCGTTCCTAATTTATAGCCAGGCTTGGCTTCTCGTTCAACTGACATCGAACTGGCTCGTGCTGGTAACCTTTGGTCCGACCCGACATGTCCCTGCATGGGCGTCTTCGCTTCTTCCCGGCGCATAGCCTTCTCATATTTGAGAGCCCTGCTGTGGATTCCGAAACTTTCAATGTCTGGCCCTCGCCTGGCACTCTGACCAAGCCAGTTGACGCCCGGTCAGCCTTTACCTGCGCTAGCGAGGATCGATTGACTGGGCGATACGCTCAGCCAAAGACACGTCACCCCCTTCAAGGCTGGAGACCCAAACATGGATTTCCCGGGGCTGGGTGTCTCGCTCGAACAAATGTTCCATTGCACGTCTCTGTGCACCGTCATTGACAACAATCGAGTACCGGCCGGCCACCTGAACCGTTTCACCCGTATAGATCGGAAACTGTGAAGCGGGACCCGCATAGACCATCACAAAAGTGCGGTCTTGCTGGCGGATGGAATAGGTCTCGAACCCCGGACCCGGCCGACCGCGCACGATCGAAAAGCCCAAGGGAAGGTCTACGGCAAACGGCAGTGTCGCGACCTCGGCCTGAGACAGAACCCTGGGCGCGCTCGCATCAGAAACCGCGCTGCCAACCGCCGGGCGGGCAGGCGTTGAGCCCGCAACGGATAGACCCGGTTGGACCTGCTGGGGAGCACCAGATGCCGGTTCTGTGCCGAGGGAGGGCGGAGATGGCTGAACCTGAGCTCCCGGCGTTGGTTGCACGTCCGCACTGGAGGAACTGGCTGTAGATACGCCCTGGCCAGACCCGCCGCTGGCAGGGCTGTTATCCGCAGAGGAAATGACACGGGAGGCCGACAAAGGGGGTGTGACCGGAACTGAGTGACGTTCGGGTGCAGGGGCGATGAGTGGAGCCGCAAGCAATGCAGGCCTGGCAATCGGGGGGGAGCCATTATGAGGTCCAGGCGCTGCAGGGGCGCTATTCAGGTTCCTTGTCGTGGCTTGACCGACTGAGACATCAGACGAAGCCGCTCCCGCCGGTGCCACGCGTTCGGGTCCCGCGCGTTCGGGGCCCTGTGCCGGTTCGCTTAGGGGTGGAGAACTGTTCAGGTTCCGGGTGAGGGACCGCGCGACCTGCACATCCGGCGTGGATACGGCATCAGGTGGAGTTTGTTGAGCTGAGACCACGGGCTGGCCGGCATTCGCCCGCGACGTTGCAGCCGTTGAAAGCACAGTCGCGAGAGCCGCCAGGAGCCAAGCAGTCTTGGGTTGTCTTGAAGACCTGTGGTGCATTTCGTCCATCCAACGCTTGAACGCGGCGAGCGGATATCCACTCAAGGCGCGGGAACTTCGACCCAGAAGGTCGCCCCCTCGCCCGGAGTTGAAATCACGCCTATCTCTCCACCCTGAAGCTCTATCAGGCGTCTGGCCAGGGCAAGCCCAACTCCATGACCTTCGATCCCTGACCGTTCCAGTCCCACTCGGTTGAAGGGCTCAAACAACTGAGACTGCTTATCGGGTGAAATGCCAGGTCCCTTATCTATAACCTCTATTCGCACGCCAAGCGTGCAGTGGCCAATCCGGAAGGTCAGCGAGCCCCCTTCCCCTGCATACTTCAGCGCATTGACAGCCAGATTGTCGATAATCTGAAAAAGGCGCTGGGAATCGGCTTTGGCAACCATGGTGGCAGCTTCAGAGATGATATCGATCGTGATTCCCTCTGCTTCGGGGCGAAGGCTAGCCGATCGGCGAACATCCTCAACAAGTCCCAGAACCTCGACAGGGCGAAGATCTACCTTGACCGTCCCGGCCTCGGCCCTGGCCACATCGAGAAGATCATAGGCCAGGGCCTCTACCTGGCGTGCTGTCTTGACTAGCAGCACAGCCATGTCTGCCTGATCCACCTTGATCGGACCCAGTCGTCCTGATGACCACATCTCTCCAATACCAATGACACCTGCGATCGGACTTTTGATCTCGTGGGCGACATTGGCAAGCAATCTGGACTTGGCTTCAGAGGCTCTCTCAGCCCTGGCCAATCCGGCCTTTGCCTGAGCCCACAGGCGATCCCGCTCTTCTATGAGTGCCGCGACCATGAGGTAGGGTACGCAGGTGAACGTCAGCAGCAGTTGGGCCAGGAGTATACGCATCTCCTGAGGGTGACCCAAGGTAACCGCAGGTCCAAACCCGCTCATGACCGATCCAAAGACACAGATCGAGACGCCCAGCATGGCAACCGTGAGGCCATTAACCCTGAGGCGTACAGCAATAACCAGCAAGAGCGGATTGATCAGAAAGGCCAGCGGTGCCGAAATATGAAAAGAAAGCAGTGAGGTAAGGCCAAGAGTAATTCCAATCAGCAGGACGAACTCAGCCACTCTCACCGGCGAGCGCAGACTTTCAAGGGTTCGGCGGTCAAGAGAAAGGATCAGGGGTGTTACGATAACGAGCCCCAGAAAATGTCCTAAACTCCACAGCGGGAAACCTCGAGCCAGAGGCATTTCGCTGATGAGGGACAAGGCGATCGCGCCGGCGACCCCGCCCACGACTGCAGATACACTCAAGGCCACAAGCAGCCGTGTAGCCGTTTGGACCGAGACCAGAGCCAGACCCGGCACCAATCGTCTCACGAGGACGACAACAGCGACTATCTCGATCATGTTGGCAAGCGTCAGTAACGCGGCTTCACTCTGAGAATAGCCAGACAGGAACTTTCCGCTCACGAGGCCAAAGGCAATCAGAACGCCAAAGCTAAGGTCAAAAGCAGGGCCTCTGCCCGAACGCAGCCAGGCTCCAGCGGCGACCGCGTTGGCCACCCAGAACACTTCAGAACTGTCCGGAGACTGCCCAAGACCGCTTGCGAACATCGTGACGATCGCAACAACAAGGGTCGCAGAAATCGGGATTAAGGGTCGTGAGAAAACCGAGCCAGTGCCATCGGAAGACTCCGCCCGGAATGCACTGCCCACTTGCACTTCTGAAGCCTGTGACGCTGCCGGCCGTTGAGGCCCCTCAGCCCCTGCCCCACCTGTGTCGATTGTCTGGCTGGGCTTCATCTGGGATTTTCTGACGACAAAGTTGAACTCTTACTGAATACCAGTTTTCTAAACATCCCCTGAAGTGCCCAGAAATTAATGTTTTAGAACAACGGTATTCAGGGTTCAAAAATCATCTGCGGCCGCACTGAGTGCTGTATTCATAGCAATAACCCCTGCCGACGGGCCCTGGGGATGATCCCAGACCGCCGAACAGACCGCAATGAAATCAGCTCCGGCACGCGCCAGATCTCCCGCCGTCTGTGGTGTGATCCCGCCGATGGCAACGCAGGGAATCTCGACCGTTTCCTGCCAGATCGTTAGGATCTCAACCTCAGGCCTATGCGTGGTATCCTTCGTGTCTGTGGAATAGAACGCACCAAACGCCACATAATCGGCTCCAGCCTCGGCGGCATCCATCGCTAGATCCCGGCTGTCGTGACAGGTGGCTCCGATCATGGCTTCAGGGCCCATCAGGCGTCGTGCGGCCGCGACTGAGGCGTCGGTCTGCCCGACATGAACACCATCACACCCCAGCGCATGCGCCAGATCAGGCCTGTCGTTGAGGATGAGGGCAACGCCGTGGGTCCTGGCGATCGGTGCCAGGCGTCTGACAGCCTCTCCAATCTGCTCATCGCTTGCAGGCTTCAGTCGCACCTGAAGGGCGGCGACGTCACCAGCGGACAGAGCCGCCTCCAGGAGACGCGAAAAGGCCTCCAGATCATCGATCACAGGCGGAGTGATGAGGTAAAGCCGGCAGGGAGGACGGTGCGGGATCAATGTGGGTCTGGCCATCTGGTGGGATTGAAGTGCCTAGCGGGCGACGTCAATGTCGCAGCTTGATGAGAACGACTTGCACTAACGAAAGTAAGACGATAAGAATGATTATCAATAGGGATAGCGGGAAGCCAGCTCGTGTACGTCTGCAACTGCAACGGATTGCGCCAGCGCGATGTATCACTCGCAATTGAAGCGGGGGCGCGCCGGCCCCGCGAGATTTTTACCGCCCACCAGTGTCAGGTGCGCTGCGCCAAATGTGTATGTGAAATGAGAGAGATGATCGACGAAACCCGTCAGTCATACGCGATGGCGGCCGAGTAGATTAGGCACTGTTGGGAACGCCTCTCATAGTCGAAATCAGAACGAAATCACTCGCAATATCAATGCGGTGATAAACAGTCGCAAATGACCTCCTGGCTCGTTTTTCGTGTTAGTCAGCGAGACATCTGTCGTAGCGGGTTCGAGAATCGCCACCCTGGCGTGTCCCCTCGGCGGGTTTTGGAAGAGGCCGAGCCATGAAGGGCGATCCTGCGATCATCCGCACCCTCAATGCGGTACTGACGAATGAACTGACAGCCGTGAATCAGTATTTTCTGCATGCACGCATGTTTGAAAGCTGGGGCCTCGCCCACCTTGGCAATGTCATCTACGAAGAATCTATCGGTGAGATGAAGCATGCAGACATGCTCATCAAACGCATCCTGTTCCTCGACGGCCTTCCCAATCTCCAGGACCTTCACAAACTAAAGGTCGGTGAGGACCCGATAGAGTGCCTCGGAGCCGATCTGCAGCTGGAACTGGACAGCCGCGAAACCACCGCCGCGGCTGTCACCCAGTGTGAACAAGCCCGCGACTATGTCAGCCGCGACCTTCTGATGAAAATTCTGTCTGATACCGAAGAACACATCGACTTCCTGGAAAACCAGCACAAGTTGATCGAGTTGATGGGTGCCCAGAACTATCTGCAGTCGGCGATGAAGGAGATCGTCACTGACCATGGAGCCACGGGCGGCTAGCCTTGCTTCAAGGCACCTCTCGCCAGGCAAGGTGGGCGATGGCGGCGATCAAGGCCAATAGGCCAAGACCGCCGCCCAGAGCCAGGGCGGTGTCGTGGCGCCAGCCTTCACCCATGACGTTTACAGCCATCTGCCATGGAAAGAAGACGCCCTGCTTGGCCCCCGTTGCGACAACGGCAAAGAAGGTCCCGCCAATACCCAGTGCCAGAGCGGGTACAAAACTCGAGAACCTGAGGGCTACCCAGAACTGAATGGCGATCATGAGTAGGGCCGCAACCAGGATCTTGGCCAAAAGCCAACCGGTCCGGACCAGATCCGCATCACCGGTCGGAGCAATGGCCGGTTTAAAGAAAGCCGCCAACTGCACCGCTCCATAGGTCACGCCCAGATTGAGCACCGACATCAGTATCACCAGACACAGCACACAGATGGCCTTGGCGGCATAGAAATGGGCTCGCGGCAGCGGCAAGGCCCGCAGGTGATCCCAGGCTCGGGGTGAATGTTCCATCTGACCCACCAGCGCGGTAAGAGCCGTTACGCTCATGGGCAGCATGAAGAAGGCCCATATCCCTGCCGACATCGTCAACCACTGATCCCATGGGCCCGACGTGTCGAAACGGCTGATGTTGAAGAAGGCGAATACGCCAATCAGGCACGGAGCTGTAACCGCAAGCAACAGGGCCAGCGATCGGTTCAGCTTACGGATCTCGACAAACACTATAGTCAACATCAGGCGGCCTTTCCCGCTTCTGGGGTTGCAGAGCCGCTATGGGTGACGCCTTGATAGAGGCCTTCCAGCGTCCGGGGTCGAGGTCCGATGGCAAACACCGCCTCCCCCGCTTCGACGAGCGCCCTATTAATGGCGGCAGTGGCGACATCTATGTCCGCACCGGACTTCAGACTCACAACCAGCTGGCCGTCCGAGCGGTCTGCATACAGTCCGCGTGATCTAATGATCTCGATAGCCCGTCCCATATCTGCGACACGTAGAACGATTTCAGGTGCAAGATCTGCCTTGAGGGCTGATAGTTCACCTTCAAGAACCAGCTGGCCTTCATGGATGATGCCGACATGGGTGGCTGACTGTTCTATCTCACCCAGAAGGTGGCTTGATAGAAGCACAGTGGCCCCTGTCCGGTTCGGAAGGTCGCGTAGAAAGTGGCGCATGTCGGCAATGCCATCCGGGTCCAGCCCGTTTGTCGGTTCATCCAGAACCAACACGCGCGGAGCGCCCAAGATGGCGCGGGCCAGTCCCAACCTCTGGCGCATGCCCAGAGAGTATTCCCCCACTCGTCTTTTAGCGTGCGCGCCCATCTCGACCACCTCAAGCACGCGGTCTATTTCCTTGGCAGGAAGGCCTAGCAACGTGCGGGTGAGGTCAAGATTCTCGTGCCCTGTCAGGTTGGCATAAAATCCGTGAGCCTCGAGAAGGGCTCCCACATTTATTGACGCTCCGATCCGGTCGCTTACGACATCAACGCCGCAAATATAAGCAGTTCCAGATGTCGGCCGAAGCAGGCCAAGAAGCATTTTCAACGTGGTTGTCTTGCCCGCTCCGTTGCACCCCAAAAAGCCGTAAACAGCCTTTTCCGGTACTGTGATGGAGAGGTTTTTCACAACCTTCAGCGTCTTGAAGCGACGCTCGAGCCCGAGAGTTTCTACAGCATGTGCCAAAGCTGATCTCACTCAATCTTTAATTCTTAGATAAAGTTGCGCAGTCATTGTCTTTAAGTCAAGATTAAAGAATGGACAGCTTTATCCCTGATGAATCCCATGGCCACTGACGATTCCGCCCGCTTTCGCAACATGTGCCGGCAGTTCCGCTGGCTGGCGATTTTTATGGTCTGCAGCGTCTGCGCTGTATTGACCTGGATGTATGTCTTCATCCCCATCCTGGCCTATCAGCGCGCAAGCCTGCCGCAGGCGATCGGGCCCATTGACCTGCTTGAGCAGGCCATATGGCTCACCCCTACATTTTTCTATCTTTTCGGCGTCTGGTCGATTGGATCCGCACTGGGTCACCTCTCTAGAGGGCGTCTCATACAGCCGACCCTTTCGAAGGCCCTTCGACACGTCGGAATAGCCCTAGGCCTTGGGGGCAGTCTCAGCGTTTTTGGTATTTCAAACCTCTCTCGGCTGATCGGGGGCGAACGCGGTGCCTTGGCCTATTTCGATGTGGCAGGAATGACCCTGGGTATGGTTGGCGGTGCACTTTTCCTTTTGGGACGAGTGATCGAGCAGGCTGGCCGGCTTCAGTCCGAGCTGGACGAGATGATCTGATGGCGGTTCGCGTCACCCTAGATGGCCTGATCATCAAAAAAGGTCTCAAGGCCAAGGATCTCGCCATCCAGGTGGGAATCAGTGAAACCCAGCTTTCTCTCTTCCGGTCTGGCAAGGTCAAAGGTATTCGTTTTCGCACCTTGGGACGTCTGTGCGCCGCGCTGGACTGCCAGCCCGGCGACCTCCTGGACTATGACCTCGATCCTGTCGATCTCGAGCCAGCGGAGAACAAGGAAGACCTGTGAGGGGCCTGCCAGCCCCCCCACGCCATGGCACCAGAACCCCGCCCATTGCCCTTTTGAACGGCTTCCTCTAGGGATCACGCCCTCTTTTGCGCGCTTGTCACGGGACCGGCGACGCCCCTTCAGACAGTGAATCCCCGATGGCCAAGATCAACGGCAACACCATCAAGCCCGGTATGGTCCTCCAGCACAATGGCGGGCTCTGGGTTGTCACCAAGGCCAGCCACGTCAAGCCCGGAAAGGGCGGAGCCTTTGCCAACGTTGAGGCTAAGAACCTCGAAACCGGCAACAAGCTCAACGAGCGCTTTCGTTCGGAAGACAAGGTCGAACGTGTCACACTTGAGCAGAAGGACTTCTCCTACCTGTTTGACAATGGCGACAGCCTCGTCTTCATGGACGACCTCACCTACGAACAGATCGAGCTCCAGAAGGATTGGGTCGGTGAAGACCGGATCTCATACCTCCAGGAGGGTATGAAGGTGGTAATCGAGATGCACGAAGAGCGTCCGATTGGTCTCTCACTTCCGGACCAGGTCACCCTGACCGTCGCTGAAACCGAACCCACCGTGAAGGGACAGACGGCATCATCTTCCTACAAGCCTGCCATCGCAGACAACGGCGTAAGGATCATGATCCCGCCCTACATGTCCGCCGGTGAACGGATCATCGTCGACACGACCACGGGCGAGTATGTTCGTCGGGCTGAATAGCTAACAGCGGGCCAGGTTACGCAGCCTGAACGCCAGCAAGCTGACGACCAGCCCCATCTTCAGACTGTGGCCGCTGACAAACTTCACGGATGTCTTCGGACGTCGACCTTTTGAACTTCTCCGTCTGTCCGGGCGCTTCCGCCTTTTGAAGGACTGACGGACCAGGAGATTCCCATGGCCCTCGCCTCTGCTCTCGTTTCCGTCATGATCGACGCGGTCAGAAAGACCGCTCGCCCGATGCTTCGTGACTTTGGTGAAGTGGCCCAGCTGCAGGTGTCTCGTAAGGGACCCGGCGATTTCGTGACCGCCGCCGACGTCAAGGCTGAGGATTCCCTTTACGAACTGCTGCTCAAGGCCCGCCCCGGTTATGGCTTTCTCGGCGAAGAGCGGGGCCTGACAGAAGGGACCGATAAGTCCCACATGTGGATTGTGGATCCGATCGACGG
>JBFZCB010000205.1:0-2606 GCA_041308165.1 Caulobacterales bacterium
GGCCTATGGAGTGGTCAGGAAGCGCGTGGCAGACACGGTCGCTCTTGTTCAGTCAGAGTGCCCTGATGTTGTCATCCTGATTGACAGCTGGGGTTTCACGATCCGGGTGGCCAAGGCCGTCCGGGCAGCCATGCCGGATGTGAAGCTCATCAAATATGTAGGCCCTCAGGTCTGGGCTTCGCGCCCGGCCAGGGCAAAGACATTGGCCGCTTCGGTCGACCATCTTCTGGCGCTTTATGCCTTCGATGCGCCGTGGTTTGAACGCGAGGGACTTCCTACGACCGTTGTTGGCTCACAGGCCTTGCATGTGGACATGTCAAAGGCTGAACCAGTGACGTTCAGGCTCAGTCACGGTATTGCGCCCCAGGCCAATCTTCTTCTGCTTCTGCCAGGCAGCCGCCCGTCCGAGATTCGTTTGATGACGCCGGTCTATGAGGCCGCGGTCGCTCGTTTGAAGGCCAGTGATCCTCAACTTGAAGTCGCTGTTGTTGTCGCTGGAACGGTAGCCGCGGATGTCTCAGCCCGGATAGCGGCCTGGCCCTTTCGGGTTCACCTGGTCACAGAAGCCGATAAGTATGCGGCTATGCGTGCCGCTACGGTGGCACTGGCGACAAGCGGAACCGTTTCGTCCGAGCTTGCCCTAGCCGGTGTGCCTATGGTCATAGCCTATCGCTTCCAACCTCTCTCCTATGCGATCATGAAGCCCTTCTTTAAGGGCCGGTTTGCGACCCTTTTCAATCACGCTGCCGACGAGGAAATCGCGCGCGAACTGATTCAGGCGGATGCAACACCGGAGAAGATGGTCGCAGAAGTCCGGCGATTGCTCGACGATCCAGGCGCGAGACTGAACCAGGCCGAGCGCCAGATCCGGGCGCTTGAAATGATGGGGCGGGGCACAGCCGATCCTTCCGATCTGGCAGCAGAAGCGGTTTTGAAGATCGTCAATCCTTCGCCCACACAGGGGTGATCCAGCCCTGTTGGACACGCTTGCCCCCCAGCGTAGGAGGCTCAAAGAAAACGCCGGGGCAGAGGCCCCGGCGTTTCTCGTCTTTGTCTAGGGCTAGAGCTTAGCCGCGCTGGCTGATCGGCACATAGTCGCGCTGTGCCGGGCCGGTGTAGAGTTGGCGCGGACGTCCGATCTTTTGCGAAGGATCTCCGATCATCTCCTGCCACTGTGCGATCCAGCCGACGGTACGGGCGAGCGCAAAGAGAACGGTGAACATCGATGTGGGGAAACCCATGGCGGACAGGGTGATCCCGGAATAGAAATCCACGTTCGGGAAGAGTTTGCGCTCGATGAAATACTCATCGGAAAGGGCGACCCTTTCAAGCTCCTTGGCGACCTGGAAAAGAGGATCGTTTTCCGCCCCGACGACAGCGAGTACCTCGTCTGCCGACTCCTTCATCACCGTGGCACGGGGATCGTAGTTCTTGTAGACGCGGTGCCCAAAGCCCATCAGCTTGTATTTGCGAGACTTAACACCCTCGATGAACTCTGGAATTCTGTCCGGCGTTCCGATTTCCTTGAGCATTGTGAGGGCCTCTTCATTGGCCCCCCCATGCGAAGGGCCCCAGAGGCAGGCGATGCCCGCTGCGATACAGGCGAACGGATTGGCACCGGATGAACCTGCGAGCCGCACGGTCGAGGTCGATGCATTCTGCTCGTGGTCGGCATGGAGCGTGAATATCCGATCCATCGCCCGCGCCATCGCCGGGTTGACCACATAGTCCTCTGCCGGCACGGCAAAACACATCCGCAGGAAGTTCTCTGCGTAATTCAGATCGTTGCGGGGAGACACAAACGGCTGACCGATGTGATATTTGTACGCCCTAGCAGCGATAGTGGGCATCTTGGCGATGAGTCGGATGGCCGAGATGTTGCGTTGTACCGGATCATGGATGTCGAGGCTGTCGTGATAAAAGGCAGACAGTGCACCGACCGTGCCGACCATGATCGACATGGGATGGGCGTCGCGGCGGAACCCTTCGAAGAAGCGATCGAACTGGGAATGCAGCATGGTGTGACGCGTGACAGTCTCTTCGAATGCAGCGTACTCGGCAGCGGTTGGAAGTTCGCCGTGCAAAAGAAGGTGACAAACCTCCAGAAAGCTTGAGTCCGAGGCCAGTTGACCGATCGGATAGCCGCGGTGCAGCAGCACGCCCTCATCACCGTCGATAAAGGTGATGGCACTTTCGCAAGCCGCCGTCGAGGTAAAGCCCGGGTCGAAGGTAAAGGCACCCGTCCCGCCATAAAGCTTGCGGATGTCAATCACGTCCGGACCAAGCGAACCGGACAGGACAGGCAGTTCCACCGACTTATCACCGAGTGTGAGGGTCGCAGATTTAACGTCTTCGCTCATTGTAGCCCCTTCGCAAAGGTGAGGTCCGAGCCGGGAGACGCCGGGCCCCTCTATCGTTGTGTAAAACCACTTAGTCTGTTGCGGCGCATCATCCAAGCACCTGCGACCTTCGTCGCACGGCGTGGATGCCTATCCATTTGGACCGAGCCATTGAAGGAATAGTAAAGTCCTTGTTGTAGAATGAGATTTTGTCATGGATCTGTGTCCACGGTCCCGGTCGCATTGCGACGTAAAAATGGCACCCGT
>JBFZCB010000206.1:0-5070 GCA_041308165.1 Caulobacterales bacterium
CGTTGAACAGATCCGATGGAACGATTGTTAACAATTGGGGCCAAAGAAATCGGATTTGTTCCATGATAGAGCCACAGTCGTCTGATGTCAGACGCAAGGCCGATGGCTTCCTTCAGTCCGCCCAAGGCGCTGATTATGAATGGGTCGTTGGCTCGATCTGCCCTTATTCTGGATTCGATTTGACTGCCGTCTTACCGCAATCACCAAGCCGGGCTCTGAGGGTCTTGTCTGTTGACGACAACCCGAACATTCTTGAGCTGGTTGAGATCATGGTGACCATCGCAGGTCACCATATAACGACCGCTTCAGCCGGCCAGGCCGCACTCGATATTCTTCAAAAAGAACAGCCCTTCGATCTCATATTGATGGATGTTCAAATGCCGGGTCTTGACGGCCTTGAGACCACGCGGCGCATCAAGAGGATGCCCGACGCCGTCACGACGCCGATTGTAGCCTTGACGGCCAATGTGTCGGCCGATCAGGTCGCGGCCTGTCGAGCGGCCGGGATGGATGACCATCTTGAGAAACCGATAAATACGGTGAAGTTTCTGGAGACCCTCAGTCAGGCGTCACAGTCGATCGGTCAGTCGTCGAGACAGAATGTCCAAAGAGGCGCCGAAAAGGCCGTCAACGCCATTACGAGTGTCTATCGCAGGCATATGGTCAATTTTGCGCCTGAAATCGAGCGGATGCTGACCTTGCCGGACCTGGCCGGAGCCAAGGCTATTGCCGCCTACACCCATTCGATTGCAGGCACGGCCGGCAGTTTTGGCTTTGCAGATGTGTCTGCAGCCGCCTTTGATCTTGAGGCGGCTGCGAGGCGCTGTTGCGATCTGGGCGCACCGATTGAGGGTCTTGATCCCCACATCCAGCGCTTGATCCTGGCCGTTGAAGCGTCACAAGCGCCCCATCACGGACCCGAGGTCGTGACGTAGGGATGTGACGACCCCTAGCCGTCCAGCGGATCGGGTCGCTGTGGTCATAAGCGACGTCCTGTCGTGGGGTGCCATCATAGAGCCCGCCGCGGATGACCGGATCTGGGGTTCTGACCCTGGCCGGACGACCGGTCCTGACGGGACAAGCCAGGATTGGCGGGATCGATAATGGGTCGGTTCACGCGGTCAGTAACCGGCGCTGCGGCCCAGCGGGTGGATTGGGGACTGGCCTGTGCGGCCTCCCTGCAGGGATCATCCCGGAGTGCCACGGCGTGAACCCTCTGTTCACCACATTCGGTAATAAGTCCGGACACCTTCCTAAGTCCTCATCCTGCAGTTTCATTATGCCCGGTACCAATGTTCTTATTGCAGACGACGATCCTTTTCTTCGGGAAATTCTGGAGCATAAGCTACGGACCGCCGGCTATGTGGTGAGGATGGCCGAAGATGGCCGCAGAGCTTTGGTCTCGTGCCGGTCAGTGCGTCCGGATCTCGTCGTCCTTGATGCCATGATGCC
The DNA here is from genome assembly GCA_041308165.1 of Caulobacterales bacterium. GTDB lineage: Bacteria > Pseudomonadota > Alphaproteobacteria > Caulobacterales > Caulobacteraceae > Brevundimonas. Next base: position 1,453 of record JBFZCB010000206.1, read on the forward strand.
GATTATTGACGGGTTCGAAGTCCTGCGGCGGCTCAAGGCAGACCCCGAGACGTCTGCCATACCCGTCGTCATGTTGACCGCTCTTCGCCGTGAAGAGGACATCGTAGGTGCCCTCAAACTTGGGGCGGCCGACTATATCGTCAAACCCTTCATCCCCGATGAGCTGCTGGCGCGCATCGGGCGTCTCTTGCCTATGAGGACCGACCATGCCGACCCGAGCCGCTCTGGCCCTGCTCGCCTGCTTAGGATGGGCTGAAGCCGCTCAGGCACAGGCGTCCCTGGCGCAGGCTGATCAGCTCTATCAAACCGCCGTTCAGAATCGCTGGGAGGGCCGCAATGCCGCGGCCATCGAGGGGCTGCGCCTCGTGCTCCAGACCCGGCCTGAGGACCTCGATGCGCGGCTGCACCTGGCCTTGGCCCTTATGGCCCTGGATCGACTGGATGAGGCCGAGCACCACCTGGATATCGTGCTCGCCCGTGCGCCCGACTATGCGGATGCGAAGGAGGCCCTGACCAGGATCGAACGCCTGCGCGCTCAGCATACAAACTGGCGGCTCGACGTCTCTGGTGCCTATGGCGAGCTGTCGGCAGGGCTGGGCACCTGGCGCGATACGTCGGTGAACCTGGGCCGCAGGATCGCCAACGGCACTGTGTCCGCCAGTGTTGAACACTCCGAGCGCTTCGGCCAGACGAACACCTATTTCGAAGGGAGGCTGGATCAGAAGACCGAGACGGGCTCCGTCTACGCAGCGGTTGGCGGTGCCAGCGATGCGAGCTTTCGCCCAGAGAGCGCGCTGAGGCTTGGGGGGCAGGCCCTCGTTGGCGGTGGTGGGGTTTCCATGACGATGGATGCCGTGATCGCCCGATATCGGGTCGGGACGGTCTCAAGCCTGCAGCCTGGACTGGAGTATAGTAGCGGCTCCGGTGCCGTGACTGTCGGAGTGAGGTGGATCAATGTCTGGGATGAACAGGCCACCTATCAATCGGGATACAGTCTTAGGGCCCTTCTCGCGGTCAGCCCCTCTGTGCGCCTGAGAGCGGGCCTTGCTGACGCGCCTGAATCTACCGACGGCACCACTGTAGCGGTTCGTGCTGTTGGCCTGGGAGCGGAGATCGATGTTCGTGATGGCCTGACCTTGCGCCTCAATCGACTACACGAGGCGCGAAGGGCCTATGACCGTGAGGAGGTCACGGTCGGGTTTGGGTTGCGGTTCTGAGCTTGAATGTCCTCCAGCTCCTTTGGTGGTCGTCTCTCCTGCTGGCAGGCCTGGCCCTGCTGTGGTTGCTCGGGCTAATCTGTGTCCGTCTGGTCCGCGAAGGTGCCGATGCCAGACGTCGAATTGCTCGACAGGCCATCCGTCGGGTCTATCTGGCGGTTATGACGGGGGCCGGCGAGCCGGAGGATCTTTTAAAGCCGTATCAGACCCGTAGTCGTCTGCTGGCAGAAACGCTTCTGGAGCTTCAGGGGCTTGTTCGAGGTGCCGAGCGTGAGCGGTTGATCGAAGCCCTCAGGCGGGCGGGTGTGGAACAACAACTCAGGTCGCGTCTGACACGGGGAAGCCGGATCGGCCGACTGGCTGCGGTGGAAGCCCTGTCTGCTTTTCCCTCAGATGCCGTTTGCTCTGATCTCTGGGCGCTTCATTGCCGCTCCGAGAACGCCGAGCTCCGGGTTGCAACACTGCGAACCCTCATCGCAATCGGCGCGCGGCCGCGGATCCAGGACCTCATCTACTATCTCCAGACTGAGGCCGAAGGTGCCTCCCTTCAATATGCGCCTGTTTTGCGCCAGCTCACATTGGAGGACCCAGAAGACGCTCTGAATGCCCTGGCGCTGGCCGGCCTTCCGGTCGCAGCACAGGCCATCACCATCGAAGCCCTCGGGGCAAGCGGGCATGATCGCGCAATGCCGGTCCTGTGCGAAATGTCCAAGGCGCGCGACCCTGTTTTGAGAATGGCGGCTGTTCGCGCCTTGGGGTCTTTGGCCCATCCAGGGGTCAAGTCCGCTGTCGGAGCGGCCCTGAGCGACGACGCCTGGGAAGTGCGGGCAGAAGCGGCCACAGCCGCAAGCCTTATTGGGGGAAAGGACCTAATCAAATCCCTCGTGATCCAGCTTGAAGACCCCGTCTGGTGGGTCCGTCTTCGGGCTGCGGATGCCTTGACGCGCCTCGGTGCTGGGGGACTGGAGGCTCTGAAGGCGGCCGTTTCGTCGCCCCTGGAGGCGACCCGACGATCAGCCTCCCTGGCTCTTGCAGGTTTTGGGCAAACTTGATCGACCTCAACCTGACCCTCATTGCCGAGTGTATCGCCATCTTGGTGATCACCACAGGCATGCTTCAGAACCTGATCTACCTGGCCCAGCTCGGCCTTTCTGCGGCCTCCCTCATTGAGACCGGGTCCATGCCCTCGGCCAATGTGCTGTGGCGACGCTATGCCGATACCCTGCCCCCGATCGCCATGTTGGCACCGGCCTACAATGAAGCCCTGACGATCGTCGAAAGCGTTCGCTCGCTTCTGTCGCTCCAGTATCCCAACTTCGAGATCGTCGTCATCAACGACGGGTCCAAGGACGAAACCCTGGCCGTACTGATCGAAGCGTTTGGATTGAAGCCGATCGAGCGCGACTTCGATCTCGCGATCCCGCATGCCGCGATCCGGGGTCTTTACGGAACTTCCAATCAACCGCGGCTCGTGGTCGTGGATAAGGTGAATGGCGGCAAGGCGGATGCGCTCAACGCCGGCATCAATGTCGCGCGCGCGCCGATCGTCTGTTCGATGGATGCCGATTCCCTGCTCGAACCCGATGCCCTGCTGCGCGCGGTGCGGCCCTTCGTTGACGACCCGATCAGAACCGTCGCGGTCGGCGGGACCGTGCGGATCGTCAATGGTTGCAGGATCGATCATGGACGGGTGGTCGAGGTGCGGACCTCAAACAACCTCCTGGCCTTGCTGCAAACCATGGAATACCTCCGAGCCTTCCTGATGGCCCGGCTTGCGTGGAGCCGCGTGAATGCCCTGACCATCATCTCAGGAGCATTCGGCCTGTTCCGCCGCGCCGATGTGATCGAGGTCGGTGGCTATACGCGGGGCACCGTCGGCGAGGACATGGAGCTGGTCGTCAAGCTGCACCGGCTCATGCGCGATCAGAAACGCCCCTATCGTGTGGTCTTTGTGGCCGCGGCGGTCTGTTGGACTGAAGTGCCTGAGATGCTGGGCGTTCTGGCCCGTCAACGGGCGCGGTGGCATCGGGGGGCGCTGGAGACCTTTGAGCGGCACCATGACATGCTGTTCAATCCGCGCTACGGCCGCGTCGGGATTTTGGGGTTTGGCTATATCCTTTTGGTCGATGTGATCGGACCGGTCGTCGAAACCCTGGGATACCTCCTCATCCCCATCTTCTTTCTGATGGGCGTCTTGTCTCTAGACTATGCCCTCGCGTGCCTTGCGGTCAGCGTCATGTTTGGCGTGGTGATTTCCGTCGGGGCCCTGGCTCTGGAAGAAATGGAACTCTGCCGCTTTCCCAAGGCAAGCGACCTTCTGAAGCTGACCGTTCTCGCAGTTGTGGAGAACTTCGGCTATCGCCAGCTTAACAATATCTGGCGTCTGCGAGGCATCTGGCAG
>JBFZCB010000207.1:0-20282 GCA_041308165.1 Caulobacterales bacterium
CAGGCCGAGGTTCCCTCTGGCCCGGTAAACGACATTGCCGGTGCCCTTTCCAATCCGCAGATCGTTCACAGAGAAATGGTGCGTGAAATCGAGCACCCAGAAGCGGGGCCGCTCAAGATCCTAAGCAATCCCATTCGTCTGTCGGAAACACCGATCGAGACCTATCTGCCGCCGCCTTCCATCGGTCAGCACACCCGGGAAATCCTCAAGGGACTCGGATTCAGTGAGGACGAAATAGAAGCGATGAGCCAGTCCCAGATTGTTTGAACTTTACCGGGCCGCTGATCCAGGCACCGCCCGAACGAAAGGGCCGATATGACCGACAAGATTCTCAGCCGCAAAGACGGCTCCATTGGCCATATGGTTTTCAACAACCCCGACAAACTCAATGCGATCTCTCTGGAGATGTGGGAGGGGATGTCGACGATCATGGCCGACTTCGAAGCCGATCCGGATATCCGCGTGATTGTCGTTTCGGGGGCTGGTGGGGTTTCCTTCATAGCCGGGGCCGATGTATCCAAATACGAGGAAGAACGGATGGGCGAGAACGCCCAGGAACACTATGCCCAGACGGGAGAGCGGGGCCTTAGTGCACTTTACAACTCGACTAAGGTTACCATTGCGGCCATCGATGGCTGGTGCATTGGTGGGGGCATCTCCGTCGCCGTCTCTTGCGATCTGCGCTACTGCTCGTCCAAATCCCGCTTCGGACAGCCCGCCATGCGCTACGGGATCGGTTATCGTTACAAGAGCCTTTCGCGGCTCGTCGACATCATTGGCGTGCCCGCCTCCAAGGACATGCTTCTGGGCGGCCTCCAGTTCACGGCCGAAGAAGCCTATGCCAAGGGACTGGTTGGCCGTGTGCTTGAAGACGGTGAGCCATTTGAGGCCTTCATAAAGAAGACCTCGGAACAGATTGCTGGAGGTGCCCCCTTAACGGCGCGCCAGATCAAATTCACACTGGCCACAATTCTTCAGGACCCTTCCGCTCGTGACCTCGACCAGTGTGAGGCCATGTTCCAGACCTGCTATGCATCTGCAGATTACAAGGAAGGCATTCGAGCCTTTGCAGAAAAGCGTAAGCCCGTCTTCACCGGGTCCTGAGCCCCGTGGCCGAACCCGCGCGCCCTCAGGACTGACCCCAAGGCCGTCCCCGATTGTGATCTCATCGCAGTGGCGACGTGGCTTTGGATTGAAGCCTTGGATATGAACGCTATTGTCTTCATCAGCGCATGCAGCGCGGAGTCAATATCTGATGCTGCTCGAAGCTGGCCCCCTACCCCTCTACCATCAGCTTGAACAGAAGCTGCGCGCTCGTGTCCATGCGGCAGAGTTCGCCCCAGGCGACCCGTTGCCCAGTGAAGAGCGGATTTGCGAACAGTACGGCGTCAGTCGGATTACGGTTCGCCGTGCCCTCGACGCCCTGATCGCTCAGGGGCTCATCATCAAACGCCACGGCGTCGGTTCCTTCGTTGCCGAGCCGCGCAGCGGAGCACGGTCCATTGCCCTACGCGGATCTCTAGACGAGTTCCTGTCGGGGGCTGCCGTCATGGAGCCCAAAAGGCTCTCACTGACGCACGACGCCCGTAACGCCGATGCTGCCACAATACTGCAGCTCGGACCGGACGCCCTGTTGACACGGATCGAGCTGGTCAGCCAGATCAACGGTGAACCCGCGGCCTACCTCGAGATCTATTTCCCGGGCGACGTCGGCGCGGAACTGGGACAAATCGATTTCATCAATGCGGGCATGCCTGTGATCCGGGCGGTCGAACGCAAGCTGAACGTCCGGGTCAGCAGAGCACATCAGAAGATCGAATCGAGTGTCGCCGGGCCCATTGCCGCCGCCCATCTTGGTCTTGCCCCGGGTGATCCGGTACTGTTCGTCACGCGCGCCTATTATCTTGCGACCGGTCGACCCATCGAGGCGGTTTTCGTTCGCTATCACCCAGCCCGTTACAGCTACAGGATCGACTTCAATGCAGACGGTCGGGCCGGCTGAACCAAAAGTCGATAGACCTTCGATAAATTCGAATGAAACGAACCGCGAGTGCTTGTTTGGCTTTAGTTGTTATGACAACATGACGTCATAAGAAGTCGAACAGGGGAAGCGTGTCATGGTCAAGTCGCTCGATCCGAAGAAGATCAAGTCCGCTCAGCGCGCACTTGAGGTTCTCGAATATTTCTCCGATGCCCGACCGACAGCAACGGTCATGGATATCGCTCGGTCCATGGGGTACCCGCAGTCCAGCACCTCCGAACTGCTGAACTGCCTGGTAGCGCTCGGATATCTCGACCGGGATCGTGATGCCCGCACCTACCGGCCAACAGCACGCGTGGCTGTGATTGGCTCGTCGGTTCAGCCGGAACTTTTCCGAAAGGGCCGACTGCTCGCCATACTGGATCACCTTGCAGAAGAAGCTGGCGTCACGGTTACCCTTGCGCATCGGGTCGGCATGGCGATGCAGCATATCCACATTGTGCAGGGCCCGGACACGTCCATCGAGGTCGACCCGGTAGCCAGTCTTGCGACCTCAACCGTGGGCCAGACACTGCTGGCAACCTATGACCCCCTGCTTGTCCGCAAGCTTGTGCTACGCATCAATGCAGAAGCTCCCGAAGACGAATCGCGCGTCTGTGCCAATGAGCTGGCTGACACCCTCCGTGCCGCCAGCATCAAGGGATATGCAGTCCAGATCGACGGGAAGCAGGGATCCCTGGCCATGCTCATTCCGCAGACACGAGGGACCCATCCACTAGCCCTTGCCATACATGGGCCCGCTGATGTGTTTGAGACCCACCTCGACTGGCTGCTGCAAATGGTCAGGGGTGCCGTCGCCAGACTGACCAACCCGACCCTGATGCAGCCACTCATCGAGCCCGGGGCCGATGTTGGCGAGCGCATTCGGCGTTTCGGCTGATACGACAACACTCCACTAGTCATTCATCTTCCGACACAAGGATGGCTGGCCCGGTGTCGATCCCATACGGCGTATGGCCAGTGGCCATATCGCGGCTGCGATAGCCACAAGCGTCTCGTTGCAGACCCTTCAGGGGGAAGCGAAGGGCTTTGTCGCCAGAGGCCCCGCCCTTGGGGCTTCTGTCATCCGGAGCGCGTCGCCCACCAAGCCCTCTGACCCAAGACAATACGGCCAGCCAGCCCAAGCACGCCCCGCCAGAGGACAGGACTGGAGCGGACAGGCCTGGAACGGAAGGCCCGTTATCAGAGGCAGCCCGAGGGGTGCCCAGCGGAGTTAGGACCAATGCCAGAAGCTGTGATCGTTTCCACTGCCCGGACCCCGATCGGACGGGCGTTTCGTGGAGCCTTCAACAACACCCACGGGGCAACACTTGGCGGACATGCCATCTCACATGCCCTTGCGCGGGCTGGAGTTGACCCTGGAGACGTTGAGGATGTGATCCTGGGGTGTGCAACGCCTGAAGGTGCAACAGGCAATAATGTCGCTCGACAGTCGGCCCTTCGGGCCGGCTGCCCGGTCTGGGTTCCCGGCTTCACCCTCGACAGAAAATGCTCATCCGGGCTTCAGGCCATCGTCCTGGCCGCCCAGAGAATACGCGCAGGTGAAGCCGGCATCTATGTCGCCGGCGGGACCGAAAGTGTCTCTCTGACCCACAACGTCATTAACCGTCACAAGAACCGCGAGCCCTGGATCGAAACCCATAAGCCCGAACTCTATTGGTCAATGATTGCCACGGCCGATACTGTGGCCCGCCGCTACGGGATCAGTCGGGAAGCGCAGGATCTTTATGCCCTGCAAAGCCAAGCCCGAACCGCCGAGGGTCAGGCCAGGGGTCGATTCGATGAGGAAATCGCTCCCATCGAAGCTGTCAAACAGGTGTTCGACAAGGCCGGTATCGTCATTGGCGAAGAAACTGTCACGCTTCACCAGGATGAAGGCAACCGGCCCGGTACCACCTTGGAGGGTCTTGCTGGCCTGAAGCCGGTCAATGGCGACGACGCCTTCGTCACGGCGGGTAATGCATCCCAGCTTTCGGATGGAGCCAGCGTCTGTGTTCTCATGTCGGCCGAAGAGGCCGAGCGCCGCAGCCTAGCTCCCCTGGGCCGTTTTCGAGCGTTCGCCGTTGCGGGTTGCGAGCCTGACGAAATGGGCATCGGCCCCTGTCTTGCCATACCCAAGCTCCTCGCCCGCGAAGGCCTGAACGTTGACGACATCGACCTGTGGGAACTGAATGAGGCCTTTGCCTCTCAGGTCCTCTACTGTCGCGACAGACTGTCCATACCCTCAGAGCGGCTGAATGTTGATGGAGGGGCGATCTCCATTGGGCACCCCTACGGCATGAGCGGTTCTCGTCTGACCGGACACGCCCTGATTGAGGGCCGGCGAAGGGGGGCAAGGCGTGTCGTGGTGACCATGTGCATAGGTGGGGGCATGGGCGCCGCTGGCTTATTCGAGATCGATTGATGTCGCTATGGAAACACAGGCCTGTTCAGTGGCAGATGGCATTCTCAGGCAGCACCCGCGACCCATTTGCGGCCTGCCAAGGTTCCATCGGGGAAAAGACCCAGCCATGACTGCCTCAGGTGCTTACGTTCCGTCTCTAGTTGATATCCTCAATCTGGAGGACGTGGGTTCTGACCACTACAGGACACGCTTCACCGAACCGAATCTGACCGGGGCCCTTTATGGCGGGCAGGTATTGGCCCAGGCCCTGAGGGCCTGCCTTCACACGGTACCCGACAGGGCCGTGCACTCGCTGCATGGCTATTTCATACGGCCAGGTGTTGAGACCGAGCCTGTACTTTACCAGGTCGAGAGGACCCGCGAGGGCCGCAACTTTACAACCCGAAGGGTCACGGCCCTGCAGAGTCGCAAGGTCATCTTCCACATGGAGGCCTCTTTTCACGACGGGGCAGAGGGCTTCTCTCACGCCAGACCCATGCCGAACTGTCAGGGCCCGGAAGACGCTTCCGATGAGGATCCTTTTGAGAGAGCCCTCAACAGGCATGCGCCTGAGGGGGCTGTTAAGCCACCTACGCTTCTGCCTATAGTTGAGCGGCGGCTTGTCCCGATCGACCTTGGCAGGGACCAGGCTGCCCAAAGGTTGCTTTGGATGCGGGTACGCGAAACGGACCTGTCCGACCCGGCCATGCTGGCCTGTGGCCTAGCCTATCTTTCAGACTTCTGGCTAGGAGGCGTCAGCAAGGTTGGCCATCCCGAAGCCATCCTGCAAAGGATGACCAGCGTCGACCATGCCATGTGGTTCCATCAGGCGACCGATCCGTCAAACTGGCTGCTCTATGAAATGGAAAGCCCTTGGGCGGGTCAGGCGCGCAGTCTTACACAGGGGCGTATCTATGACGTTTCAGGCGGTCTGATTGCCTCCGTGGCCCAGGAGATCTACCTCTTTCCCGGCGAAGTTCACGAGGCACCTCGACGCGGGGAACTGCCTTGATGGCCCGGCTGACACATAGCCAGATAGCCCCAGGCGTCAGGCTCCCCTGCACAGACAGACTCAATGGGATCAACACCCTCAGGGTCGCGCCAGACCATATCTGGGAGCGTTCAAGGAGACTGGCATGAGAACCCTCGGCGATCTGATCACGCGGGCGGCACGGTTTACGCCCGATGAAACCGCACTGGTGTTTGGCGATGTCCGCTTTACGCATCGCCAGCATCTTGACCGTGCGCGCCGTCTCTCCTCCGCCCTGCATCTTGACGGCTGCAAGCATCAAGACACCGTCTCAATCCTGTCTATGAACTCAATCCAGTATGCCGAGGTCTTCAGCGCGGCCTGGCTTGGGGGTTTCATTCTTGGAACGCTGAACTTCAGACTGGCCGCGCCAGAACTCGAGTGGATTCTCAAGGATACAAGACCTCGCCTTCTGATCTTTGAAGCCCAGTACGCCGAGATGATCGATGCGATGCGCCCTCATCTGACGTTTGTAGCAACCTTCGTCTGCATCGGGCAGGCACTGGACTGGGCCCAAGACTATGAGACCTTCCTAGCCCAGGGCAGTCCTCGGGGAGCACCGCACGAGGTGGGGCCCGACGATATTGCACATATCATCTACACATCTGGCACCACTGGACGTCCAAAGGGGGTGATGCGAAGCCACCGCAATGAACTGGCCATTGCAAACTGTGTCTGTGTGGTCATGGACGTCCGTCCAGGCGGACGGATGCTTGAAGTCATGCCGATGTTCCATGCCGGCGCTCAGTCCAGCATGCTGGCCCAGATGTGGCGAGGTGGCGAGATACATATCCACCGGACCTTCGAGCCCGGCGCTGTCTTGAGAGCCGTCGAAAAGGAGCGGATTACCCACCTTCATCTGGTCCCTCTGATGGTGCAGGCGATCGTCGATCAGCCAGACTTCGACCGGTATGATGTCTCCAGCGTGGAGACGATCTTCTATGCCGCCGCTCCCATGCCCGTCCCGGTCCTGCAAAGGGCCCTTGCTCGCTTCGGGCCCGTCTTCGTCAATGGCTGGGGTCAGACAGAAGGCACAGGCACAGCCCTCCCAAAACACCTTCACAGCACAGAGGGCCCACAGGCCGCCCTGCTGGGCTCCATCGGTCACCCCTATGCCCTCACCGAAGTCCGTATCGTCGATGATCAGGGCCAGGACTGCCCTGCAGGGGCGGTCGGCGAACTGTGGATAAGGGGCGACGCCATCATGGTCGGCTACTGGAACAATCCCGAGGCCACCCGCGAGGTTCTCCAGGACGGTTGGCTCAAAACGGGCGATCTGGGACGATTTGATGAGTGCGAACGCATATTCCTTGTCGATCGCAAGAAGGACATGATCATCTCGGGCGGAGAAAATATCTACTCGCAGGAAGTCGAGAGAGCTGTTGCGGAAAATCCGGCCGTGGCCAATGTAGCGGTTGTCGGAGCCCCCGATGAGCGCTGGGGAGAAGCCGTCGTGGCCTGCGTTGTCCTGCATCCTGGATACGCAGCCACCGAGGCCGATATCATCGCCGACGCGGCGACCCGGATTGCAAGCTACAAGAAACCCAAGACAGTCGTCTTCCTCGAGACCCTGCCGACCATGCCAAACGGAAAGGTCGACAAGAAGGTACTCAGGTCGCAGTTTTCACGGCCTGCAGATGGAGCCCACAGCTGAAACTCAGCTGGCAGCCATACCCTCGCCCAGCATCGTTTTCTTCAGATCAGACTTCACCTGACATCTTCTGGAGCAGGCTGAGAAGCATGGACATTTCTTCAGGCTGAAGCCGACTTTCAAGACGCAGTTGACTGGCCTGGGCAACCGCAACCAGTTCGGTAAGCAGATTGCGCCCAACGTCAGTGAGGTGGAGACCTGCAGGGTCGGCCTCAATATGGCCGAGCTCCAGAAGCCGATCGATAGCCAGATCCGGGAGATCGACACCGCCCCGAGCCGCTCTGGCAATCAGGGCTTCACGCGTGCAGCCTTCACCAAGGCCAAGAGACGCAATCACCGTATAGTCCGCTGCCCTCAGACCCCGACGACGGTATTCGCGCCGCACATCCTCGAACGCAGCATGGTGTGCCCGGCCCAGAAGATGGCCAACAAAATAGCGGGCAAACTCTCCGTCGCCCTCAAGCGTCTCAGGAACAAATCGTCTAGCCGCCGGGACGACCCGGCCATATCGTCCAGCGTGAAAAATCAAAGGGGCAGTCGGGGCAAGGACAAGATCTATCACACGACCGACAAATATGGCGTGATCGCCGCCCTCGTATTCGAACGTCGACTGACAGACAAAGCGAGCCGCACAGCCATCCAGCAAGGGCGCTCCACCCGGTCCTTCCTCAAACTCCAGACCCGCAAACTTGTCTGTCCCCCGGGATGCAAACCGAGATGACAGGTCTTCTTGGCCTGCTGCCAGAACATGAACAACCCAGGTAGGCGCATGCCTGAACGCATTTAGATTCTGGCTGTTGAGTGCAAGACTCCAGAGCACCAGAGGCGGGGAGAGCGAAACGGAGTTGAAGCTGTTTGCGGTCAGACCAACCGGTCGGCCCTCGGAATCGCGAGTGGTCACGATCGTCACACCCGTTGCAAAGGCACCAAGGGCTTGGCGGAGCGCCTGAGGATCTATCGTTGTCTCGGCCGGGATCTCATCGATCATGGACGTCTCCATCACGAGAGCGATACATGGCTCGCTCCACAGTCAAAATATTGCACCGCAACTTAGGTCCCGGTCGCCCCTCGGGCCATTTCCTGCAAGGCTTCTGGGGCCGCGCAAGTTGCGGCCCTTTTTCCTCACTGCACGAACGGACTGGATGGCGGTGAAGACGCGCGCTTGAAGCCCATCCCAGACGCTCTACCCAGTCCTGTTCAACCGATCTGGCTCGGTTGCCTGTCCGTTCTCGATAATACTGTTCCAGCTTGTGGGGAGCGACGATCAAATCAACCCTCCCTCCTGCGATTGCATATGTGATGTCTTGCCGAAGAAATGGTCCAATCTCTCTCAGGCGTTAGGATTGCTCGTCAAACAGGAGAGTGAGCCATGCCTGACAAGCTTCTGAGACTGGATGGAAAGACTGCCGTAGTTACCGGCGCAGCGCGTGGCATTGGCCGTGCCGTTGCCATTCTTTTTGCACAGGCGGGCGCCAGTATCGTCGTCGCAGACCGACTGGCTGATCAGGCGCAAGGGGTTGCGGCTGAAATCATAGAGTCCGGAGGCAAGGCTGTGGCCATAGGCGGCGACATCTCGCTCGAAGATGACGTCAAGGCCATCTGCGATCGGGCCCAGGCCGAGTTCGGTTCCCTCGACATCCTCGTCCACAGCGCTGCGATCTTTCCCAAATATGACTTCCTTGAGATAACCACCGATCAGTGGGACGCGGTTCATGCGGTCAACATGCGTGGTGGGTTCCTCACCATGCGTGAGGCCATCCGGCGAATGATCGATCAGGGCCAGGGAGGCTCCGTGATCAACATATCCTCAGTCAGCGGAGAACAGGCTGTTGTTCTGCACAACGCCGCTTACGGAGCCAGCAAGGCAGGTCTGAGCAACCTGACCAAGGTCGCAGCCCTTGAATTCGGCAAGCATGGTATCCGCGTCAATGCCGTCCTGCCGGGCGGCACCGCAACCGAAGGGGCACGCGAGGCAACCGTCGAAATGACGGCCCGAGGCCTGACCATGGCCGGGCCGATCATGTCTCCCGGACGTGTCCCGCTAGGACTTATGGGACAACCTGAAGACATCGCCAACGCCTGCCTCTTCCTGGCCGGCGACGCCGCCAAGGCCATCACAGGCCATCTTCTCACCGTCGACGGCGGCTTCTTGGTCAGCTGAAGGTCTCTACGCTCACACTGTCCAAACCCGTTCAATCCGGAGTTCCACCATGGCCGACGCCCAGAGCGCAGCTTCCCCCGTTCCACAGCATGTTCCCGCCCATCTGGTGGTGGACTTTGATCTCTATCGACCCTTGTCACCTGGTGACCTGTATCACGATCCCTACGCCCGGGTTCTGGCCAGTGGCGTTCCTGATATCTTCTGGTCTCCCTATAATGAGGGGCACTGGGTCCTGACCCGAAACGCTCTCTTGAATGAGGTGTTTTCAGACCCACAACGTTTCACGTCTTCAATGGGTGTATCGGTTCCCGCTGAACCCGATCGCCATTTTCGTCTGTTCCCGATCGAGTCTGACCCCCCGGTGCAGGGCCTCTATCGTCGGCTTTTCGCCCCGGCCTTCACCGTGCCTGCCCTTAAGAGCCGCGAAGCTGAAGTTCGCGAGCTGGCCATATCGCTCATAGAAGGCTTCAAGGCCTCCGGACGGTGTGAAGTTGTCCGTGACCTGGCCCAGCACCTGCCCATTCGTATCTTCATGGGCATGGCAGGCCTTCCTGAAGAAGATCGGGAAGCGCTCCTGCCCCTGGCTGGCGCTATGGTTGAGGTCGATGCCGACAAGAACTCTGCCATCGCTTCCATCATGCAATATGTTGGTGGAAAGCTTCATGAGCGCAAGCTCGAGCCCCGTGATGATCTGCTGACCAGCATTGTACATGCCGAAATCGAGGGCCAGCCCATCGATATGATGCAGGCGGTCAGCGTTTCCTCCCTCCTGCTGATCGGCGGGCTTGATACGGTAGCCTCGATGACAGGCCATCTGATGCACTTCCTGGCGACCCACCCAGAGCACCGCAGGCAGCTCAGCGATAACCCAGCCCTGATCCCTGGTGCTGTAGAGGAGTTTCTGCGCCGGTTCGCCCTGACCAATCCGGCCCGAACGGTCCGTGACGACACCGAATTCCACGGGGTCACCATGAAGGCAGGCGACATGGTCATGCTTACGACCCCGTTTGGCGCGGTGGATGACAGCGAGTATGAGGCCGCGACCGAAGTCGACTTCACCCGCCGCTCTGTCCGCAAGTCAGTCTTTGGATCCGGACCGCATGTCTGCCCTGGTGCCATGCTGGCAAGGCTTGAGCTGAAGATCCTGCTCGAGGAATGGATGCCCCGAATTCCCGATTTCTCGGTGGATCCAGACAGCAGCATCGTCGTGAGAACCGGCATCAATGGAAGCTTTGCCCGACTGCCTCTGGTCTGGCCAACCTGACCTTGGCCCCACTGTTCTGGCCCGCCTGTGTCCTGAATCCAGGACCGACAGGTAGTCCAAGGGGGTTGTTTCATATCACAACCCTGAACCTTTGAGGTTTGGGGTGACTTCGATCAATCGGCCCTGCGATATGTCCCACAGGCATTGGCTAGGGCAGGCTCGGTCTTCTAGGGTTTTGTCCAACTGACATGAGGGAGAATTGTATGCCGAGTCCGCACGCACCGGGCAACGACGTCCTCTTGGACATCTACCGCCGGGTGGCCCTCATGAAGGGCAACGACGAACGGAGCCGCAAGGTCATCATGACTGGCCGGCTCGTCATGCCCTACTATAGCTACCGGGGTCAGGAGATTATTCCGGCTGCCATGTCAGCCAACCTGCGCGACGACGATTACATCTGCACAATCTATCGCGGTATCCACGACATGCTCGCCAAGGGCATGCCCCTCAATGATCTCTGGGCAGAGATCGCCGGGCGTGTTGATGGAACCTGCAAGGGCAAGGGTGGCCCGATGCACCTCACCTACCCCAAGAAGGGGATCATGGTCACCACAGGTATCGTGGGGTCATCCATGCCCATCGCCAACGGCCTGGCTTGGGGGGCGCAGATGGATGGGTCAGATCGCGTTTCCGTCGCCTATTTCGGGGACGGGGCCAGCAACATCGGAGCGTTCCACGAAAGCCTCAACCTGGCCTCTGTCTGGAAACTGCCCGTTATCTTTGTGTGCCAGAACAACCTCTACGGCGAACACACGACCTATGAGAAAGCGACGGCTTCCAAGCGGATCGCCGACCGGGCCGTCGCCTATGACATGCCGGGCGTTCGGGTGAACGGCAATGATGCTGACGAGATGTATGCGGCTGCCAAGGAGGCTGTCGAGCGGGCGCGTAGCGGGGGTGGCCCGACGCTGATCGAAGCCATGACCTTCCGCTTCCACGGCCATGTTTTTGGTGATGCAGATGGCTATATGGATAAGGCCCAGAAGGCGGCCGATATCGAAAACGACCCTGTGCCCCGTCTGCGCCAGCTTGTTCTCGATCGAGGTGCTGCAACCGAGGCTGAGCTCCTGGCCATTGAAGCGGACGTAGAGACAGCCCTTGATTCCGCTGTTGAGTTCGCTCTCGCCTCCCCCTTCCCGACCGTTGATGACCTGAAATCCGACGTATTCGCTGAGGCTGCCGCATGACGACCGAAACTGAAGTCAAGCCGGTGATGATCCTCCAGGCCATCAATACGGCCCTAGCCGATGCCATGGCAGACGACGATCGCATCGTCGTTCTCGGCGAAGATGTCGCCGACCCCGAGGAAGGCGGCGTGGTAGGCGTGACCCGCGGCCTGTCGACACGTTTCGGCGACAGCCGCGTGCGCTCCACGCCCATCTCCGAACAGGCCATCGTCGGTGCCGCCATTGGCGCGTCATTGGTGGGGTGGAAGCCTGTCGCCGAGATCATGCTGATGAACTTCACGACTGTCGCCATGGACATGATCATAAACCATGCGGCCAAGCTGCGGTTCATGTCCGGTGGACAGACCCATGTGCCGATAACCATCAGGACCATGACCGGAACAGGGTTCTCGTCCGGCGGCCAGCACTGCGACTATCTTGAGGCCTGGTTTGCCCATACCGCCGGTATCAAGGTCGTAGCCCCCAGCAATCCGCAGGATGCCTATGGTCTCTTGCGCAGTTGCATTGATGATCCCGACCCCTGCATCTTCATCGAAAACCTGCCCAGCTACTGGCAGAGTGGCGCACCTGCTGAGACGGGCCACCGTGTGCCCCTCGGACAGGCCCGGATTGTTCAGCCCGGATCAGACGTCACTGTCGTCACCTATTCGCGCATGGTCAATGAGGCCATCGGTGCCGTCGCAAGCCTTGGCGATAGCGTCTCGGTGGAGCTGATCGACCTAAGGACCATCGCGCCCTGGGACAGGCAAACAGTCCTCGAATCAGCGTCAAAGACCGGGCGCGTCCTTATCGTCCATGAGGCCGTAACCCCGTTCGGTGTCGGAGCCGAAATCGCGGCTACGCTTCATCATGAACTGTTCGGGCAGCTTAAGAAGCCCGTCGAAAGACTGGGCGGAGCGTTTTGCCCTGTCCCCTTCTCCAAGCCTCTGGAAGATGCCTTCGCTCCCAACGCCGAACGCATTGCAGCGGCGATCACCGCCCTGATGAAAGACTGACACATGGCCACAGAAATCCTACTGCCCAAACTTGGCTTTGCTATGAATGACGGCAAACTTACCGAGTGGCTCATCGCCGATGGTGGCCAGGTCGAAATCGGACAGCCGCTCTTCAGCCTTGAGAGCGAAAAGTCTGTGCAGGAAGTCGAGAGCCCGGCGACGGGCACGCTCAAAATCCTGAAGCCCGTCGACGAGACCTATGAGGTCGGCACGGTGCTCGGAATGATCGAGTGAGCGCATTGTTCGACACCCTTCCTCCCTGGCCCGTTGATGACCCCGCCGCCTATGGACCCGTCGACGTCCAGCCTGTTGGTCGCTTCCAACAGGTTACGGGCAAAATGCTTCATAGGAACTGGGTGGCCATACCGCACGTCACCCACCACGACCTGCTGGACATTACGGAACTGGAAGCCAGACGGGTTGCCTGGAACGCTGCCCATCCGGACCAGAAGGTGACGCCACTCATACCGATCCTGAAGGCCACAGCCACGACCCTGTCGGACTTTCCAGCGTTTCGCAGTTCTCTGGACGCATCCGGTACGACCCTGACTATCAAGAACTATGTCCATATCGGCGTGGCAGTGGACACACCCAACGGGCTTCTGGTTCCTGTTCTGCGGGACTGCGACACTCGTCCTGGTCTCGAACTTGCTGACGATCTCACCCGGATCTCGGCCAAGGCTAGAGACAAGGGTCTGTCCATGGCGGAAATGTCCGGGGGTTGCATTACCGTATCCTCCCTGGGACATATCGGCGGCACGGCATTCTCGCCCATCATAAATGCGCCCCAGGTTGCCATCATCGGCATAACCCGCACACAGCAGAGCCCACGCCCCGCTGCCGATGGCTCGGGAACCATCGAATGGCGCACGATGCTGCCCGTGTCTCTCTCCTATGATCATCGTGTCATCAATGGAGCGGACGCGGCCCGCTTCTGCGTCGCCCTGGGCAAGGCCCTGGGCAATCTACAATCCTTCAACTGAAGAGACCTCATGGCTTCCCTGACTGTAATCGACCGCTCCGGCCAGACCTCGACGGTCACCGGCAACATTGGTGCCAGTGTCATGGAGGTCATCCGCGACAATGGGTTTGATGATCTTCAGGCCCTGTGTGGCGGCTGCTGCTCATGTGCCACCTGCCACATCCATGTCGCTGAACCCTTCCTCTCCAAGCTTGCCCCAATCTCAGACGACGAGAGTGATCTGCTTGACAGCTCATCACACCGTGATGACAGCTCGCGACTGTCTTGCCAGATTGTGTTCACCGCCGAGCTTGATGGCATGACCGTCACCATTGCCAAGGAAGACTAGGGTCGACCCTATGCCTGAGGACCACAGCCTGAAGACCATCCCCGCACTGGCTCGCGCGGCCTCTGGCCGTTGGCCCAACCATCCTGCAGTCATCGACCAGGACGTGACGGTCACCCATGCCCATATCTGGGCAGAGGCCCAAAGCGTCGGTCGGGGTCTGATGGCCCTGGGCGTCAAGGCTGGCGATCGGGTCGGCCTGTGGGTTCCCAATCGTTGGGAGTGGATTGCTGCCGCCATTGGCATCCAGAGCGCTGGCGGCGTTCTGGTACCCCTCAACACCCGGCTCAAGGGACGTGAGGTTGCCGATATCCTCGAGCGGGCCGATGTGCGGGTTCTTATCTCGGCGGGTCATTTCCTGGGCCAGTATTTTCCCGATATGGTTCTCGCAGAGCCTCTCCCCAAACTGCAGCGGATCGTTGTGATGGAACCCAGTGTTCCTGATGATGAGCGTCAGATCAGCTGGAAGGGACTGCTTGACCTCGGCCAGAGTATAGAGGCCGCGGCTCTCGAAGCCCGTGTTGATGCCCTCTCCCCGCTCGACCTGTCTGATCTCATGTTTACCTCAGGCACGACCGGGCGACCCAAGGGAGCGATGTTCACTCATGGACAGACGGTCAGCGCTGCAGAAGTTACCGTCCATACCAATAGCCTTTCCGAAACGCACCGATCGGCAACCTTTGGTCCGTTTTCACACAATGCGAGCTACAAGGCCGGCTGGGTGGCGGCCCTGGTTTCTGGAAGTTGTACGGTCATCACGACCGATATGACGCCTGGCGGCGTCATGGCCTTGATCGCGCGCAACCGCGTTACACACATGCCCTCGCCCCCTACCGTATGGCAGGCCATT
Source organism: Caulobacterales bacterium (assembly GCA_041308165.1). Classification (GTDB taxonomy): domain Bacteria; phylum Pseudomonadota; class Alphaproteobacteria; order Caulobacterales; family Caulobacteraceae; genus Brevundimonas. Next base: position 14,870 of record JBFZCB010000207.1, read on the forward strand.
CTGGATGATCCTAGCCGGGCCGAGGTGGACCTCAGTTCGCTTGTTCTTATCGCGACGGGAGGAACGACGGTACCGGTTACCCTCGTTCGGCGCCTCATGGAGGTCTTTCCGGATGCCTTTGTGGCCACGGGCTACGGGCTGACCGAATGCTGCGGTACGGTCACCCATTCCCGGCCGGGCGATTCACCTGATGTCGTTGCCCTCAGCGCCGGCCGCCCGATCAAGGGTACCGAGGTCCGGATCGTTGGACCTGAGGGAGAGATACTGGAGGCCAAGGGCCCGGGTGAGATTGTCGTTCGCAATGCAAGTGTTTTGTTCGGCTATCTGAACGACCCGGAAGCGACAGCGGCAACGGTCACTGCTGAGGGATGGCTCAAGACCGGCGACATTGGCTGGCTGGATGAAGCCGGTAACCTGCACATCACCGATCGCCTGAAGGACATGTTCATCGTCGGTGGTTTCAACTGCTACCCCGCAGAGGTCGAGCACCGGCTGGCAGAGATTCCTGGCGTCGCCCAGAGCGCCGTCATCGGTGTTGATGATGAACGCCTTGGACAGGTCGGTTACGCCTTTATCGTGCCGCGTCCTGGTGCAGAACTTGTGGAAGCCGATGTGATTGCCTGGTGCCGGGCCAATATGGCCAACTACAAGGTTCCTCGCACGGTCCGCCTCGTCCAGGCCCTGCCCATGACGGCAAGCGGCAAGGTCATGAAGGCCGAGCTGAGATCACAGGTCTAGATCTGACCTGGGCCTGGAACACCAAGGTCAGGTGTGAACGCACCTACCTCCTGTCCTGAGCCAGAGACCTGCCCAGCCTGTCTGGCTCTAGCCGTCAGACAGTGACCTGCCAGCTACCGGCTGGCCTTCACCAGCGGACGAACATAGGAGACATCTTGCTTGTCCCGCCGGTTTGGACCTGTTGAGCGCAGGGCCTCGAAAAAGTCCTGGGGAACCTCAACGTGTGTGAAAGCGCCTGCGAATTCATTGACGCAGACACGATGAGCTATGGCCCATTGGCCCGCCCTTTTTTCGAAGCGGTCAATGTAGCGGCCAAAGGCTAGAGACGGAGGACCCTGGCGGTTCTCACCCCAGAAAATATAGTAGGTCTCGCCATGGGCCTGGTCGCCATCCAGCTCGATTGTCTGATTGGTGATGATGTGCTGATGGCGGGTCTGATACTCTTCGTGCCAGCCAATCGCCCAGTTGCAGAACGTTTCCGGACCGCCCTCCGCAATCCCATGCTCGTCCCAGGCATCAGGATGATAGGCCGACATCATGAGGGGCTTGTCATGCCTGTCTACGCCTCGCGTATATCTCAGCACACATTGCTGGATCTCGTGGCGATCCTTTGCCTCCTTGAGAAAGCGGAGCAGGTCTGGCGTCAGCTCTTCATTACTCATGATAGTCTAATCCTCCGGTGTGGCAGGAACTTGGGTCAGGGTTTGAGGACGATGCGGGCGCGCAGGCCACCGGCCTGCATCAACCGATGTGCCTCTGCAGCCTCTCCCAGAGACATCACCCTGACAGGAAGGGGCACCAAGTCGCCTTGGGCGACGCGCTGGACGATCTGTCCCAGCATGGGGCCGTCTGGCCGCACCGTGACAAAAACCGGTGCAACGGGCAGCCCCGCCGGATCGATTGGGGTGGTCGATACAGTCAGGATCCGTCCATTATCCGAGACGTAGCGTGCAAGCTCTGCCACATCTGGGCCGCCTACAGTGTCCACCAGATGATTTATGGATAGGTCTTTTGGCAGGGGTTCGCCTAGCCCGAGCGCCTGGCTTGCTCCCAGTGCAAGAGCCTCATCCTTCTGATTTGGGCGAACAGCGGCGATAACCGAGGCTCCGGCGTCAAGCGCCGCCAGCATGGCAAACCGGCCAACGGCACCCAATGCCCCCGTGATCAGGATGGTGTCGCCTGGACCCGGGCGTGCATGCTCGTTGATGAGCTGAACTCCGGTCAGCGCTGCCGTCGGAAGGGAAGCCGCCAGATTCAGGTCAAACCCGTCCGGTAGCCTGCAGACGGCCGAGGCTTCCGCAATAGCGTACTCGGCATACCCGCCTTTTGTCAGGGGGTGCAGCATGGCGAGAACACGGTCACCCAACTGAAGCCCCTCCACGGTGCCACCCATGGCGCTGACAGTGCCAGCGACATCATAGCCAAGGACATGGGGCATCGGCAGCGGGACCATCTGCTGGAACATCCCGCTTCTCCATTTGTGATCCGCCGGGTTCACTCCCGATGCGACCACCTCGATGAGGATTTGACCATCGGATGGGGAAGGCTTGTCGACAGTTCCGTATGTCAGGACATCAGGCGGACCGTAACTGGAGAACCTTATGGCGCGCATGGACTTCATCTCTCCGATCCCCGCAGCTCTGGGATAACCGGCCAACAGGACCGGCTATCCTCTTAAAAGCCAGAATGTCCCCACTGGCTCTGGTAACAGCCACTTTGGACAGTCCTGCCAGAGACAGATGGGCAGCTGATCCCTCATCCAAAGCCTAGCAAAAGGACGGCACGATCGGCCAGCCGCTGCGAGGCGTAATCACAAGCGCGAACTCCGCAGGTCCGGACCCTGACCCCTTTCCAGACCGGTTTCTGCCCGAGTTCGAGCTCCGTCGAGAAAAATCCTGACCACGGTGCTGACCCAAACCTTGCGCGCAGTCTGGCTCTCACGCGGCATCATCAGGAGGCGAAGCCCGCCATAGGCCATGCTGGCAAAAATCTCTGCCGCCATGGTGGCATTGGGAAGGTGGAGTTCGCCTCTTTCGATGGCGCGCTCAAAGACGCTGACCGCCGGAGCAAAGGGGCCTTGCCCGTCTTCGTAGCCCCGGACAAACATGAGCCGGGAGAGTTCTGGGAAGGCCGCACTCTCGCCAATGACAGTCCGGATAAGGGCAAACATCCTGGGATCCGTGACAAGATCATAAATCCAGCTGGCAAGCGCCTCTAGCGTCCGCTCAAGTGACCCCTCTTCATCCCCACCTCCCTGAAAGGGCGGAGCAGCAGGTGTCGCGACGTAGCGCACCACCGCTTCATAAAGGGCGACCTTGGATTCAAAGTGGCGGTAGAGGGTCTTCTTGCTGACCCCGGCCTGGCCTGCGACGCCCTCCATGGTGGTGCGAGCAAATCCATCAATAAGAAAACGCACTGCTCCAGCCTCGAGCAGGCGCTCCTTGACCACAGGTTCGTCCTGTGCGGGGCGACCTCGCCCAGGCGGCCGTTTCTCCAAGGCTTTGATCATCGGGCTCACGAAGATCAGCCTAGGAGAGCGGCTTGCCAAGCAAAATAGGAAACCATAACGTTTCCAAAATAATATGGACGAGTAGGAAGCGGTGATGACAAAGCCTGAAAGCCCCGCGGCAAGCCGTAAGAGACCCCGCAAAGGTGACTTTGGATGGCAGGCGATGACCAGTGCCTTTGAAGCCACGGTCGAGGATATGAACTCGGATGAGCTTCTGTTCGGGCTGCCGCCCGAGGCTCTCTATCTATGGGGCACGCTTCGGGACGATGACGGAAATCTCTACGACCCTATGCGTCGTATTCCCTGGGGCATCGAGGGGTCTGCACCAGACCAGCGTCGCCGCTTCTTCCTTCAGACCACAAAGGATGCCGAGGCCTTTTACCTACATCCGATCGGTCGTGCGTCGGCGGTGAATGACGGACACAGCCGAACGGTGGAAGACGGGGTGGTCCACTGGAGGAGTGCGCCAGACGCGCCCGGTCGCCCGTTTCATGTGCAGTGGACACCTAAGACCTGTCGCTGGATTGAAGAGGGCACAATGGATGTAACAGGCACCCTCATCGAACCCGCAATGCAGTGGTTTCTGCCCGGACGAGACGCCAGCATGGCCTATATCGCCAATATCTTTCTCCTCGAGGGCGAATGCCTTGGCCGAAAGGTACGTGGGCTCATCGGGTTCGATGTTATCCACATGCCCCTGGGAGGCGAGGTCTACAAGCTCAAGGATGCCCTGGTACAGGAAGAGTTGGAGCTTCTCTGGTTTACCTGGGCAACAGTATACAAGGATGGCTCCATCGACGCAGGCCATTTCCTGCTGGGTAACGACCTCTTTGGATTGGCGATCCTGACCGATGAAACCGGCAAGACACGGATCACCTACGATATTGATGGCGAGGTCAGCTACGCCAAAGACCCCTATTGGACCGACGGCATACGCGTCAGCGCCTTTGGACAGGACTGGGAGTTCATGCCTGATCCAAAGGGACGAATGCCCGGCCTAGGACCTCTACCCAATCCACAGACTGATGGACGGTGGCGTCGCGTCGGCGATACCCGCGAACCGGATGTCTGGTTTGCTTGGGGTGAAACTGCGCCGGGACATGGTTCAAGACCCGTCCACCGGCTTCCGGGTGCCGGTCAACGGATCAGCACGCCGATGGCGCGGTTTTCAGAAGCCGCAACAGAATAGGACCCTAGCCTGCTGGCGGCACTCTATCTGCAGGCTCCTTGTAAATAAGGCCGGCTAGCCGGGCTCCAAGCCCTGACCTTTGACCCTCGGCTGGGATAGCTCGAGGCCTCCCCCTGAACTGACCGCGAAACCAGGCAGGTCAAGACAAGCTCCGCACAGGGGAGGCTGATACCTGCCAAAAAAACCCGGCGCAGGCACCGGGAAAAGTCGGTGATGGTGGGTGTCCTCAAATGAAGACCCTCAACGACCTCAACTGATTGGGTTAACGCCAGCCTAACGTCAGCTTACCGGAAACCACGTACTCTGCCAGGAACCCTGAGACAGGCTGCGGACCATAAGCCACCCCTCAGCAGCGGTGTCAAAGACCAGCATGTCATCTGATGGTGGTGCCCCGGGGCCAGGATAGAGATAGCGCCGCTCCCCAACAAGCACGGCGACGGGACCGGCACCCTCCAGCCTGAGATTCAAAGACCAGCGGCCTTCTGCATTGCTGACCACTGGTACGGCCAACCGCTCACCAATCCGTACGAGCACCTCGGTTCCGGGAGGGGCTCGACCAGAGGCCAGAAGGGCACGCCCATCACTGTCGATAGTATCAAGGGGTCCCGCCGGATCCAGCCTTAGCGTTGCCATGCCGTCGCCGACAAGGGCAACGGGGCCGACTGCGCCGGCGGCGATGAACATTTGATAGGGTGCCAGTGCGACCTGTTCCCCGCGCCGAGACTCGACGGCAAAGAGCTTATCCCTGACAGGGCGATCAATAACCATGGCAAACCGGCCCTGTTCATCAGCCCCCGTGGCAAAGGCTGGTCCATCACCACCCCGCAGCACGACCCGTCCCTGCGGTGAGGTGGAGCCTGAAACCCTCACACCCTGAGCCGTCCGAATAACGACCGTGACGACCGGTGTCGCGGTCCAGTCACTTTGGATCTGCCCGAGGCCGCTGTCGGTTGCAGCTGGCGGGTTGCAAGCGGCTA
>JBFZCB010000208.1:0-11147 GCA_041308165.1 Caulobacterales bacterium
GCACCGGCCATGGCGGCACAGGCCATGGCGGCTCCCGCAATGACAAATGTAATGCCGACGGCTCCAGCACATGAGCCCATGTACCAGGCCCAGCCAGAACCCATCCCGGGGGCTACCCAGATGCGTGATATGTCCGCGTTACGCGCTGATGTCTCCATCCCCCGGATCGCTATTCACGTCTATGCCGAGCGTCAGGATACCCTGGCCTCCGCTGAAAGGGCGGGCCAGGACCGTAGACTTAGCCGGGCGACGACGCAGATTCTCGGCGGAGGCGTCCCTGCTGCGGTCCAGGCTTATCAGCACGAGCCCACGCCTCCGCTGATCGTGGTCGAATGCCTGGCTGATCCTGCAACCCTGCTGAGCCATGTCGATGCCCTTGCCGAGGTCTGCGATGCCGGGACCAAGGTCATCGTCATCGGGGCGACCAATGACATCCTCCTCTTCCGCGAGCTCATGCGGCGGGGGGTCAGTGAATATCTGGTCGCTCCAATCCAACCCCTCCAGCTCATCGCGGCCATTGGGGGCCTGTTCTCGGATCCGACGGCGCCGTTTGTGGGCCGTACAATCGCCTTCGTAGGGGCACGCGGAGGCTGCGGCGCGAGTGCGGTCGCCCACAATACAGCCTATGCCATTTCCGAGCGTATTGGTGCCAATACCGTCATCGTTGACTACGATCTGCCGTTCGGAACGGCCGGTCTGGATTTCAACCAGGATCCGCTCAACGGTGTGGCCGATGCCCTTGGTCAGCCAGATCGACTGGATGCCACACTGCTAGACAGAATGATGGTCCGCTGCACGGACAAGCTTTCCCTGTTTGCAGCCCCTGCGACCCTCGACACGGACTGGGAAATCGGGCCCGAGGCCTTTGAGGAAGTGACCAATCGTATCCGCGGTACAGCGCCCTTCGTCATTCTGGACCTGCCACACCTTTGGTCTGCCTGGATGCGCCGGACGCTGATCGCCGCAGATGAAGTGGTCGTGGTCGCCACGCCAGACCTGGCGTCGCTTCGAAATGCCAAGAACATGATTGATCTCATCCGCCAGGGCAGGCCCAATGATGCGCCCCCTAGGCTGGTGCTCAACCAGGTCGGCCTGCCAGGCCGCCCCGAAATCCCGACAAAGGACTTTGGTACCGCTTTGGGTGTTCACCCCAGCCTTGTCATTCCATTTGATGCCAAGTTGTTTGGTGCGGCAGCAAACAACGGGCAGATGATCATCGACGCTGCGGCCAAGTCCAAGGTCTCAGAAGCCTTCCAGACGCTGGCTCAGATCGTCTCCAGGCGTGAACTCCCGCAGGTTCAAGCCAAGGGGGCGCGAGCTTCCAAGACCGCCGCTGCAGGGGCCGCTCCAGCAAAGTCGGAGAACAAGTCCATGTTCGCCGGCCTGTTCAAGAAGGGCTGATCCAAGAGTGTTTGGCAAACGCACAGGTCAGAGCGGCGGACTACCCGCCAACCCCACGCCTGCCATGGCTGCGCCGTCCCAGCAGCCTGCTCAGGCTGTCCAGAGCCAGGCCTTCTCTCTGGCTGACGATATCGATGAGGATGCCGAGTTCGTTTCGGTAGCGCCGGTTGCGGCCAAGTCCACTCACCGGCCAAAAGGACCTGCCGACAGGCTTGATGCCCTGGCGCAACGGCCAAAGACGGAGGCTGCCCCGGCTGCCCCTGCCGCAGGGGGAAGCGGACCGCGATCGACGCCGGGTCTCGAACAGCTGAAGCGGGCGCAGCCCGTTACTGAGATCGTTCGCGAGCAATCGGACTTCTATCACGCCACGAAGACGACGATCTTCAATGCGCTGATGAACACGATCGACCTGTCGCAACTGGCACAGCTCGATCAGAAGGCCGCCTCCGAAGAGATTCGGGACATCGTTGCCGAACTGGTGGCCATCAAGAATGTCTCGATGTCCGTGGCCGAGCAGGAGCATCTCGTCCAGGACATCGTCAATGACATCCTGGGTTATGGTCCACTTGAACCGCTTCTGGCACGTGATGACATCGCCGACATCATGGTCAATGGCGCCGGACGGGTCTTCATCGAAGTCAACGGCAAGGTCCAGCTGACCAATGTGCGTTTTCGTGACAACACCCAGTTGATGAACATCTGCCAGCGGATCGTGTCCCAGGTGGGCCGCCGCGTGGATGAGAGCTCACCGATCTGCGACGCCCGTCTGCCCGATGGAAGCCGGGTGAACGTTATTGCGCCTCCCCTGGCGATCGATGGTCCGACACTGACCATTCGTAAGTTCAAGAAGGACAAGCTGACGATGCGCAATCTGGTGGAGTTTGCCTCCATCAGTCCTGAAGGGGCCCGTGTCCTGGGCGTTATTGGCGCATGTCGTTGTAATATCGTCATCTCAGGCGGTACCGGTTCGGGTAAGACGACCCTGCTCAACACCATGACGGCCTTCATTGATCCGACCGAACGGGTCATCACCTGCGAGGACGCTGCCGAGCTTCAGCTCCAGCAACCGCATGTGGTCAGGCTCGAGACGCGTCCCCCCAATCTTGAAGGTCAAGGCATGATCACCATGCGGGACCTGGTGAAGAACTGCCTGCGTATGCGACCTGAACGCATCATCGTAGGCGAGGTGCGGGGCCCAGAGGCCTTCGATCTGCTGCAGGCGATGAACACAGGCCATGACGGCTCCATGGGTACACTGCACGCCAACTCACCCAGAGAAGCCATCAGCCGTATGGAATCCATGATTACGATGGGCGGCTATGGCCTGCCGTCCAAGACCATCCGGGAGATGATCACCGGTTCGGTCGACATCATCATCCAGGCCACCCGGCTCCGCGATGGTTCTCGCCGGATTACCCATATCACCGAGGTCGTCGGGCTTGAGGGTGATGTCATCGTTACCCAGGACCTGTTCGTTTACGAAATTACGGGAGAAGACGAGCACGGCAAGGTCGTCGGGCGTCACCGTTCGACCGGGATCGCGCGTCCAAGGTTCTGGGATCGGGCGCGCTACTACGGCCTGGAACGCGAACTGGCTGACGCTCTGGACGCTGCGGAGTAAGGCCCATGCTGCTCCCAATCCTTGCTGCGGTGCTGGCCTTCATATCCATAGGGGGGCTTGGCTGGGTCCTGGTCGGTGGAGATGCTCCAACGGACCAGGGGGTCAAGCGGGCGCGAGCCCTTGCGGCGGCACCCGGCAGCAAGGCCGCGCGCAAGGTCGCGGCCGCCCAGGCCAATACACCGGAAGCCCGACGCAAACAGATTCTGCTTCAGCTGAAGGATGCCGAGCGCAAGGAGCGCAAGGCCCGAATGACGATGGCAGCCAAGCTGAACCACGCCGGGCTGTCCATCAAGATCCGTACATTCTGGATCATCAGCGCCGGACTGGCCGTGACGGCCCTTCTGGTCCCGTTGGTGCTGGGAGCTAACCTGCTGCTTTCAATAGGCCTGGCCGCAGTGTTCGGTCTGGGTCTGCCCCGCTGGATCGTCGGCTTTATCGGCAAGCGACGCATGAAGAAGTTCTCGGGTGAGTTCGCCAATGCTGTCGATGTCATTGTGCGGGGTATCAAATCCGGCCTGCCTATCCATGAGTGTTTCAAGATCATTGCCCGTGAATCGCCGGCACCCCTTGGCCCCGAGTTCCAGCGTCTGGTGGAGGCCATTGGTGTTGGCCAGACCATCGCCCAGTCTCTGGACAAGATGTACGAGCGTATGCCGACAAGCGAACTGAGATTCTTCTCGATCGTGATTGCCATCCAGCAAAAGACCGGCGGCAACCTAGCCGAAGCGCTTTCGAACCTGACAACGGTTCTTCGCGCGCGCCGAATGATGGGCGAGAAGATCAAGGCCCTTTCCTCTGAAGCCATGGCGTCGGCGGGCATTATTGGCTCCCTGCCGATCATCGTCATGGGTCTCGTCTTCATCACCACTCCAGCCTACATCCTGCTGCTCTTCACCGACCCGCGCGGTCAGGTCATGCTTCTGGGGGCCGGGGTGTGGATGTCCTGCGGCGTCTTTGTGATGAAGCGCATGATCGCGTTCAAGTTCTAGGACGGTGACATGATCGACTTTCTCGTCCAACCCCAGAACATCCTCAGTATCGTTGTCGGTATACTGGTCTTTGCCACCCTGGTTTCTGTGCTTGCTCCCATGGCGGGCGGAGAGCGGCTTGAAGGGCGGATGAAGGCCGTCGGTCAGAGACGAGAAGAGCTGAAGCGCAGGTCGCGCCAGGCCATGGTCTCGAACAGCGGTGGCTTGCGCCACTCTGATCAGGGTTTTCAGAAGGACATCGTCGAACGTCTGAACCTGAACAAGCTGCTTGAGGACCCCAAGGTCGTCGACAAGATGGCCCAGGCCGGGTTCCGGGGGCCAAAGCCACTTACGACCTTCTACTTCTTCCGTTTCTCCATGCCGTTTGTGTTCTTTGCATTTGCGGCCCTTTACCTATTTGCGTTCAATGACTTCGGGCAACCGGTCATGATCCGCGTCACCGGCGTGATGGTGGCTGCCGTTATCGGGTTCTATGCGCCCAACATCTATCTCTCGAACCGCATTTCCAAGCGCCAGCAGTCCATCATGCAGGCCTTCCCCGATGCCCTTGATCTTCTGCTGATCTGCGTGGAGGCGGGCATGTCGATCGAACAGGCCATCGTCAAGGTCAGCCAGGAAATTGGTCCGAACTCCATCGAGTTGGCCGAGGAGCTCAGCCTTCTGTCGGCTGAACTCAACTATCTTCCCGAACGACGCATGGCCTATGAGGGTCTCGCCAAGCGAACCAATCACGCTGGGGTCAAGTCAGTGTCCACGGCGATGGTGCAGGCCGAACAATACGGTACACCCCTAGGCTCGGCCCTTCGGACAATGGCTAAGGAGAACCGCGACCTGCGCATGTCCGCGGCCGAAAAGAAGGCCGCTGCCCTACCAGCCAAGCTCACCGTGCCGATGATCCTGTTCTTCCTGCCCGTTCTGTTCGTGGTCATCCTCGGACCGGCCATCATCAATATCCAGGATACAATGAGGGCTGGCGGAGGCTAGGGTCCTTGCCAGCGGACAGGGTGACGGGTCCTGCAAAGAGGGCCAGTGAGCCTGGTGTGACCACGTGGCCTGGAATGCCTGGTGTCGTCTCCAGAGCCTGGGCACATGGGGGCAGGGACTAAAGGCTCTCAGCCGTCTGTTTCATGGAGCCACTGATCTGCTCGAATGCGGCACGCAGGTTGCGTCTATGCCGATCATAGAAGCTTTCGCCTCTGAGGCCTGACAGGATCAGTCCGTTGGCCACGATACAGCTGCCGTGATCAAGCTCGTCGATCTCGTAATAGCGGATGGCATTGAACTGCCAGCCGCGTTTTTCAGTCAGCGCAAGCTGTGCAAGGGGTTGCCAGGTCGCGACACGGGCCTGGAACTGCCTTTCAGGCAGCCCGTCTATCCGCTCGGTTAGGCTCAGCTGGCCCCCAAACGTAATGGTGCCGGAAACATCTCTCTCGATCGGATTCCACTGGTTCCATCCTGGCAAATCTTCAATGAGTGACCAGATCCTTGCAGATGGGGCCTGAATGCCGATGCGGCTCTCGATACGAAGTGTCATGGTGCCGATTTCGCACGACATGACGCCAGACGAAAGCTTTGCCCGGAGGGAAAATCACCAGGACCGCGAGCCAAGCTCCGCGCCAGTTGACCCGAGGCTTTGGGTCTGACCCTAGCTGTTACCCTCAGGACCAGGTTGGGACGCGGGCGGTGTCTCTATGGCTCTGGCCGCCTTCGGGTCCACCCAAGCGGCCTTAAGCGCTGGGCTTAAGACTGCGACCAGGGCTGCGGCTCCAAGGACAAGGACGTTGGCTATGAAGGGGCCGTGGCCGGTGGTTTCATAGAGGGCGACGCCGATAACCGGGGGAGCCAGAAAGCTTAGCCCGGCCAGTGACATCATCAGGCCGGCCACCGCCCCCTGTTCATGTGGCCCCACCGCAATAGACGAGCCGGCCGTAAAGCCGGGTCGGGCAAAGCCGATCCCCATGGATAGAATGGCGTAGCCGATCACGACGCCGAAATAGCCAGGGGCAAAAATCGTGACCACATTGCCGAAAAGGGCAAGCCCGGCTCCCCAGCGCATGAGCTCGCGAGGCTGCAGCTGAAGCAGGGGAATGAGGCCCCACTGGACCATCAGGGTCGCGATGGCACCGGTCAGCATGGCCAGGGCTATAAAGGGCTGGGCCTCGCTGGCGGCCATCTTTCCGAGGCTGGAGCCGGCCTGGGCGAGTTCATCAATAATGTGAAAGCCCAGGACAGAGATATTGACGGCCTGGGCTCCCGTGACCAGCAGGCCGAAAATCAGGAAGTCGCGTACGCGCGGATCCTTCCAAAGTCCTTTGCCGGCATGGTCTGCCTGTCCTGTGGGTGAGGGTTGGCGAACGACTTCTCCGCTCGGCAGTCTTCGCCAGACAATGACGAGCATGATCAGACCGACCAGGGCGAAGGCATACATCGGGCCCGCCAGCCCAAGGATCGGCAGGATAAAGAGGGGCGCCACGGTCGGGCCAATGACGGTTCCCAGGCCCTGAGCCGAAGCAAGCAGGGACATGGCCTTGGTGCGCTCGGCTGCGGTGGTTCGATCCGCCACATAGGCCTGGGATGCTATCGGTGCAGCCGAGCCGAACAGTCCATAGACACAACGAGCCAGGGCCATGAGCAAGAAGGCCGCCCCTGCGCCGAGCCACCCCTCAAGCCCAGCCGTCGCTGCCAGGCCAAAGCCGGCCAGAGAGAGCACAAACCCCCATAGACCGATTATGATGACCTTCTTGCGGCCCATCTTGTCCGACATGCGTGCCCACACCGGCGAGGTCAGCGTCCAGAACAGGGCCGAAAGGGAAAAGGCCCCTGCAACCAGGGTATCGGAGAGTTGGAACTCCCGGCCGATGGCAGGCAGGATCGACTGCAGGGCCATGTTGCCGCCCGATGCGATCAGGCTGACGGCGCAGAGGATCATAAATGCAGGTGAGCGAAGGTTCACTGGCCCTGCCTAATCCACGGCAGCCGGTTTGCACGGGCCGTCATTCATGACCGGTTCTCGAGCGGGAGCGCTTTAAGGCGGCGATCATCACGCAGGCCAAGGCGCGCCTTCACCTCGAAAAGGTCGGCCCCGGCCGGTACGATCAGAAGGGCCTTGGGATTGGCGACATTGACGGCCACAACCGCACGCTTGGGGCAGATGTCAAAACAGTCGGTTTCCTTGATGACCAGTTCAGCCTTCCTGCCCTTGCCGGCCTTGAGATATTTACGCAGCGCCTTCTTGAGAGAGCGGTCGCCATCTGGACCAAAGCCGCCGTCCAGCTTCTTTGAGCATTTGCGACAGACCAGAACGACCTGACGCCAGTTGGTGGATTCGCTCTTGACTGCCATTAGGGGGTGATCGGCGAACCAGACCGCATACGCAAGACGCTTGCATCAACTGTCGTCGAAGTTTCATGATTACAATGCAGCAGCCCGACCCTTTGAATGGAGACTTCCCATGAGCCTGAGAACGACCAGGTCTGGTTACAAACGGTCTGTCGGGGTCACAGTCTTCCTCATGGCGCTGGCTGTGACTGCGATCCCTGCGGCCTCTGCGAGAGCGGCGAGTTCTGGGGACGGGATCGCACAGGCTGTATCCGAGGCGGCGCAGGCGGTTAATCCCAGGGTGATAGAATGGCGCCGTCACCTGCACCAGCACCCCGAACTGGGCTTTGCCGAGGTCAATACGGCGGCTTTTATTGCTGACCGGCTCCGGGCGCTGGGTCTGGAAGTGCGCACCGGCGTCGGCAAGACAGGGGTGGTAGGAATACTCAAGGGGAATCTGGCAGGAGACCGGGTCGTCGGTTTAAGGGCCGACATGGATGCCCTGCCTGTCCTTGAGGCGACCGGTCTGTCCTTTGCCTCGACGGCCACCGGGACCTACCAGGGCGCGACGGTGCCTGTGGCGCATGCCTGCGGACATGATGCCCACATGGCCATGCTTTTGGGCGCCGCAGAGGTCCTGGCGGGAATGAAGGACAGGTTTGGAGGCACGGTCGTCTTCATATTTCAGCCGGCGGAGGAAGGAGCCCCTCCTGGCGAGCCCATGGGCGGTGCCGCCCTCATGATCAAGGAGGGGGTCCTTAAGGATCCGGCCGTTGAGGCCATCTTTGGCATCCATGTGGTACCGGGCCGCACCGGGACACTGTTTTACAGGCCCCAGGGCTTCATGGCGGCTTCAGACCGTATCGATATCACGCTCAATGGTCGCCAGACCCATGGAGCCTGGCCCTGGAGGGGCGTTGACGTCATCGCGGCCTCAGCCCAGATTGTTAACACAATCAACACCTTGACTGCCAGGACGGTAGATCCGACCACGACCCCGACTGTGTTTACGGTTTCAACCATCAATGCCGGAGTGCGCTACAACATCATTCCCGACAGTGCTGTGATGAGCGGCACGCTGCGGACCTTTGATGTCGACCAGAGAAACGCCCTTGTCGAACGGACCCGCTCGGCGGTGGATCATGTGGCTGCCATTCACGGCGCTACGGCAGAGTTTGGAATCTTCCAGAATGCTGCCCTAGTCTACAACGACCCGGCCCTTTCCACCTGGCTGGCCCCAGTCCTGGTCGAGGCTGCCGGAGCCGAGAACGTCAATCCCGCCACGCCTCCCACGACAGTTGCGGAGGATTTCAGCTATTTCCAAAAGGAAATACCCGGGGTCTTCTATCATCTTGGCGGGACGGCGCCGGGTGTTGATCCCACGACCACGGCCCCCAACCATTCACCTCTGTTTGATGTCGATGAAAGCGTTCTAGCCGTCGGCGTAAGGGCCCATGCCCTGAGTGCCATTCGCTTTCTCCAGAGGGATTGAGCTCATGAAGCGAGAGGATCTGGAGCGGTATCGGGCGGCTCGTGTCACAGCGATCTATCGCCTCGATCTGATCGCGAAGGGTGCCCAGATCACCTATGAGGATGGAACCCCTGTGGACATGGTCTCCGAAAAGGAGCGGTTGCAGGCGATTGTTGCCGACATGGATCGCAGGATTGCAAGGATCGAACTCGAGGATGCCAGACCTTCAGGGCTTCTGAACTGAGCCTCGTCAGGGCATGGACGTCGCGACAGGCCGGCGAGGGGAAGGCCTTGCGTCCGGCTCCGGCCTGATTGTCCAGGGGCCTGATTGTCCAGGGGCCGGATCGGCCTATCTGCCAATCCGGGAATTGAGCTGCCTCAGCCCTTGTCCAGATAGGATCTGATGACCCTCTCATAGACACCAGTCAGCGCCTGGATTTCTGAGATGGGGGTTCGCTCATCGAACTGGTGCATAGTTTGTCCGACGAGGCCCAGTTCAAGCACGGGGCAGAGCGCACGTATGAAGCGCGCGTCTGACGTGCCACCTGTTGTAGACGCCACGGGACGGCGGCCCGTCTCAGCCTCGACGGCATCCTGTACCCTGGTGACGAAGTCGCCGTGCGGTGTCAGGAAGGCTTCGCCAGAGCAGAGGTGCTCAAGCGAGATCTGCAGTCCGGTCTGGGCCTGGATCCGCCCCGCCTCGGCATTCAGCCAGGCGATAAGCCCGTCGCCGGTGTGTGACGGATTGAAGCGAATGTTCAGCCGCGCCGTGGCCTGCGCAGGGATGATGTTGGTGGCTGTGTTGCCGATATCGATGGTGGTGATTTCGAGGTTGGAAGGCTGGAAGGCTTCATATCCCTCATCGAGGACATGGCTCTCAAGGTCGGCCAGAAGACGCACCAGCACCGGTGCAGGATTGGCCGCCCGATCTGGATAGGCCACGTGTCCCTGCTTGCCGTGGACGGTTATCCAGGTGTTGAGTGATCCTCGCCGCCCGATCTTGATCATGTCGCCCAGCAGATGCTGCGAGGAGGGTTCGCCAACCACACAGGCGTCAATGACCTCGCCCTCAGCCATCAGGGCCTCGACGACCCTCTTGGTGCCGTGCAGGGCCGGACCCTCTTCGTCTCCCGTGATCAGAAAGGACAGCGAGCCCGCTGGCTGTCCATCCTGGAGGACCCGAGACACGGCGGCAACCCAGGCTGCAATCCCCCCCTTCATATCCACGGCCCCGCGTCCGTAGAGAATACCGTCCCGGATCTCGGCTGCGAAAGGATCCGATGACCAGCCCTCGACAGCGCCGGTCGGTACGACATCGGTATGTCCGGCAAAGCAGAGGTTGGGAGAGGTGTCGCCCAGCCGTGCGTAAAGATTTTCAATCCGGGCCTCGCGACCTTCACCGCCGGGCCCTTCGAAGGCCATTCGCCTGCAGGTGAAGCCAAGATCCGTCAGAACCCGCTGAAGCGTGTCCATGGCTCCGGCATCAGCCGGGGTGACCGAGGGGCGCTGGATCAGGTCGCGGGTGAGGGCAACCGGGTCAAGGCCTTTTACGGGATGTGGGTTTGGAGATGGACCGCTCATGGGAAGGTGCTTTACGGACTTGGCGCATCTGCGAAAAGAGCCGTCATGCCACATCTAGAGATCAAGACCGCCGCGGCCCGTCATGGGATAGGGACCCTGAACCCGACGGCCGGACCGGTCGTACCTGCACCGGCCTGGGCACCGGACCGGCTCGAGTGCCCGCGGGATCGGAAGGCAAGAGGCTTGTCCGGGATTGAAAGCGCGTCGTGACCGATCGATCTGGTGCTGATGATGTGGGGGCAATGCAAGATGGCCCCGAAAGTCCCTGGGGCATTCGCGACTTCCGCCTTTTGTGGATCGGCAGGCTGGTCGCGGTCCTGGCTATCCAGATCCAGTCTTCGGCACTGCTCTGGCAGGTCTACCAGATTGCAAGGCGCGACCATCCCATCGAGGAAGCCAGTCTCTATCTGGGCCTCGTGGGCCTGTGCCAGTTTCTTCCCCTTTTGGCCTTTACCCTCCCTGCCGGAGCGATGGCAGACAGACACGACCGCAAGCGGACGGTCTGGATTTCCATTCTCGTAGAGGCCAGTTGCGCCTTGAGCTTTCTCCTGATGGCGCTTCACGGTTCGCCGCCGCTCTGGGGGCTTTTGGCCGTTGCGGCTGTGTTCGGTGCGGCTCGGGCCTTCCTGGCTCCGGCCAGTCAGGCTTTTCTTCCCATGGTTGTCGGCCGCCGGGCCCTGCCTCCCGCGATTGCAGCGCAGTCGATCGCATTCCAGACCGGTGCTATCGCCGGCCCGGCGCTGGGGGGTGTGATTGTGGGTATTAA
>JBFZCB010000209.1:0-4097 GCA_041308165.1 Caulobacterales bacterium
TGTCTGGGGACCATCTACTGACCATCTGTTTGGCTTTCGTCTGAACGCCGATCCTCGGCCTGCAGCCATTCCCCTTGTTCGCAACGGGGTGCGTCACACGGCCTCCATAGGTCGCATCGATGCCGGTGGGGATTGGGAGCTTGAGTACCGGCTCGATGATAGGATTGTTGAGCCCTCAGGACTTGAGCGCGAGGCCTACTGGCCCATGGTCCATGGGGACGGGCCCATTCGTATTTTCAAGGATGGTGAAGTCGACTTTTTTGACTTTTCGCCAACATTCGGTTCGGGGCCGGCCGGATCTGTATCGGACGGAAGTTTAAGGGCACCTATGCCTGGCAAGATCGTCCTGACACCCGTCGGTGTTGGCGATGACGTGGTCAGGGGACAGGCTATCGTTGTCCTCGAGGCCATGAAGATGGAGCACGCTCTGTGTGCTCCGTTTGATGGGGTCCTGAGCGAGCTCAATGTCCAGCTTGGTGTCCAGGTTTCCGCCGATGTGGTTCTGGCTGTGATACAGGCCAAGACTGACTGAGGCGACCGTTCGACAAATATGCCTGCGAGGCATGCCGGGCGGGTATTTAGGGGACTGCCTCTTGAGGGATCTCATGGGTCGGACTATCCATCCCCATGCGCCAGTCTTTTGATGAAACCACAGATCCGTCCTTTGGAGCCCTGCATCTTCCCCTCCTGAGAGCGCGCTTGGCCGAGCAGGGTCTTGATGGCTTTTTGATCCCTCACGAGGACGAGTTCCAGAACGAATATCTTCCTCAAGCCAATGAGCGACTGGCCTGGATTTCAGGCTTCACAGGTTCTGCAGGGGCGGCCGTCGTGTTCAAGGATCGCGCGGCCGTGTTCGTTGACGGTCGCTATAGTGTCCAAGTCAGGGCGCAGGTTGATCCCGCATGTTTCGAGATACTGGACCTGGTAGAGGGCGGCGTTCCGGCCTATCTGGCCAGTGCGTCGCAAGGTGCCATCATTGGTTACGATCCGCGCCTTCATAGTCCGGATGCGCTTGCCACTCTGAAGCTGGCCGCCGCCAAGGCCGGCGCAGACCTGAGACCCGTTGGACCCAATCCGCTTGACCTTGCCTGGGCCGACGAACGCCCGCCACAGCCCATGGCCCAGGTGGTTCGGCATGAGGACCTCTATTCGGGAGAAGCTTCGTCCAGCAAGCGCATGCGGATTGGAGCGGCCATCAAAAGCACGGGCGCAGACTTCGCTGTTCTGACCGCACCTGCGTCCATTGCCTGGCTTTTCAACATCCGGGGCGGCGATGTCATTCGCACGCCCCTGCCTTTGGGAACGGCCATTGTCGGGGCAGGGGGACAGGCCGAGCTCTTCCTTGATCCCTGCAAGTTGACCGATGACTTGTCAGAGTGGCTGGGAGACGACGTCAGCCTGCGACCCTTTCTGGCCTTCGAACCGGCACTTGCCAACCTTTCAGGAAAGGCTGTGTTGGTGGATCCAGTCCAGTCTTCGTCATGGGTATTTGATTGTCTGGAAGCCGCTGGCAGCCAGATCGTTCGTGGCATGGACCCCTGCACCCTCCCGCGTGCTGCAAAGAATGCTATCGAAATCGAAGGCAGCCGCAGGGCCCATTTGAGGGATGGGGCGGCCCTGTGTCGCTTTCTTCACTGGGTCGCCACAGAGGCTCAGCACACACTTCCTGATGAACGCGAGATCGTGCAGAAACTTGAAGCTTTCAGGGAGGCTACGGGCGAGCTGAAAGATCTCTCTTTCGACACGATCGCGGGGGCAGGGCCAAACGGAGCCCTGCCGCATTACAAGCCCGTCGGATCAACCATACGCAGGATTGAATCCGGTTCGCTTCTGCTTGTCGATGGTGGAGGCCAGTATCTGGATGGAACAACAGATGTCACGCGCACCATGGCGGTGGGAGAGCCGACACAGGACCAGAGGCATAAGTTTACCCTGGTCCTGAAAGCGCATATTGCGATGGCGTTAATCCGGTTTCCGGCAGGAACAACAGGACACCAGCTCGACGCGATTGCACGGGCTCCCATGTGGGCCGCGGGTTTGGACTATGACCATGGAACCGGTCACGGGGTCGGATCCTATCTAGGGGTTCATGAAGGCCCCCAGAGGATATCGAAAGCCCTGAATACCCAGCCCCTCCTTTCGGGCATGATCGTGTCCAATGAGCCGGGCTATTACCGTGAGGGCCACTGGGGCATACGGATTGAGACCCTCCAGTTCGTAACGCAGGCCTCTGTCGTACGGGGAGGCGAGCGCCCCATGCTTGGCTTTGAACAGCTGACGTTTGCGCCTTTTGATCGGCGGCTGATTGATGTGGCGTTGCTGAGCCAGGAAGAACGCACCTACGTAGATGCCTACCATGCTGAAACACTCGCCAAGATTGGGCCCTGGCTGCTGGACGGTATTCAGGCTGACCGGCCGGCCTATGAGTGGCTGGTCGCAGCCTGTGCACCGCTCACTGCTCCTAGTCCCGTCGATTAAATTTGTGCTGAACCCGGCCGTGGATTTCCCTTCCTGCCGGACCGTCAGCCAGTCAGTTCCGCATGGAGGGTGTTATGAAAACGCGCACGCTTGGCCCTGCCGGCCCAAGAGTCTCATCCATCGGTCTTGGCTGTATGGGCATGGCCGCCTTCTATGGTCAGGCCTCCGATGAGGCAGAGGCAGCTCGAGTTATCCATCACGCGCTTGATCTGGGTGTCACCTTCTTTGACACAGCCGAAATCTACGGCCCGCATGTCAATGAGATACAACTCGGCAAGGCCTTGCGTGGTCGGCGTGAACAAGCCTTCGTCGCGACCAAGTTTGGCATAGGGTATAATGCTGATCGAACCGCACTAGCTGTGGATGGATCTCCGGCCAATGTCCGGCGCGCTATCGACGCCAGCCTCCAACGCCTGCAGATGGACCACGTAGACCTGTTCTACCTGCACCGTGTGGACCCCAGCACTCCGATCGAAGACACGATTGGGGCGATGGCCGAACTGGTTACGCAGGGCAAGGTTCGCTTTCTTGGCCTCTCTGAGGCTTCCCCCGGCACCATAAGAAGGGCCCACGCCGTTCATACGATCACGGCACTCCAAACCGAGTATTCCCTTTGGAGCCGTGAGCCCGAAGATGAGATCCTGGACACGACCACAGATCTGGGCATTGGCTTTGTACCCTACAGCCCTCTTGGCCGGGGCTTTCTAACTGGCGAGATTACTTCGATCGAGGATTTGGATCCAACAGATTTCCGCCGAAGCAACCCTCGGTTTATGGGCGATAACTTCAGGAAAAACCTTGATCTTGTCGATGCCGTAAAGTCCCTAGCCAAAGCACGGGGCGTGACAGCAGCCCAGCTCGCCCTGGCCTGGGTTCTCGCCCAGGTTCCTGCCATGGTTCCAATTCCGGGCACGCGCCGCATCGACAGATTGGAACAGAATATCGCGGCCGTTGATCTCGTGCTTGAACCGGAGGAGCTGAAGGCCATTGAGGCACTTTTCCCCAAAGGGGCGGCCCTCGGGCATCGGTATGCAGAGGCGGCTAGAAGTGCATTGAACCGATAGTCGACCCTAGGGGGCGATCAGCTCCAGCCAGTCCTCTTCGCTCAAGACCTTCACACCATGCTTTTGTGCGTCGGCCAGTTTTGATCCCGCCCCAGGGCCAGCGACCACAATATCCGTCTTTTTGGAAACAGATCCCGATACTTTCGCACCAAGGCTTTCTGCCCTGGCCTTGGCTTCATCACGGGTAAAATGCTCTAGGCTACCCGTGAAGACGACCGTCATGCCGGCGACCGGACTGTCCGTTTGCGGTCGTTCCGCAGGCACCACAGCGGTGAGCTCATCAAGGAGTGATCTGACCACAGCCCTGTTGTGATCTTCATGGAAGAACTCTGCGATGGCACGAGCGGCCACCGGCCCAACCCCAGCGATGTTGGCAAGCCGCTCCAGGCTAGGCGATGGACCCTCCTTAGAGGCCACGGCCGCGAGACGACCGAACCCAGACCAGTCCTGGGCGAGGGTGCTCAGGGCCTTGCGAGCCGGAGTGGCAAGGCCGGGCAGGGCTAGAGCGATTTTCTGATCCAGTGGAGCTTCCGGCCAGGGGTCAGTTGGCGAGAT
>JBFZCB010000210.1:0-9047 GCA_041308165.1 Caulobacterales bacterium
AGACTAGGGCGCTCGACACTCATCCAGAGGCTCAGCCCTTCAGGAAAGGGTCTGCTGGCAGGCCCAGTCTCCAACCCTGGCCTGTTTGGCAGGTGAACGACGCAGACAGACCTGCGCCGTATCCCCCCTGCACGCCATCGAATTACAAGTCCCTGGCGCAATAGCCTGGGATGGACCTGTAGCCAGGGCGCTTGAAAGCTGACCGTCCAGTTGGCCCCATAGACCCCGACCGGCTCATTGCCTGGCAGATGATGTCAAAAAAAAGCGCCCCGGAGATGGATCTCCGGGGCGCCTGGCAAGGCCACTATGGGTCTATGGCTCAGACAATCTTGCCCGAAGCCAAGACAGCCAACAGAAGCAAGGCCACAATATTGGTGATCTTGATCATCGGATTGACGGCAGGCCCCGATGTATCTTTGTAGGGATCGCCAACGGTATCGCCGGTGACCGCCGCCTTATGGGCCTCCGAACCCTTTCCGTGGAGCACGCCATTCTTGTCCACGAAGCCCTCTTCGATGAGCTTCTTGGCATTATCCCAGGCCCCACCGCCTGAGGTCATCGAGATGGCCACAAACAGACCCGTCACGATCACACCCATCAGCATGGCACCCAGCGCGGCAAAGGCATTGGCCTTGTCTGGCTGGATGAACAGCACCGCCACGAACAGGACAATCGGTGACAGTACCGGCAGAAGCGACGGAAGGATCATTTCCTTGATGGCTGCAGTCGTGAGAATATCGACGGCGCGGCCATACTCGGGCTTGACCTCACCGGTCATGATACCGGGGTTCTCACGGAACTGACGGCGAACCTCTGCCACAACAGATTCGGCCGCCCGGCCCACAGCCGTCATCGACATCCCACCAAACAGGAAGGGCAGCAGCCCCCCAAACAGGAGCCCGATCACAACATAGGGGTTGGTCAAATCAAACGCGACTTCGCCCAGACCATAGAAGAAGCTTCCTGGAAGGGCTTCTTCGGCGAAGTGTTTGAGATCCTCCGTATAGGCCGCAAACAGTACCAGAGCGCCCAATCCTGCAGAGCCGATGGCATAGCCCTTGGTAACGGCCTTGGTCGTATTGCCCACGGCATCTAGAGCATCGGTTTTTTCGCGCACTTCAGGCGGAAGACCCGCCATCTCGGCAATGCCACCGGCGTTGTCGGTCACGGGTCCAAAGGCGTCGAGGGCCACGATCATGCCCGCCACGCCCAACATGGTCGTCGTGGCAATGGCGATGCCGAACAGACCGGCAAGCTGAAAGGTCACAACGATGCCGACTATGATGGTCAGAGCTGGCAGGGCTGTGGCCTCAAGCGACATGGCAAGGCCCTGGATCACATTGGTGCCGTGTCCAGACACAGAGGCGTTTGCAACCGACTTGACCGGCCGGAAGCCCGTACCCGTGTAGTATTCTGTGATCACCACAATGGCGGCGGTCACAACCAGTCCCACCATACCCGACCAGAAGAGCGCCATCGGTTCGATCAGCAGACCGCCCGATGTCTCAACAGCCCCCGGCACCAGTTGCTGGATGACCCACCAGACAGCCGCCGCCGACAGGACACCGGTCACAATCAGCCCTTGATAGAGGGCCCCCATGATATTCTGTGACTTGCCGAGACGGACAAAGAACGAGCCAACAATTGAGGTGACAATGCAGATACCGCAGATCGCAAGCGGCAGGAGCATCATGGTTTCTACATAGGGCTGATCGCGGAAGAAGATGGCTGCCAGAACCATGGTCGCTACCGTGGTCACAGCATAGGTCTCAAACAGGTCTGCAGCCATGCCGGCACAGTCACCGACATTGTCACCCACGTTATCGGCTATCGTAGCCGCATTCCGGGGATCGTCTTCAGGAATACCCGCCTCAACCTTGCCAACCATGTCTCCACCGACATCAGCACCCTTGGTGAAAATGCCGCCGCCAAGACGGGCGAAGATTGAAATCAGGGATGCGCCGAAGCCGAGCGCAACCAGTCCATCGATGACTTCACGGCTCGTTGCTCCCAGCCCCATGTGCTGGGTGAGCACGATATAGTAGCCAGACACGCCCATAAGGGCGCCGCCGGCCACAAACATGCCGGTGATTGCCCCTGAACGGAATGCCAGATCCAGGCCCCGGGCAAGGCTTTCAGAGGCCCCCTGTGCCGTACGGACGTTGGCCCTGACGGATATCAGCATGCCTGCGTATCCCGCGGCTCCCGACAACACCGCCCCCACCAGGAAGCCGGCAGCAGCATAGGGTCCAATGAGAAGATAGGCCGCAATCAGAATGACCACGCCTACCATAGCAATCGTTGTATATTGCCGCTTCAGGTAGGCCGAAGCCCCCTCCTGGATAGCGGCGGCGATCTCTCGCATTCGGTCGTTACCGGTGCCGGCCTTCATCAGCACCCCGGTCTGGATCGCACCGTAAAGTACGCCCAGAACGCCAGCCGCGAAGACAAGCGTTAGATAATTAGTCATTGGCGTTTCCATGCCTTGTCGTAAGGCGCACGGTCCACCAACCCCGGGTCATTCAGACCTCTGACAGGCTAACGGTCCCCCCCGTGCACCGCGGACGCATCAGCGCGCCCAATCGGGAGTCACACTAAACGTGCCAAATGCTGCCGACTGACGCAACACCGCGATATCACTGCGCGAAAAGCTTTATGCGGCACGGAGGATACCAAGGAAGTCTTCGCACCTGAGCGAGGCGCCGCCAACCAGGGCACCCCCTACCTCTGGCACGTTCAGAATGTCACGAGCATTGGAGGGTTTAACCGAACCGCCATAGAGTATCGGAGCGGCACCACCGTCCTGCCCCAGTCGAGCGATCAGGGCGCGACGAAGGGCAAGGTGTACCTCCTCGATCTGCTCAAGCGTGGGCGTCAGGCCGGTTCCAATGGCCCATATCGGCTCGTAGGCCAGGGCAAAGGCCCTTCCCTTCAGAGCCTCGCAGACCGAACCGGCCACCTGAGCACTGACAACCGCAACAGCATTGCCGCCTTCACGCTGAGCCAGGCTTTCGCCGATGCAGAGGATCGGCTCCAGACCCGCTGCCAGAGCCGCCTCGGCCTTGGCGGCAACATCGGCGTCGGTTTCTCCAAAGCCATCCCTGCGCTCAGAGTGACCCAGAATGATCAGTCGGGCCCCGGCATCTGCAAGCATTGGCGCGCTCACCGAGCCTGTGTAGGCCCCGTTTGGCATGGCATGAGCGTCTTGAGCGCCGATTTCTATTGCCGATCCAGAAACGGCGCGTGCCATTCGCTCAATCAGCGTTGCCGGAGGGCAGATGACGGTGCGACCGGCTACAGGTTCAGCCTCAAGTGCCTTGGCAAGAGACAGGGCCTCAACCAGATCAGCCTGCAGACCGTTCATCTTCCAGTTGCCGACGATCAACTTCACGGATTGTTTCATTCCGCTTTCATAGGCAAGCCCTGCAAGGAAGCCAAGGTGTCGCCGCAATCACAGTGTTCCTGGCCCGCAGTTGCGCTTCTGGGCCTAGAGACGACCTCTGAGCTTGCCGCGCCGCTGCGCCCTGCCTATACGCCGGAGCGGCGCCTACTGTTGCCTTGCCAGATACCGGGTCTGTCCGAATGATCACCATGTTCCGCAACTTCGCCCGTTCAAAGTGGGCCCTTGGTTTCTTGGCGATTGTCGGCTTTGCCGTGGTCTTTACCGGCGCACAGATGGATGTGTTCTCAGGTCTGGGTTCAAACCAGGTGATCACAGCAGGATCACGCAGTGTGGATCAGGCCCAGTTCCGTCAGGACTTTGCTCGAATCAGAACCAATGCTGGCGGCGAAAGCGGCCGCACTTTCACCAATGAAGACCTGGTCCAAGAGAACGTCCATATCCGCTATCTGGAAGAGAATACTCGAAAACTCGGCCTTCTGGCCTGGGCCTGGGACGTCGGTATTCGTCCAGGCAAGGAACTCGTGATCAAGCAGATCCGCGAGCTTCCGGCCTTCTTCAACCAGGTGTCCGGCAAGTTCGATCAGGATCAATACGTCCAGATTCTCGCTGGCGAAGGCATCACACCGGCCATGCTCGAGCAGGACTTGCGCGATCAGGAAACCATCACCCAGTTTGGTTCAGCCGCCATTGCCGGTGTTCGCCTCCCGCGAATCTACGGAGCGCTTCTCGCTGCCGGAGCCATGCAGACGCGTGACGGTCGCTGGTTTACCGTCACTCCGGCCATGGTCGGTGCCCCACCAGCACCAACGGAGGCCCAACTCAACGCCTTCATCAATGAAAATGCCGAACAGCTGCGTCGTCCCGAGTTCAGGGTCGCATCCGTTGTTCTTTTTAATGACGGCCCTCAGTCCGCATCTCAGCCGGTATCGGAGGCCCGTATCCTTGAGCGGTTCAACTTCAAGCGCGATACGCTTTCGCAGCCGGAAACACGCTCCTTTGTTACACTCAGCGCGCCCACAAAGGCCGTTGCTGACCGGATTGTTGCAGCGCTGAGAGCTGGCCAGTCACCACAGGATGCGGGCGCGGCCAATGGCGGCATCCAACCGACACCCTTCAACGCCACACCACGCAGTGCCGTCACAGACCCCGCCGTCGCTGCAGCCGTGTTTGGCGCTGAGGTCGGTCAGGTGCCGGACGCCGTTCAAGGACGCGTCGGTTTCACAGTCATAAAGGTGAGCAGTATCGTTGCCGGCAACCAGGCCACGCTCGAGTCTTCAAGGCCCGCCATCATTGCGGAGTTGCAGGAAGAGGACGCCAAGGGACGCGTCTTCCAGCGCGTTGAACAGTACGAAAAGGCGCGTGCCGACGGCAAGACCCTGGCCGAAGCCGTTGCAGCCATCGGTGCACGCATGATCCAGCTGCCTCCCTTTACCCAGGACGGCCAGTTGCCTGATGGCCAGCCAATGAACGCACCCCCGCAGATCCTCCAGAATGCCTTCAGCCTTTCAAAGGGTGGCGAAAGTGAAGTGATCGATGCCGGTCAGGGTCAGTACTTTGTGATTCGTCTCGATGACATCCGTCCTGCAGCGCTTCCAGCCCTTGACGATGTCCGACAGCCCCTCACCCAGGAATGGACCCGCCGAGAGATGGCCCGACGTCTATCTGCCAAGGCCGATGAACTGGCAGCACGGGTCCGCGGTGGACAGGACATCGCCGCTGTTGCGGCCTCGGCCGGAGCGACACTGACCGCCCGGACCTCTATACAGCAGTCACCCGCTGTTCAGTCAGAGCTCGGACAGGCGGTCCTTGCCGGTCTGTTTGGTCAGGGCCGCGGCCAGGTGTTCTCAGGTCAGGCTGAGGGTGGTGGTTTTGTGGTCGGTCGGGTCGACGCCATCTATCCGGCGGTTCCAGCGCTGGCGGCACCTGCAGCCGAGCAGGTCCGGCTTCGTCTGGCAGAACAGGTTGGCAATGCGATGGTGGAACAGATCGTAAATGCTGCCGCTAGCCGGACCAAGGCCAAGAATGACCCCGAGATCGCCTTGCGGGCACTTGGCGTTACGGCGGCTCCAGATGCGCCTGCCTCGCCCACACCGTGAGCTCAGGAGAAACAGTCCTGGAAGGGCCAGGCCAGGGCTCGGCCGCCATACGCAATCCCCGACACCAAGCGCGAGAGACTGAAGCCTCCATGAGCGATCGTTTTGAGGCCTTCTCTCTGGGGCTGGACGAAGGTCGACCGCAGCTCGTGGTCCGGCGACTGATCGACGATCTGGAGACCCCGGTTTCAGCCTACCTCAAGGTCGGGATTGGCAGACCCCATGCCTTTCTCCTGGAGTCGGTAGAGGGCGGAGCGCTCAACGGACGCTATTCGATCATCACGCTTGATCCCGATGTGGTCTGGCGCTGCCGGGATGGGGTGGCGGAGGTTTCGCGCGGATCTGATATTGCAGACGGGCATTTCACCACAGAGAGCCTTCCTGCCCTTCAGTCACTGCGTGCCTTGATAGCGGCAAGCCGCCTAGACCTGAACTCATCACCCCAGGGGCAACTTCCACCCATGGCGGCCGGCCTATTCGGGGTCTTTGGTTACGATATGGTTCGGTTGCTCGAGCCACTGGGCGACCCCAATCCAGACACACTGGATCTTCCAGATTCCGTCCTGACGCGACCTTCGCTGGTCGCGATGTTTGATTCTGTCAGCCGCGAGATTGTCTTGGTCGCGGCGACCTGGCCCGACCAGGGCCTTGATGCCAAGGCGGCCTGGGAGGCGGCAAACCAAAGGCTGGATGATTTTGAAGCCCGGTTGAGCAAGCCTCTAGCCGCAAGAGGCAAGCCCGCCCTTGCACCCAGCCCTATCTTCCAGTCTGCAGTCGATGAGCCGGCCTTCGCCGACATGGTCGCGCGTGCCAAGGATTACATTGCTGCCGGCGACATCTTCCAGGTCGTCCTCAGTCATCGCTTTACGGCCCCCTGGGCAGGCGACCCGTTTGCCTTTTATCGCTCCCTGCGCAGGCAAAATCCTTCGCCGTACCTCTTCTACCTGAACTTTGGTGATTTCCAGCTCGCCGGTTCAAGTCCTGAGATTCTCGTGCGGCTGAAGGATGGCGGTGTCACGATCCGCCCATTGGCGGGAACCCGTGGACGCGGTGAGACGCCTCAGGCCGATCTGGAACTTGAGACAGAACTTCTGGCAGATCCCAAGGAGCTTGCCGAGCATCTGATGCTGCTGGATCTGGGTCGAAACGACGTGGGCCGAGTGAGCATCCCCGGCACGGTTGTCGTCACAGAAAGCTTCAAGGTCGAACGCTACAGCCAGGTCATGCACATCGTCTCCAATGTCCAAGGCCAGGCTGACCCGAAACTTGATGCGGTCGACACCCTTCTTGCGGCTCTTCCGGCAGGGACCCTTTCTGGAGCCCCCAAGGTGCGGGCCATGGAGATCATCGATGAACTCGAAGGCCACAAGCGTGGCGTGGGTTATGGCGGTGGCGTCGGATATATCTCCGCAGGAGGTGAAGCGGATATCTGTATCGTGCTTCGTACAGCTCTATTCTGCGACGGCAGGGTATTTGTTCAGGCGGGAGCAGGTGTCGTCGCCGATTCCAATCCGGCCGCCGAGTACGCTGAGACCTGTGCAAAAGCGCGCGCACCCATGCGTGCTGCCGACGAAGCCTGGCGGTTCGAGCTTGGTGACTAGCCCTTTCGGGCGTTGTTGACCCGATCTTCACGAGCACAACGACGCTTGAGATGGATCAAAACCCCTTCCTGTCCGTTCCGCTACAGGTGAAACCGGAGCAGGCGCGATGCAGATCGAAGACGACAAGATCCAGGAAACACCCGAAGAGGCCCGCCAGGGGGAAAACATCCGCGGAATGACGAGCGTCCTTGGGCTGTCGATCGCCGGTGTCGTAATCGTCCTGGGACTGGTGCTTGGTGCCTTCCTGGCAAGTCAAGCGGGCTGGTTCTGATCAGCGCAGGGCAGAGACGCTAAAGTCTGACTCATCTAGCGTGAAACCTGGGCCAAGGACCACAACCCCGGCAAGCAGCAAAGCCGAGGCCGCCGCGAGAGCCGCAACCGCCAGGGCAACGTGGGCTTCATCCCTGCGCCGGGGCTGGTCGAGGAGCAGCTGCCTTGCCGCCTTTATGTTCTGAGCCGCTGTGACCAAGAGTGTTTCCCTAAACCTTAGGGGATTTCAGCCCGCGGCGGTTAACAGCGAGTTTCCAACTGAACCCTTTGCACCTTGAGGCTTCACGGCCTAAAGACCTCGCATGATCCTCGTCGTCGATAACTACGACAGTTTTACCTACAACCTCGTCCATTACCTTGCGGAACTGGGTGCCCCCACGC
The DNA here is from genome assembly GCA_041308165.1 of Caulobacterales bacterium. GTDB lineage: Bacteria > Pseudomonadota > Alphaproteobacteria > Caulobacterales > Caulobacteraceae > Brevundimonas. The sequence continues at coordinate 7,749 of JBFZCB010000210.1, forward strand.
ACGTCATACGCAATGACGATCTGACAGCCGCCGAGGCGCTGGCCCTCAATCCTGAAGCCATACTGCTTTCGCCGGGTCCCTGCGCACCAGATCAGGCGGGGATTTGTCTGGCCTTGATCGATACCGCTCCGCACTCAATGCCAATCCTGGGTGTCTGCCTAGGCCACCAGGCCATCGGTCAGGCCATGGGTGGTCATGTCATCCGGGCCAAGGCCCTCATGCACGGCAAGACCTCACCGATGCTTCATGAAGGAAAAGGTATGTTCGCCGGCCTTCCCTCGCCCTTCACCGCCACGCGCTATCACAGCCTCGCTGTTGAGCGCGATACACTGCCTGAAGCTCTAGAAATCACGGCCTGGACAGCTGACGGCGAGATCATGGGTCTGCGGCATCGCTCCCGTCCAATCCACGGTGTTCAGTTCCATCCTGAGTCAATCGCCACAGAGCATGGCCATGACATGCTGGCCAACTTCCTGGAACTGGCTGGCGTACGGCGCCTCGCCAAAGTCTGAAAGGCTTCAAGTGAGCACCGACAGAGGTTTCAAGCCCCTGCTGGCTAGGCTCGTCTCTGGCGAGACTCTAAATCCACAGGAGGCGGGTGACTTTTTTTCCGCCTGTCTTCGCGGTGAACCCACACCCGCCCAGGTTGCTGCAGCCGTGACGGCAATGCGGATGCGCGGCGAAACCGTTGACGAAATTACCGCCTTTGCTGGGGCTATGCGACAGGCGGCCAACCACCTCGAACATCCTTATGACGTCATCGACACCTGTGGCACGGGCGGGGATGGCGCGCACACTTTCAACATCTCGACAGCTGCAGCCCTGGTCCTCGCCGGGGCCGGATTGAAGGTCGCCAAGCATGGCAACAGGGCCATGAGTTCCAGATCAGGCTCGTCCGATGTCCTGTCTGTCCTGGGCGTTGACCTGTCCGCAGGTCAGACCCAGCAACTCAAGTCCCTTGATGAGGCGGGCATCGCCTTTCTTTTTGCCCCAGCCTACCACGGTGCCATGCGCCACGTTGGGCCCGTGCGCGCGGAAATCGGCTTCAGAACCGTGTTCAACCTTCTAGGGCCCCTGTCCAATCCGGCCGGAGCCAGACGCCAGGTTATGGGCGTGTATGACCCTGGCCTGCTCTCACCTCTTGTTGAAGTTCTGGGAAGACTGGGCGCAACCCGGGCCTGGACCGTGCATGGCCAGGGTCTCGACGAACTGACAACGACGGGAGAAAGCCAGGTTGCCGAATGGCGTGACGGAACGGTCCGCACCTTCACCCTCACCCCAGAAGACGCAGGCCTCAAG
>JBFZCB010000211.1:0-13378 GCA_041308165.1 Caulobacterales bacterium
GCCCGATGCTCATACTCTTCAGCAAGGTGCCACTTCCAGAGGTCAACAACCTGCTGGTCCGCACCCTCTAGGAACTCGTCAGCCTCCTCAAAGATCGCCGACACAGAGATTGCACTCATGGCCTCAAAACCCTCGCAGTAGGCGAGACGGAAGCGCAGCGACTTGGTCTTCATCCAGCGATCATAGTCTGCGGCATAGGCGGCCTCGACAGGCTTCAGCTCATCGTATCCGAACTGAGCAAAGCGCCGGTTGAACTTGATGTGGTTCTTGCAGTGCTCCATCTCCTGTTTGATGAAGATGTCGACATCGTCCTTCAGAGGGCCTGTCTCGGTGAGCAGGGGCTTGGCTTCATGCAGGACCTTCACCAGAAAGGGTTCGATATAGGCGGGCACGAAGGATCCCGCATTCCAGCGCTGTGCGAACTCACGATTGTGAGACCAGAAAACGGGCACTTGGCTGAAATCGAGCGGTGGCTTGCGGACCTTCATCATAGTCTCCTGTCTCAGGCACTGGCGGCAGCCACTACCGGGACCGATGTAAGGGTGGCAGTCCATCCGGTTCAATGGCGAAGCCTTCACCTATATGATATCGAGCTGTCCCTGCCCCCCAATCGTGTCGCTGGCCTGTAGACAGGAGGCCTATCGAACGCGAGAGACTGCCAGATGTCGCCAGCCCCTCTGACCCTAAGCCTTCCTCAAGAACGCATCGACCAGATCCGCGAGCGGGTAGCGGGCTTCGACTGGGACGATTTTCCCGACGCTGGCGGATGGTCCTCGGGTATCTCCAAGGCAGAGATGAAGCGCATTTCCGCCTATTGGCTGGATGGCTTCGACTGGAAAGCCCAGGAAGCCCGACTGAACCGGCATGACCACTTCCGGGTGGAGATTGATGGGATCGCCATTCATTTCGTGCGGGTTCAGGGTTCAAACCCGGGTCGACGCCCACCGCTTCTTCTCATCCACGGCTGGCCCGGTTCATTCATCGAGTTCGAAGCCGCAGCCGAAAGACTGGCTCATCCCGAGCGGTTTGGCGGACGGGCCGAGGACGGTCTGGACCTCGTCATTCCTTCCCTTCCCGGATACGGCCTATCCGGCAGGCCTGCGGCACCGATCGGGCCTCGCGCTGCATCCCGGCTCTTGCACACACTCATGACAGAGCACCTGGGATACTCACGCTATATCGCCCAGGGCGGCGACTGGGGCAGCGTCCTGTCCGCCTGGCTGGCCCACGATCATCCCGAGGCCTGCATCGCGCTACATTTGAACATGTGCCTGCTGCAAGCGTCGACAACCCGCCCTGCCACCCCGGAGGACGAAGCGTATCTGGCGGCAAAGGCACGCACTCAAGCGGTTGAGGCTGGCTATTCCCACCAGCAGGCCACCAGACCCCAAACGCTTGGGTTCGGTCTGGCTGACAGCCCTGTGGGTGCCGCTGCCTGGGTCCTGGAGAAGTTTGCCGTCTGGTCGGACCTGCCCAGAAGGGACGGCACTCCCGATCTGGAGGCTGTCTATAGTCTCGACCAACTTCTCACCAACGTCATGCTCTATGTCGGCACCGGCACTATGGTCACCTCGACCTGGCTTTACCGTGGGAGCGCCCTTGAAGGGGTAATGGGGCTGGAACATAGGGTTGAGGTCCCCACCGCCGTCGCCGCCTTCCCCGATCCCATATTCCCACCCCCTCCACGGAGTTATGCCGAGCAGAGCTATGCCATCTGTCGCTGGACCCCCATGGAAAAAGGCGGGCACTTCGCGGCCATGGAGCAGCCTGAGGCCTTTGCCGATGATGTCAGAGCCTTCGTCCTGTCGCAGGACTGAAGCCTTTCCACCTAAGGGGCCCGGTCCTTGCCCGAGCGAACTCGGCCAGGACCGTCTTCAGCCCTTGGCCTGACGTATGACGCAGCGAAAGCCGATGTGGCTGGTAGAGGTATCAATCATCTCTGGATGACGGGCGGCCGGGCGATAGCGCCGGCAGTGGTTCAGGGCACAGAGGTGGGAGCCCCCCTTAAGGACCTTTCGGCCTATCCTGACCTCAGGCTGGCTGCGATCCAGGCTCGACCTTAGCGACCCTCCGCGAGGATTTGAGATCGTACAGCAGGCCTGAGGTTTCTTCTTCCTTATTGCCTCGGGCTGATCCTGCCACCAGTCGGACGTCCACTCCCAGACATTGCCGATCATGTCATGAAGGCCATAGCCGTTGGCCGGGAAGTGACCCACAGGTGACGTCCGCTCCCACCCATCCTCACGGGTGTTGGAAAAGGGGAACAGCCCCTGCCAGTAGTTGGCCATCATGATGCCACCCGGGGCCAGATCATCACCCCAGGCAAAGTCCTTGCCCTCCAGTCCTCCGCGAGCCGCATATTCATGTTCGGCTTCTGTCGGCAGGGACTTACCCGCCCATTGCGCATAGGCCTGGGCATCGTGCCAGGAGACATGGACCACCGGGTGATCCCAAAGGCCCAGCGTGTCCAGGTCGCCTTCAGGGCCCAGGGGGTGGCGCCAGTCTGCACCAAACTCGAACCTCCACCACTGATGGACCTCATGCAGGGGAACGGGGCCGGCGGTCTTGACGAAGACCAGAGATCCGGCCCGGGCCATGTCCGGCGACATACCCGGATAGTCTTTCGGATCCGGTGCAATCTCGGCTGTTGTCACATGGCCTGTCGCGGAAATGAAACGTGCAAACTCGCGGTTCGTGACCGGGTGGGTATCGATCCAGAAGCTGTCGACCCTGACCTTTCGCAGAGGCGCTTCCTCGGGGTATCCAGTGACGGATCCCATGGTGAAGACCCCACCGTCTATGGATCGCATACCGGCCAGTTTGTGTTCCAATGCACCCATGGCCTGCCTTGCGTTCTCCCGCGCCTTCGCCTGTTTTCAGTCCAGACTAAATACAGGCCGTAGGCCTTAGGTCCATAGACCGGGGAGAGAACCCCTCTCAGGCTGATGCTGCATCTTCGCGCTGTGGAAGGCCAACCTGTTTACGGGATTTGAGAGCGAGGATGGGCCCCGCAAACGTCTCTGGCTGCTCGATGACGGCGCGGACGTGGTCACCCACTTCATCGGCCCGGATGTCGCGCGGGCTGGCCGAAGACTCATCGGCCGGATCGACAATATGGGAATAGAGCATCAGCTCGACCACCGAGACGCCCTTGGCCTCAGCCTCCTGGGCGAGAAAGCGGAAAAGATTGCGCTGTCCAGCCTGGCAGATGGAAACAGCCCCCAATCCCGGGACGGTGAAGTCCGCCATCCCTCCACCGATGCCGACATAGCGTCCACCCGGAACGAGAAGCGGCAGGATCGCGCGGGCTGCGCAAAGATGCGAAACCAGATTGCCCCGCAGCACCTCAACGAGGCGATCTCCCGGACAGTCGAGCAGTGGCAGGCTGAAGGGTGGAATGTTAAACGCGGCTACGACGGCATCGAATTTTCGTGCCGATGAGCCCAGCCGCGCGGCCAGGTCTGCAGCCTCTGCATCGCTGGCCACGGACCCGACTTCGGTTGTCACACCTGGGATGTTTTCGGACAGGGCCTTTAAACGATCGCCATCGCGCGCCACGGCCGTTATCGCCCAACCTGCAGTACTCATCCGGCGAGCGATGCCGCGGCCCACGGTACCGGTACCGCCAAGGATCAGGAGGTTTTTCTTGTCGCTCATGATGGTCAGTCCTGTCTGAGTGTCTGCCGATCCATGCCGGCTGGATAGGTTTGCGATCGGTTGAGGTCTCGCCCGGGCCAGAAATCCGGCTCGGGTTCAGGTTGATGTCCCAAGGTCACCGCTGGGGTCTGGGTCCCGTCATGACCCGCGACACCCTTCATTAGCGAGCGACTGTGCCCAGCAGCATGTTGGCCGCAACATTGCGCTGTACCTCATTGGCACCCGCGTAGATCGTAGACGGGCGCGCAACCATGAAAAGACGACGCAGATCCATGGACAGCCCTCCCACGCCTGTCGGCTCCATCAGCCCCGCATGATCCCCAGAAACCCGAAGAAGTTCCTCTGTCACACGCTGGAACAGTTCGGTTGCCAAGACCTTCATCAAACCAAGAACCGCATTGTCCACCTCACCACGGATGGCGGCTTCTGCGACCTGACTGTGAAGAGCTGCCAGATCGTGGATGTCGCACAGCAGTTGTGCCTGACGATCTGCCACGCCCAGATCATCGGAGAGCTCCAGCCCTTCGATGACCTCTTCCAGCATGGCAAAGGCCTGGCGCGACAGTGTGGGCGCTCCATTGGCAATGCGCTCGTCTCCCAAGAGAGCCTTGGCGACAGTCCATCCCTGGTTGATCTCGCCGACCAGATTGGACACTGGCACACGCACATTCTCGAAGAAGACTTCGCAAAGCTCATCCTCGCCGGCCAGGTTCATCATGGGTCGTACGGTCAGACCCGGCGTATCCATGTCGACAAACAGAAAGCTGATTCCTGCCTGTTTCTTGACGTCGCGATTTGTCCTGACCAGGGCAAAGATGCGGTCAGCGGGTACAGCCAGCGTCGTCCAGATTTTCTGGCCGTTGACGATAAAGACATCGCCCTCCAGCACGGCCGAAGTCTTCAGGCTTGCCAGATCAGACCCCGCATTTGGCTCCGAATAGCCCTGGCACCAGAGATCGTCTCCAGAGAGTATGGCCGGAAGATACCGGGCCTTCTGGGCCTCATTGCCATACTTCATCAGAACCGGGGCAAGCAGGACGCCGCCACTGTCGAGGACCCGCGCACAACCATGCGCCTCCATTTCCTCGTTCATGATCAGCTGCTTGGCCAGACCCAAACCCAGTCCACCATAGGCCTTCGGCCAGGCTGGAGCGCGCCAGCCCGCAGCCAGTGTCATGCGGTGCCATCTCCGCTCGTCTTCACCGGCCAGGCGGTGGATGATGGGGATGCGCCACTCGCTTGGATAGTTGGCCTGCAGCCAGGTCCGCCACCGCTCGCGGAAGACATCATTGGGGAGAGCATCAAGATCTTCTGACATCAGCTATTTCCCGCTTCGATGGGCCATAAGAGCCGCCCGTCGGTGCGCGGCAGGATTGCCAAGCCAGCTAGACCAGCAAAGGCCCGCGTGGACAAAGAGGCCCACATCGGCCTCCTCCATATAACCAAAGGCACCATGATACTGGATCGCCCAGCGCCCCATATCCTGCGCCATTTGAGAGCACCGAGCCTTCGCGGCATGAACGGCGGGGCCAGACAGCTTGCCGGCCTCGATAGCATCAGCGGCGACCCGCCAGCTGGCAGCTCCCATCTCGATGTCTGCATAAAGGTCGACCATCCGGTGACGAAGGACCTGAAAGTCAGCCAGTTGGCTGCCGAACTGCGAGCGCTGGCGCATATAGGCCGCGGTCATCTGCCAGAGCGCCGTAGACAGGCCCTCAAGCTGGGCGCAGACGGCGACCGTGCCCCGCGCCAGTGCCAACTCCAGTGTCGCCTGAGCCTGATCGCCGCTCAGGAGGACAGCATCATCATGCACCTGCACATCCTGCAGTCGGATATCCGCGCAGAAGGAAGAGTCAGCCAGCTGCCGTTTGACCAGGGTCACTCCTGGCGCATCCGGTTCCACTTGGACCACACAAGGCCCATGGTCTCCGACAGCGGCAACAAGCAGGGCAGAACCAGGATGCCAACCGGGCACATGGACCTTGGCCCCCGTCAGCCTGCCGCCCTCCAGACGCGTCGAGAAGACAGGGATGCCCAGGGTGCTTCGACTTTCCTGCCAGGCCAGGGCGATGCTGGTCTGACCCTGCGCCAGCGAAAGACCAAGATCCGAGGACCGACCCTGTGCCTCGCTGGCTGCCAGGACAGTCCCGGCCATGATGGCGGAGCCTATGAAGGGCTCGGGGGCTACCACACGGCCGAGCTCCTCGGCCAGGGTCAGCGCCGGACTGAGACCCAGTTCGGAGCCCCCCATCGCTTCAGGAAGAAGAATGCCTGTCCAGCCCAGCTCACCCATGCCCGCCCAAGCCGCGGCATTGAAACCCGACGCTTGCGAGCGAACTGAGCGCACGCGTCCGGGACCACCGTTTTCGGCAAGCCAGGACTGGGCACTGTCGCGCAGCATCTGCTGGACATCAGTGTCTTGACGCCACCCCATCTCAGAGTGCGATCTGCATGCCGCCGTTGACCGACAGCCGCTGCCCCGTGATGAAGGAGGCGGCTTCAGACAAGAGGAAGCAGACAGGACGGGCAACCTCCTCGGGCGTACTGAAACGGCCAAGGGGAATTCGTCCTAGGTAGGTTTCGCGGAAGCGTTCGTCGGTCCGGATGGTCTCTGTCATGGGGGTCTCGACCACACCGAAGGCGACGCAGTTTGCCCGGATGCCAAACCGGGCCCATTCGCGAGCCGTACTCATGGTCGTCCCCAGAATACCGGCCTTGGCCGTGGCATAGTTGATCTGGCCAATGGTCCCCTGCACACCGGCATCCGACGAGATATTGACGATCGAGCCGGGGCTCGTGTCTCCGGCCTTGGCCCGTGCGATCATGTGTCGACCGACCGCCTGGGTGCAAAGGAAGGCCCCCGTCAGATGGACCGCCAGCACAGCGTTCCACTGATCCAGCGTCATCTTGTCGATCATGGATGTCCGGGTAATGCCCGCGTTGTTGACCAGACCATGGACCGCTCCAAAGCGTTCAATGGCGGAGGCCACCATAGCCTCGACGTCATTCTCATCGGCGACATTGGCTCTGACACCAAGGCACTGATCCTCGGGGAAATCTGCACAGGCCGTAACCAGGGTCTCCGGGTTCATGTCCGCCACAACGGCGTTGCCTCCCAGTCCGATCACCAGTTCGGCGATCGCAAGACCAATACCCTGACCAGCACCTGTGACGATCACCGTGCGACCGGAAAGCGACATGGGGTTGGCGGTGGCTTGAATGGCCATGATCAGGTCCTGCTCCTTGTGTCGGGTTACACCAAAGCCTTCGTCCGGCCCGGCGCACCCTATACCGACCTACAGGAGGAGGCGGCCTGGCGACAACGCAGCTTGCGAAACGGGTCTGCGGATATCATCAGCATGTTATCGGCCAGCCAGCCCTTTCCGCACGAAGCCACAGGACGCACAGCAATAGCTTCTGCGTCTGCGACTGGAATGAGAGGGCTGCGGCCTATGACGAGCAAGCATGGCCAATCCCACAAGGTCATTGCGGCAACCGAGCCCGTCGCAGCAACAAGCCCCCTTTCAGGACTGTTTGCACTGGCAAAGGAACCGAGCGGGGAATGGCTTAACTCTGTTTCCCTGCTGAACCTGGGCGGCATGATGCTCGGGGGTCATATCATTGCTCTGGGGATCAAGTCGTGCTGGCTGGATGCAGACGATGCCCTGCCAACAGCGGTCCATGCTCTTCTGCTGGAGGGACCCGACCCGGCAACGCCCTGCCAGATGAAGGTCGAAAGCCTCCGCGACGGACAAAGGCTCGCACACCGGTCAAGCCGCATAAAACAGGCCAACCGCGACTGCGCCCGGATCACGACAACGCTGGCCCGTCCCTCACTGGCTCTGACCAGCTCAGGTTATACTCACTCCGCGACCCTACCTGCGGTTCCGGAACCCGAAACCCTTCCGGATCGTCAAACGCTCATCAGCCAGCTTCCTGCCAATGAAGGGCAGCTTCGACGCGGCATCCTCGCAGGGTATCCCGATCTCGATATCCGCGAGGTCCCCTGCGACCCGGGTCAGGATGGAAGGGGTCTCTTCTGGGTCAGGGTACATGAGGCAAGAACGCTTTGCGCCATCGACCAGTTCTGCCTTTTGGCCCTGATCACAGACTATTGGTTCCCCCTGCCCACCCACAAGTTGCCCGGTGCCCGCCGGATCTTGGGTGAGGACTTCGTCTCGATCAGCCTCGATCACGCCCTGTGGTTTCATACGCAGCCTGATTGCTCGGACTGGATATTGTTCGACATGAGGGCAACGGGGGCTGCAGGTGGACTGTCCACCCTTCGCGGCGAGGCCTGGAGCCAGTCTGGCCAGTCCCTCGCAACCTTTGGCCAGTCCTCAATCCTGCTCCCGTCTCCGTTCTCCTGACGGCGTCCGGAGCTCCATCGCGATCGTGATATCCACGCACGGTCTCGATATCACTGGCAAAGACAAGTGACTTGCCTCTAGCGTCGCAACACCAAGGACTGAAAGGAAAAAGGGATCATGGAAACCTATTCAGGAAAATGGCTGAAAGAGCCCAAGTTCGTCCTGTTCGAACTCGTCGGTGCCGTCGCCTGCATCACACTGAACAGACCCGCGAGCCGCAATGCCCTTTCAAATGAACTGCTTGTCGAGCTTCGCGACGCTCTCCTCGAAGCCGATGACAGGGAGGATGTGAACGTCGTCCTCCTGTCCGGGGCGGGCAAGGATTTCTGTGCCGGCTACGATCTCATCAGCGCCTATGAGGTGGTGAAGGACGATAGCGGCAACGACATCCCCTATCGCAAGACGACAGCCAACTTCGACAATGACTGCTGGAGCATGGAACGCTTCCAGTCCCTGCCGAACATCATTCACGAAATGCACAAGCCCGTCATTGCCAAGATCCATGGCAACTGCCTGGCTGGCGGAACGGATATCGCCTTTCGCTGCGACATGCTGATTGCGGCTGAAGACGCAAAAATCGGCTTCCCAGCCACTCGGGCCAATGGCTCACCACCCGCTCACATGTGGACCTATCACCTCGGGCCGCAATGGGCCAAAAGGCTGCTGATGACAGGAGACATATTGCTCGGTCGCGATGCGGCCAAGCTTGGGCTCGTGCTGGATGCGGTACCCGCTGAAGAACTCGACGAGTTTGCGATGGCCCTGGCGCAAAGGGTGGCCCTCGTTGATCCCGAGTTGAACTCTACCCACAAGCGGATCGTCAACCTGGCGATGGAGCAGATGGGTGTCGTGACCATGCAACGGCTGGCTGTCGAAATGGACGCCCGCGCCCATCTGAGCAGGGGGCCTCGTCGCACGAAGTTCCGTTCAGATATGCAGGAAGGCGGCTTCAAGGAGGCTCTGAAAAATCGCGACGGTCCGTTCGGTGACAGTATCGTGCGCCTGCGCGTGGACCGCTAGACGACCCCCAAACCGAGCGGGCAGGCCCGACAGGGCTGGATATCATATGACGACAGGAACACCGGCCATGACCGATAGCGCTGAGACGACTGAGGGCCTGAACATCACCCTCTCGGATGGTATTGCCGTCCTCACTCTGGACCGGCCTTCCCATCGCAACGCCATCGATGAGGACACGGCCTGGCTCTATGCCAACTTCTTTCGAGAGGCGAATACCAACCCGGACGTACGCGCCATTGTCGTGACCAGTACGGGCCGCGATTTCAGCGTCGGCGGCGGCCCGTCCAAGAACCCGCCTCCCCCGCCTCGGACGACCTTGGACTATCGTTTCGTGTCGCGGCCGCACATCGAGATGTTCAGGGCGATGTGGGAAATCGAAAAGCCTGTGGTGAGCGGCGTGAATGGCACCGTCGCAGGCGTGGGCTGGCTTCTGGCCCTACTGGCTGACCTCGTCGTCGCCGCTAAGGGCAGCCGCTGGACCCATGTCTTCATCCGCAAGGTCATGATCCCGCACGCCGGCGATTCCTTCTACCTGCCGCGCATTATTCCCTTTCATCGGCTGAACGAGATTGCGCTACTGGGCGACGCCGTTACGGCCGATACCCTCAATGACTGGGGTCTTATCAACCGGTTGGTCGATGCGTCCGATGTGCATGAAACCGCCATCGACCTTGCGCGGCGTCTGGCGGCCCAGCCCACACGCAGTCTGGGCTTGGCCAAGCGTCACTATCGGCGCTCGCTCGAGACGGATTTCAACACCATGTTGCGCGAGGAGATGGCCGGTCAGGCGCTCAATACACTGACCGCCGATCGCCAGGAGCTTGCCCAGGCTGTGCGCGAGGGTCGCCCCCCTCAGTTCTCGGGGGACTGAGACCAAGAAAGGAATCTGAGGGAGGCGACCTCCCCTCAGGGCTCAGATGATGCCGGCTTCTCTCAGTCGTGCCTGTTCATCTCTGGCCACGCCCAGATCGTCCAGTATCTCTGTGTTGTGTTGACCAACCGAGGGTGGCGCAATGCGATAGTCGGGTGGACTTTGTGACATCCGATAGGGAGAAGCGACCATTCGAACGGATCCGAATGTTTCTGAAGGCATGTCAAAGAACATGTTGCGAGCCATGGCATGCTCGTCGCGCTCCATGTCCTCGATATCGTTGATCGGTCCTGCAGAGACCGTCGCTTCATTGAGGATCTGGACCCATTCTGCCCTTGTCTTTCCCTGCAAGGCTGCAGACACAGCGGCCTTGAGGGCTGGCCGGTTTGCGACACGGTCACCGTTTCGGGCAAAGCGAGGATCCGTGATCCACTCTGGATGTCCGAGCACGACCGCAAGTCTCTTGAACTCGCGATCGTTGAAGGTGGCCACGATGATATGTCCATCATCGACCTCATAGACACCGTATGGCGCGGCGCTCGGATGATCGTTGCCTGTGCGACCCAGCTTGGTACCGGCATTCAGCCAGCCTGCAGCCGAGTTCATGAGCGCTGCGGCCTGACAATCAAACAGGGAGATGTCGACATGTTGACCCTCACCTGTCCGGTTACGGTGCTCAACCGCTGCCAGGACCCCTATGGCTGCATTCAAGCCGGCAAGCAGGTCGGCAACAGGGATCCCAACCCGCATCGGCCCCTCGCCGGGTTCACCATCGGCATGGCCCGTCACACTCATCAGCCCGCCCATGCCCTGGATAAGGAAATCATAGCCTGAGCGACCACTATAGGGCCCTGTCTGCCCAAAACCTGTGATGGAGCAATAGATCAGTCGAGGATTGACGGCCTGAAGATGCTCATACCCAAGACCATAACGAGCCAGTGTGCCCGTCCTGTAGTTCTCGATCAGGATGTCAGCGTCCGCGGCCAGCTGGAGCAGAAGAGCCTGGCCTTCGGCCTTTTGAAAATCCAGCGCGAGAGAACGTTTGTTGCGATTGACCGACTGGAAATAGGTGGACTCACCCTGTAACTCCCCTTGCGGTTCACGGTACCAGGGCGGCCCGACCCGGCGGCAATCATCCCCTTCGCCCGGCCTTTCGATCTTGATCACATCGGCACCAAGATCACCCATGATCTGCCCACAGTAGGGCCCGGCGATGACCCGGGTCATGTCAATCACCTTGAGGGCGGCAAGCGGCCCTGTTGACGAAAGCCCAGTCCTTGATGGCTCTGCCATGTCGTCCCCTTCTCCCACGGCCCGCCCCTTCAGTCCTGCCTCAACGCTCATGACCGCATCTCCCCGGCCGCCAGGATCCCGGCATGGAAGTCGATACCCCCATACTGTTTCTCAAGGACAAGGAGGCGGCGGTAATAGTGGCTGACCGCATATTCATCGGTTACCCCGTAACCGCCGTGGATCTGAATGCCGTTGCGAGACACCGTCTGCCCGGAAAGACCCGAGACGACTTTGGCAACCGATGTTGCGCGTCCTTGTACCGACGCCTCCGCCCCTATGGGGCCCAGGGCAGCATAGAGGGCGGATCGCGCCTGGTTTGCCGCCACAAACATGTCCGCCGCGAGATGTTGGATAGCCTGGAACTTGCCGATGGCCTGGCCGAACTGCTGCCTTTCCCTGGCATAGTCAGCACTGATCCTGACCGTAGCATCCATGGCCCCGACGGATTGAGCCACAAGCGCCACCCTGGCGCGATCAAGAGCACTCTCAACGACGGACAAGGCCTCCTCACCCGAAGCCAGCAACGCTTCCGCTGGTAGGTTGAGCCCTGTGATACTGAGATCCGAAGCCCGACTGCCGTCGATCAGAGGATAGTCAACCGCATGGATGGCCGCGGATTTTGCATCGCTCAGGAAGAGGGCCGGCGTGCCGTCCATCTGTGCCAGCAGGATCAGATGATCCGCCGACGGAGCGTCTAGGACCATGAACTTGTGGCCTTCGAGCACATAGCCGCCCGAAGTCGCACGCGCTGAAAGAGGCTGGAGTCCCTCAGCGTCCGGATCTGTCTGAGCCAGAGCGATCCTGACCGATCCTGTAGCAATCCTCTCCAGCCAGGCCTGGCGGCTATCGCCCGCAAGCGTTCGATCCAGCACATGGGCAGCCAGGATGGCCGTACTGACGATCGGCTCTGTGACGATGCCCTTGCCCAGCTCGATCATGAGAAGTGCGACATCTTCCATGGATCCGCCAAGCCCGCCGGCATCCTCAGGGACGGCAAGCCCCATCCATCCGAGTTCGGCCATGGAGTCCCATAGTTTCTTGTCGATGCCGTCTGCAAACTCGCGACGCCCCCTCCACTGATCAAGACCCGTCTCCGCCTCCACCAGGCGGCGGGCGGTATCCACAATCAGCTGCTGCATTTCGCCGAGATGAAAATCCATGGTTCGCCTCAGAGACCAAGCGCCAGCTTGGCGAGCAGGTTTTTCTGGATCTGCAGGGCACCGCCATAGATCGTCGAGGCGCGCGCCATCAGAGCACGGCTGGTTCGGCCCTGTATCACATCCGGCCAGTTCGGATCTGTCGACGGCGGATGCTGATCTTCTCCATAATCACGGAGCGAGTGATCTCCCATCAGATCGACCTGAAGACCCGTGATTGTCTGCTGGAGTTCAGATCCCTTGACCTTGAGCGCGGAGGCTCTTGCCGTGATCGGATATTCGGAAGGTTCAACCGAAAGAACACGAAGGACCGACCATTCGTGAGCCTCGATTTCCGCCGCCGCAATCGCCAGACGCCTGGCCCACTGGGGGTCCTCTATGGCCGGACGGCCATTGCGCAGGAGGGTCTGCCCGAGCTCTCGTGTCCGGGCCAGCTCCCGCTTGATCCAGAATATGAACGAACTGCTGGTGCGCTCGTGATCGAGCAGGAACTTGGCATAGGACCAGCCCTTGCCTTCCTGTCCGACCAGGTTCTCTGCGGGCACCACCACATCATCAAAGAAGACCTCGCAAAGGTGGGCTTCATTGCTGAGGTGCCGGATACGGCGGATGGTGATGCCGGGCGTCTTAAGGTCGATCAGAAGACATGACACCCCCCGCTGAGGCTTGCCGGAAGTATCGGTCTTGACCAGACAGAAGAGCCAGTCGGCCTCAAAGGCACCACTCGTCCAGATCTTCGCGCCATTCACCACATAGTTGTCGCCGTCGAGCCGAGCCTGGGTACGCAGGGATGCCAGATCCGAACCCGCTCCAGTCTCCGAAAAGCCCTGGGCCCACATGGCGCTCCCGTTGCGGATTGACGGTAGATGGCGCTCGCACTGGGCAGGGGACCCAAAGGTGTAGAGAACCGGACCGACCATATGCGAGCCGATCCAGTTGAACTCCGGAGCATCAGCAGCATACATCTCATCTTCAAAGATGAAGCGCTGGAGGGGCGACCAGTCCGTACC
>JBFZCB010000212.1:0-8221 GCA_041308165.1 Caulobacterales bacterium
TCTCCGATCCCAGGAACCAGGTCACCATAATGGCTTCAGCCGCCTTGATCGCGCCTGAGAGTTCAAGCGCACGGCCGTTTCTGAGCAGGACGACGAGCGGCTTGCCTGTGGCGGCAACGGCTTCGGCCAGAGCCTGCTGTGCGGGGGGAAGGATGATCTCCGTGCGGGCCTGCGCCTCTCCGGACATTCTGGTTCCCTCGCCGACGGCAAGGACCACAACATCGGCGGCCCGTGCGGCCGCAACGGCCGCGTCCACCCCGCCTGAAAGCGGTCCCTCGATGTCCGACCCGCGTGTGACCGAAAGCAGCTGCGAGTCGACCAGGGCGGCTCGAAAGCCAGCCTCAAGCGAAATACGGTGCTTTTCGTCTCCCCAGATCGTCCAGGGACCAAAGATATTGTCAATATCGTCGGCGAAGGGTCCGATCAGGGCAATCTTCTGGCCCTCACGTTTCAGAGGCAGAACTCCACCCTCGTTCTTGAGCAGGACGATGGACTTGTATCCGGCCTCGCGTGCAAGGTCATAATGTCCGCGTGAGCCGCAGACTGCCTTTTCACGCACGGGGTCCGTGCCGCGGTAGGGGTCGTCGAACAGTCCCAGTGCGGCCTTGACCTTCAGCACTCGGCGGACGGCTTCATCCAGCCGTGCAAGCGGCACGTCTCCCTTTTCGACCAGATCCGGAAGATGTCGCAGATAAAGGCCTGACACCATGCTCATGTCGACGCCCGCAAGCATGGCGATGCGCGCAGCGTCACGGCCATCCTCGGCAAAGCCATGAGCAATGAGTTCCTGCTCTGAGGTGTAGTCAGAGACGACAAAGCCGGTGAAGTCGAGTTCGCCCCTGAGAACCTGTGTCAGCATTCTGTGATTGCCAGAGGTTGGTATGCCGTTCAGGTCATTGAATGCGCTCATGACCGACAGCGCCCCGGCATCGATGGCCGACTGGAATGGAGGCAGGAACACGCCGCGCAGGGTCGCTTCAGACATGTCGGTGGTATTGTACTCCATGCCGCCCTGGGCGGCAGAGTAGGCGATGAAATGCTTGGGTGTGGCGACCAGGGCGTCGGGGTGGTCAAGGCCGTAGTCGCCCTGAATCCCCCGGACTCGCGCCTCCGCAAGGCGCTGGTTGAGCAGTACGTCTTCGCCTGCGCCCTCAACCACGCGTCCCCAGCGCTGGTCACGGGCGACATCGATCATGGGGGCATAGTTCTGATGGATGCCTGAAACGGCTCCCTCCAGAGCTGCAGCCCTGGCGGTTCGCCTTGCCAGATCCGGGTCAAAGGCCGCCGCCTCCGCCAGAGGTACGGGAAAGACCGTATAGAGCCCATGAATGATGTCGGCGGCGAACAGCATCGGGATTTTCAGACGGGTTTCTTCGACGGCAATGCGCTGTATGCGCCGTCCCGCTTCGGCCCCAACGCCGTTAAAGAGGTTGGCCAGTTCACCGGCCCGGATCATTCTGGCTACGCGGGCCGGATCGCCTTGCCCGTCTGTCGGATTGACGCTCTGGGGCCTGAACCGGAAGGGATCGTTCAGCAGGTTCAGCTGGCCGGCCTTCTCGACCAGCGTCATCTGGCTGATCAACCAGTCGATATGGGCATCATGGTCTAGGCCCGAAGGTGGCATTGGGCTGACGGTGGTGGCCCGGACCTTTGAAGGAACCGCAAAAAAGCCCGCACCAAGGGTAGCGAGGGTAGCAAGCTTGGACATGGCGGACCGGCGGGACATCTTGGGGGCTGAATACGTCATGGCTGCGGTCGAAGCGATCATCATCAATGAGTTTAGCTCGAATGTAACCGGTTACCCCGGCTGGACAACCTGTTTGTCTGGGAAAAAACCACGAAAATCCCGGTCAGTCCTGAATGAAATGTGGCAGGAAGCGCGAGGTATTGCGGGTGATCGGGCCGGAATCTTCACGCAGCCCGATGCCGGCTGGCGCGTTACCGACGAGCCAGGAGCCTATGATGACGTGATTGCCAGCGAATACAGGCGGTTTATGGAGGGCCTGGCGGATGAACCGGCCTTGGCCATAGCCGCCATCAAGCACGGGCTGGGTATCACCCTCGATGGTCAGTTCGACATTGGCCCCTTCGCGTGAAAACAGGGGTTTTCGTACGAAGGAACTGCCCAGGGAGGCCGTGCCGGGATCCTCGTCGAAGTAGGACTCCAGGAGATTAGGGTGTCCGGCGTGGCGCTCCCAGAGCAGGGGAAGTATGCCCTTGTTGGACAAAACAGCCTTCCAGGCGGGCTCAAGGACCGTGACCTGAGCATCCGGCAGAGGCCTTGCGTAGTCGTCCCGCAGCATCTGCTCCCAGGGATAGAGCTTGAACAGCGCTCCGATGAGCCAGTTCTCGTGATCGACAAATCGTCCATCGGCATTGAGCCCGATCTGGTCGATGGCCACAAACTGAGGATCAAGACCGGCTTGTTTGGCCAGGTCCTCTAGGAAGCGCACGGTCTGCCTGTCTTCGATGAAATCGGGGTCTGAGCTGAAATGCACAAAGCCGCGCTCGCCGGTCTCGTTCGGCGGGAAAATGGCTGCAAATCGTGCGACCAGTTGTTCATGCAGGCTGTTGAACTGATCGGCATCTTCCGGCAGGACGCCCGCAGCAATCTGCTGTTCAAGCCAAAGCCACTGGAAGACAGCCGTCTCATAGACGCTGGTGGGTGTGTCGGCGTTGTACTCATAGAGTTTCGCAGGCCCACGCGATCCCTCCTGGTCACCATCGTAGGCAAAGTCCATGCGGCCGTAGAGAGAGGGTTCACCGCGCGTCCAGCTCCCGGCTACGTAGTCGCGCATGGGTTCTGGTATCTCGAGCCGCTCCATCAGCCGTTCTGACTTTACGACTTCATCGACAAGGGCCAGGCACATGTCCTGCAGCTCGGCAGTGGGTGTCTCAATACCCTCTTCGATTTCCTTCAGTGTGAAGGCGTAGGCAGCGGTCTCATCCCAGTAGGTGGCCCCGGAATCATGATGCCACGTGAAGCCGAGATCCTCGGCGGTGGCTTGCCAGTTGGGGCGGGGATCCAGGCTTATGCGTTCCATGGGTTTCTTCCTTTGCCACCGCGCCGTATGACCGGCGAGGTGTCGCATTCACGGGGCGGAAGGGCAGGCGGGCAGGGCCCGCGAGCAGTGGGAGTACCCTGTGCTGCCCGTAAAAACACCTGCCCGACTTTGTCAGGCCAGACCATTGAGTAGGCGGCTGGCCTGACACAAGGCCCTCTCCTTGAGACATCAAGGGATTGGGGCAGGGGTCAGGCCGGGTCCTTGTCGGCCGACTTCATCTCGATCTGGGGCGTCACAATCGTTGGACTTGGGGCTGAAAGGCGGGCCAGGATGTCATCCGTCGACGCATGGCCGGGCAGGATACCTGCCTCCTTGAGCTTGGCATCCAGATCTGCACCGGTTCGCCGATCTTCGACCTCCTGACCGACGCGCAGCCTTTCTTCTTGGACGGCCTGGCGCTGCTTGATGCGGGCAAGGCTGTCGGCAGCGGAGCCGATGCGGGAATGAGCACCCTGCGACTGCAGGGCAACCGAGGTCTGCGCACGCTGAACGGAATCGTTGACCTTGACGATGTCGACCTCGCGCTTGAGGGTTTCGATCTTCTGGTCGGTGGCGGCAATCGCCTGGCGCAGGCGGGCTTCGGCTTCCTTCATACCCTCGATAAGGGGGCCACGGGTTCCAATCTCTGTTTCCAGTTCGGCAATGCGCTGGGCAACCTCACGGGCCAGGTCCATCTTGCCCTGGCCCATGGCAGACCGGGCGGAGGCTTCATATTTGGCGATCTGGTCGCCGAAGCTCTGCATTTCGTTTTCGGCCATCCGGCGACGGGCTACCAGGCCCGCCAGGTCGTCGCGGGCCTTGCCCTGTGCGGTGTCGGCGTCACGGATTTCCTGGTCCAGGATCTTGAGGGCGTTGGCGTCGACCAGTGACTGGCCGGCTTCACGGGCTGTGCCGCGGAAAAGAGCGGAGAGTTTTGCGAGCATGGACATTTCGGGTCTCCGGTTCAGGCTGCGTCAGGTGAAGTGGCACCAAAGGACTGGCGCAGTTCGGTGGCGTCAATGGCATTTTCGGCCAGTGTACGCAGTTCGATGAGTATCGTCTGCAATGTCGTCTTTGACGACAGCTCTCCCATCAGTTCGTAAATATCCTGATCGCCAATTGTCGTGATCCCGAAGTTGGATAGGGGCACGACCCGCTGCGCCTTCAGGAGAAACTCGTTGAAGGCGGCCGCATCGGTCTGCTCGGACACGGGCCAGAGCAGAACCGAGCCCATGATCTGGGCCCCGCCGACCGAGAGGTAGATAGGAAGGTCTCCATATTCATGCATGGTGGCCAGTAGGACAGGGTCGGCACCTTCGACAACGCGAAGTGTCATCTCGCCTTCACGGACAAGGCTGGACGCTTCCAGGGCGTCGCGGATTGTGGATACGGTCCAGGGCGTCTCGATAACGGCATCCATGGCGTGGGGCTCTCCAGATGGGAAGTGGGTGGGGTTGGCTCTAGGGCGACGGACGATTTCGGGTCCGCGGTTCGACTCTTTGACGATCGCATGGACCGCTGCCCTCACATCATCGCGGGCGGTTTTTGGGACCCACAGTTCCAGCTTCACCATACCGGCATCGCGCCGGGACTGGCGCCAGGCGCGGATACGGGTGTTCGCTGACGATAAATGTTTTGGACTTGGGTCGCTCATGTACCTGTTACGCGTAACATGAACGGTTGACACTGACTAGCCATCGGTCAAAACTTACCGTGTGTCGGGCAGAGGGCCCGGTCAGGGCCAGGGCCAGATGCTGCTGCTGCGACTGAAGTTGGTGCGGGTATTCGACAGGGCCTATCACGCCATGGCAGACCTGCATTGGCCCTTGCTCCTCCTTTTGATCGCCGTTCACGTCACCACCACATGGGGGCTCTTCGTTCTGGTTGGCGAGACCGAACTCATCTCCCCCTCCACCTTCATCTACTGGTATGCCACCACAGCCTATACTGTGGGCTATGGCGATCTCAGTCCGCAGGGGGACCTGGGTCGGCTGATAACGGCGTTCTGGGTATTTCCCGGCGCGATTGCTGCCTTCACCACCATTGTCGCCAAGCTCCTTGCTGCGATCGGCGAGGTCTGGCGTATCCGCCGCTCAGGAAAGGGAGACTATTCCAAGATGCACCAGTCCATCGTGCTGATCGGCTACCACCCGGCGCGCACACCCAAGATGATCGAGGAGTTGTGCCATGACATGGCCGCAGGCCAGACCCTAGTCTTGGTTGCGAGCCAGTCGGTCTCCGATATTGATGCAAGGGTCAGGTTCGTCCAGGCCGAAACCCTCACCTCCACAGCCGCACTGATAAGGGCTGGGGTGGGCACGGCCAGCCGCGTGCTGGTCTTTACCAATAACGATTCAGACACGCTGTCTGCGACCCTGGCTGCGGCTGCCATGGCTTCAGTCGATGCCCATATCGTCTGCTATTTTGAGGATGAGGATCATGCAAGGCTGATCGACCAGCATTGTCCAGAGGTCGAGGTTGTCCTGTCGGCTGGCCCAGAGATGGTGGCGCGGGCCTGCAAGGATCCCGGTGCAAGCCAGGTGATCAGCGCGCTTACCAGTCACCTGGATCCGGCGGCGACCCTTTTCAGTCTCAAATGGCCTGATGGGGCGGCCCGGCCCTTTGGCGAGATTGCCCGGACGCTCTTGGACAAGAGCGCGACGCTTCTGGCCATTCAGCCTACCCAGGACAATACCCCGACCTTCAATCCTCCCTCCGACAAACCCGTCTATCCGGGCGACCGCCTCTACTATGTCGCTGCTCACAGGGTAGATGCTTCAGCGCTTGCGGGGTAAGACAGCCTATGTTCAAGCGTCTGTTCGGCGGGAAAGACCCCATTCCGGCCAACCGGATTGCCGAGGTGCGCAATATCACGATCGGCAGGACGGTTTCACTGGATCCCCTCGCGTGGCGCCGGATGGGGGATGAGACCGTGTTCAGCCTCGATCGTGATGTGCTCAACATTTCGGCGCAAGGTTCGATCGAACTGGAGGGGGGGCAGTATGTGCACCGCTTCTACACAGATGATCATGTGATGCTGCAGGCCATGAGCGATGATGCAGACGGTCGCGTTCCGTATGATTTCAGTCTGTTTGTGCCCTGGACGTCGGCCTATCCACCAGGAGAACGCGAGCGCAGGGTCTGGCGTGACCGTCTGTCGGACCCTGTTTTTCGGGGAGCCGCCGAAGAGTTGCCCGACTACCCACGGTACTGGTTTGCGGAAAGTGACGCCGTGCAACCTCCGGTTACTTTGTGGGAGAGTGTTTGGGACGATCGGACGGCTACAGTGCCCTATTCAAAGATATTCCAGACCTGCATGCTCTACGCCCGTGACGTGGCCGGGGGCAGAGAGCTCATGCTGGCGCTGGAAATGCAGCCTCAGGATGCGGCGGGTAAGGCCGGCGATACGAGCCACGAAATTATGATCGGCATCCCCTTGGAGATGGCCGAGTTCAGCGCATGATTACGCACGTTCATATCTGCGCGCACGCGCAGCGGAGGAAGAAATAATGTTCAGCCTGTATGCATTCCAATATGGAGCGACGGCCTTTCTGATCGCTTTTGCGGCGGCAGGAGCCTTCACGATCGGCTTCAAGCTGCTTTACCAGTGGATCACGCCCTATCATGAACACACCCTGATCCGTGAGGGCAATACGGCTGCGGCCGTGACCCTGGGGGGAGCCCTGATCGGCTACGTGCTGCCCCTGGCTTCTGCTCTTTCCAATACGGTCAGCCTGCCAGAGTTTGCGGCCTGGGCACTGCTGGCAGGTGGAATCCAGATTCTTGTTTTCCTGGTTGTCAGTCGCCTCGCGCTCAAAGATCTCAAGACCCGGATCGAAGCCGGCGAAATGGCCCCGGCAATCTATATGGCATCGATCTCAATCTGTGCCGGTTTGCTCAACGCCGCCTGTATGACGGCCTGACCCATGGACAAGACTGACCAAAAGATCGCCGAGAGTGCACTCCCTCAGTCCCGCACCATGCGACGGATGATGCGCTCACGCAGCATGCACCTGACCAGCCTCATGGCTACGGCCACGTTTTCCCTGGGGGCCTGCGGAGTGCCGCAGGTTTCAGTGCCAGAGCCCCCGCCCCAGTCCCTTGCCTATGTGTCGCTTGACGCTTGCAAGCAGGCCAACGACATCCCCGACGCCGAGTGTGACACAGCCTTCGCCAATGCCCGCGTCGAGGCGGAAAAGTCGGCACCCCGCTATGCAAGTCGCGAAGAGTGCGAGGGGGAATGGGGGCCTGATCAGTGCCAGCCAAACAATGGCAATACTGGGGGAGGGTCCTTCTTCACCCCTCTCCTGACGGGCTTCATCGTCGGCCAGATGCTGGGCGGCGGTGGGTATCGTGGGGGCGGACCGCTCTTTCGGGATCGCAATGGCCAATACACCAATGGCACTGGAGGTTACCTGGGCACAGACTACCGCACGGGCAGAACCGTGGCCCGGGGCTTAGACGACAGTCAGGTGGCTAAACAAGCTCCAAGCCGGGCACAGAGTCGCACAACTGTGGTGTCGCGAGGTGGCTTTGGCGGTGGCGGACGCGGCTACGGCGGCTGACTGAGGCCTCCGCCTGGCGGGTTCCTGTCGGCGCAGGCTTCTGGTGTTCTGCATAAGAAAATGCCGCCCCTGTTCTGCGCAGCGGGCGGCATTCTTGTTCCTGGAGGTACGAGGGGCTGAACGATAGACTCGTCCGGCCCCTTTGGCCTGTCTTAGAAGGCGGCCTTGATGGTGGCGACGATGCGCCCGTCAGCAATAGCGGTCGACGGTGTGTTGACGTCGGTATCGTGATACCGAAGGTCAAGCGCGACCGGCGTTCCAGGGAAGCTATATGCAGCCCCAAGGTTCCAGGCCACATAGTTGTCACTGACGCTCAACCATTGCTGGCCAAGGGCACCTGACACGCTCACGTTCTCAATGGGAGACCAGGCTGCATTGACCTCCAGATAGGTGGCCTCCTTGTCGGCCCCGAAAAAGTCGGGCGAGAAGAAGATGGCGGCCCCTGCCGTCACGGGACCAAAGGCGCGCGAGGCGGCCGCCTTGAACTCTACGAAGTCATAAGAGGAGTTCGCACCGGGCAGATATCCATAAAATACAACACCTGTATCCCAGGCAAAGCCACCGGTTTCGCCCCGCACGCCACCGTAGACGTCAACCTCGACGTCGGTATTG
>JBFZCB010000213.1:0-6182 GCA_041308165.1 Caulobacterales bacterium
GATTTGAACTGGGCTATATGACATTGAGCAAACGCCGCTATTATACCGAATCATATTTATCGTGGCCCGAGCTTCCCCGTGGCCGCTTAATCCGAGGGTCGGGTATCTCATGGCTAAGTCACCGTCTACGTCCAAACCGGCTGCAGCCAAATCGGCAGCATCAAAAACGACCTCAGCAGCTGCCACCACCGCGACGGCGAAGGCTTCGGGGGCCGCCGCAAAGACGGCATCAGCAACCAAGGCTCCAGCTGCCAAGGCTGCCACAACCGCATCAAAGGCCGTAGCGCCCAAGGCTGCGGCTCCAAAGGCGACGGCAAAGGCTGCAGCGCCCAAGGCTGCGGCTCCCAAGGCGGCTGCAAAGGCTGCCGCGCCCAAGGCCGCGGCTCCCAAGGCGGCGGCAAAGGCTGCAGCGCCTAAGGCCGCGGCTCCCAAGGCGACTGCAAAGGCAAAGACGGCCAGCGCGACAGGCGTCGACTCGGTGAAGGCCAAGGTCGCGAAAGCCGCAACCAGCGCCAAGAAGACAGCAACCAAGGCTGCCGCAGCCGCACGTGAGACCGCAGCTGACGCCGTAGAGGCCGTCAAGGATGCTGCCAGCGAAGCGGCTGAAACCACCAAGGGCGTCGCCGCAAAGGCAGCCGATGTCGCCCAGGATACAGCCAAGGTCGTGGCGGCTAAAACCGCCGATGTTGTTGAAGATGTGGCTGAGAGCGCGGCACGTGCGACTGAAGCTCCACGGGGCTTCTTGGCCAAGCTGGCTGACATCATTTTCGGCAAGCGCTGATATTTCAGCGTTTCCTGAGGCAATAAAAACCCCGGGTGGCCAGTCCACCCGGGGTTTTTTAAGGCTTGGGGAGAGTTTAGGGCTCAGCCCCTCCTCATTCAGTGGCGATTAGGCTGGCGGCAGATCCTCTGCCAGGATTGCCATTTCGAACATGAAGCTGCCGTCCTCGTCCTCATCCGCAAAGACAACGCCGATAAACTCATCTCCAACATAGACCTCAGCTGAGTCGGATACGCGAGGACGCGCCTTCACGATGATGCCGCCAGTATTGAAAGTGCGCTTGAGATGAGTCTCGATGCGCTTCATGTCAGACTCATTCATCTGGGCGGGCTTTCATAAGGTTTGATTAGGCTGAGCCGAAATCTAGAGAACCGACGGGCTGATTGGAACCCTAGATTACAAAGTCATAGTCGACATCGGCCAGGGTGTGATCCATCGTCCGCGCAGGTTCAGCTCCCGTCGGGCAGTTTACAAGACGTGCAGGCACGCCTGCCGCTGTGCAACCGGAAGGCACAGATTTCAGGACGACCGAACCGGAAGCGATCTTGGCGAAGTCACCAACCTCGATGTTGCCAAGAACCTTTGCACCCGCTCCCAGAAGCACGCCTTTTCCGATCTTCGGATGACGATCTCCACGCTCGGCGCCCGTCCCGCCCAGGGTGACCGCATGCAACATCGAAACATCATCCCCCACCACAGCGGTCTCACCAATGACGATCCCAGTGCCGTGATCCAGAAACAGGCCGGAACCCAGTCTTGCGCCCGGATGGATATCGATCTGAAAGAGTTCCGAGATGCGGCTCTGAAAATGGAATGCCAGTGTCTCGCGCCCCTGAGTCCATAACCAGTGCGCGACCCGCGACGCCTGCAGGGCCTGATACCCTTTGAAGTACAGAAAAGGCTGCAACAGGGTTTTTATGGCTGGGTCCCGCTCGGCGACAGCATTGAGGTCAGCTTCAGCGGCGCGCACAATAGAGCTGTCGGACCAGAAGGCGAAGGCACAGACCTCCCTTACGCTCATAGCCGTGAGCTCGTTATCGCCGATCTTGCGAGCGATCTGGAAGCTGAGCGCATTGGCGAAATCAAGATGCGACAGGATGGTCGCATTCATGACCGAGCCAAGATGAGGCTCGCTTCGCGCAGCCTCTTCAGCGGATTGGCGCAGGCTTGACCAGACCGAATGTCCCTCAGCCTGCTGGCCGTCAATGACCTCGAGCGAGTTGGATACTGACATGATGACGTGGCTCCGGCGCGAGCCGTTATACCCGCGTCAACATGGCATGCGCCAGCCAACCTGGCAGCAGTCCTTCACGCGCCATATGGTAGGCCCGGTAGGCAGTTGCCACAGTAAAGGAGTCCAGAACAGCGCCCCGCTCGATTTCCTGCAGGAGCGTCATGAAGGGCACCCGCACCACCCTGAACATTTCAGTTGGATCCGGTTCGCGTGGCACAGGGGTCAGATCCCATGCAATCCAGGTCAAACCGATCTCATCGGTTACGGAATTCGACACCTCGATCCTGAGCGCAAGTGCCCAGCTCTCAGCGGAAAGTCCTGCTTCTTCTGCCAGTTCACGCTGAGCGGCCGTGAACGGGTCCTCCTGCGACGAGGCCCCTCCCTCAGGCATTTCCCAGGAATAGTTTGAACGGGCAAAGCGAGCCTGTCCGACCAGGGTCACAGTACCATCGGGATGAACCGGCAGGACCCCAGTGGCGACATTCTTGAACCTCAGAACGCCATAGCTGGTCTCACGGCCTGTCGGCGCAATGGCCTGATGCTGGGTCAGGGCGAGCCAAGGAGTTTCATGAACCACCTCATATCCAAGATCCTGCCAAGGGACATGGGCAGGCATGTCCTTTGCCCAGGCCGGTATCGGCTGGGCGGCGGTCTCGAGGACAGCTTCGGGCTTGAGAGATTCGGACGGATCAGACACAGATGCTCTATGGCGCAGCCTGCCCCGAACGCCTAGCTAGTCTTCATGATCCAACCCGAAAACACATCCGAGCTTGGCGCGCCCCTCGCGTTGCCCACCCCATCGAGCGAACTGCGCTTGCGCCTGTCCAGTCGCCGATCAGCACCCGCCCAATCACTCTCCCATCCCGGACCAAGCGCTATTGAGCTCGACGAAATCCTTCATATCGGGGCCAGGACGCCAGATCATGGCAAGCTCTTCCCCTGGCGGTTTGTCGTTCTGGGCATCCAAAGCCGTGTCGACCTGGCTGAAAGTTTGAAAACTCTGGCCATGGATTTGGGACTGCCCGCAAAGGCCCAGGCCGTCCTGGCCAAGCTTAGGGCTGCACCCGTCACGATACTTGTAATCTCAACGGCGAAACCCGGTTCCAAACCCATTTGGGAACAGCAACTGTCAGCTGGTGCGGTCTGTATGAACCTTGAACATGCGGCCAACGCATTTGGCTATTCAGCGTCCTGGATCACTGACTGGTACAGCTATGAACCCGAGGCGCTCGCCCTGTTTGAGGTTCAGGCCGACGAAAGAGTTGCCGGGTTCATCCATATCGGAACCGTGACTGAACCGCTGCTTGAACGGGTCAGGCCTGACCTGAATGCCATCACATCCTATCGCCCCTAGGGCGCTGGCCAATCCTTGTGAGACCAAACCCTATCGAGACTGATGCAAAAAAAGGCACCACGGCAAAGTGATGTCAACGTAAAGCGGCGCAATGGACTCTGTGACTGGGTCGGCCCGAAGCTAAGATCGGGACCCATGATCCTGGGCTATGATCCTGGGCCTGATCCCTTCTTGCCTGAGACAGGTTCCGGCTCATCCTGCGGCCTTCGCACCAGTGAAACCAGAACTACGGAAATCATCATCAACAGAAACCAGCTACCAAGCTTTGCCAGTGAAACAGGGGTCCAGCCGTCTGCCTGGTCCGGATAGGTCCAGGCCTGCGCATAGGTACCAAGGTTTTCCGCAAACCAGATGAACACAGCGACAAGTAGAAACCCAAGCAGGAAGGGCATCGAACGTCGCCTTCTGTCAGGGGTGAAATAGAACCATCCTCGACCGAACAGAACGGCCGTAGCTACAAAAAGCGCAAGTCGGACATCAGGTAGCCAATGGTGTGAGAAGAAGTTGATGTAGATGGCTGCAGCCAGGACCCAAGTCGTCCACAACGGCGGATAGTGGCGAAAGCGGATATCAAAGATGCGCTGGACCCGCGCAATGTAGCTGCCGACCGCGGCATACATGAAGCCGGAAAAAAGCGGCACATCACCAATGCGTAGCCAGGAGGGTTCCGGATAGATCCACGACCCGTGGGCGGTCTTGAACATCTCCATGACCGTTCCGACAATATGAAAGACGAGGATTACCCGAGCCTCCTCAAGGCTCTCAAGCCTGAACCCCAGCATGGCCAGTTGAATGGCAACGGCGGCAATGACAAGGAAATCATAGCGTGGGATCAGTCCACCTTGCGATGGCCAGAACAGGTGCGTTCCTAACAGAAGCGCCAGCATCAAGCCGCCGAACAGGCAGGCCCAGCCCTGCTTTAGCCCAAACATCAGGAACTCGAAGCCGTAACGCGACCAGGCCGCCTGATCAGAGCGCTCCTGCAGACGCGATAGGAGTTTGCGACCCCAGGCCTCAAGCGGGAGACGTCCACTCATAGGTTTGTGTCTCCTGTTTGGAGATCGTCCCGGGCCCATGAAGATGGGCTAGACCGCTCGGTTTGAAGGGGAAGGGAGAACAAATGACAGGAAACCAAAAACGACACCCCCAGCGATACTGCGTAAGCTCAAGGCCAGATCAGTCGCCGGCCCCTAAACTCTCAGCCCCGCCCTCTATAGGTTGGTACCCCCTGATCTGGGAGCCACAAGCCCTCAGGTGGGCCTGAGGTCTGCCAGAACACGTCGATAGGAATGCCTCCACGGGGGTACCAGTAACCGCCGATCCGCAGCCACCTGGGCTTCAGGAGATCTGCGAGCCTCAGCCCGATGGCCACAGTACAGTCCTCATGAAAGGCCCCATGATTTCGGAAACTGGTCATGTACAGTTTCAGGCTCTTGGACTCGACCAGCCAATCCGCCGGCGCATAGTCTATGACGATGTGAGCAAAATCCGGCTGGCCCGTAACAGGGCAAAGGCTCGTGAACTCTGGGACCGTGAACCGCGCAAGATAAAGCGTACCAGGGTGAGGATTGGGTACCCGCTCGAGTTCGGCTGTTTCTGGACTGGCTGGAGCCGCCGAGATCTGGCCAAGCTGCCGGAGGCCGGAAATATCTGTTGTCATGCCCCCGCTTTAACCTGCGCGAACAGATCGGTGAAGGGCCATCAGCAGACGGGGCTCGGCTTGCTGGCGCCCGCCTGACTTGGCCAGGGTCCAGCCCCCCGGTCTCCGGGGTCGACCGCATCTCCAATCTGATAGGTCGCCACTAAATGTGGGCCACCGGCCCTGCACATTTGCATTCCCCAGCGTCGTCCAGCTAAGCGTAGCAAAAGACAACGGAGGACGACGATATGGCTATTCCCGCATCCCTGCAAAAGGGCTTGAAGCTGCCGATTATCGAGGCACCCATGTTCCTCGTAAGCGGTCCAGATCTGGTCGTCGAATGCTGCAATGCCGGAATCATTGGTACCTTTCCTTCCCTGAACGCGCGCACGACCGAGGGCTACAGGGACTGGCTGATCGAAATCAAATCCCGTCTCAAGCCCGATGCCGCAGCCTTCGGCGTGAACCATATCGTACACCCGACCAATCCCCGCCTAATGGCCGACATGATGGTGTCGGTCGAGCACAAGGTTCCGCTGATCATTACGTCGCTGGGTGCCGTGCGTGATGTGGTTGAAGCCGTTCATGGCTATGGTGGCGTCGTCTTTCACGACATCGCCAATGTCCGCCACGCCCGCAAGGCCGCTGAATCTGGTGTTGATGGCCTCATCCTGGTTGCGAACGGAGCTGGCGGCCATGCCGGAATCATCAATCCCTTTGCCCTCATCAACGAAGTGAGGGAGTTTTACAAAGGCACAATCATCCTGTCCGGCTGCCTGTCGACCGGCCAGGATGTAGCCGCGGCGCTCATGATGGGGGCAGACTTTGCCTATATGGGGACACGGTTCATCAACACCTCAGAAGCCATGGCACCCGAAGCCTATAAGGATATGATCATCGAATCCGGCGCTACCGACATCGTTCATACGGCGGCTGTTTCAGGGATCCCGGCCAACTTCATGATCAAGTCCCTTCAAGCCAACGGCATCGACCCCAAGCAGCTTCCAGATCACAAGCTCGACATGGGCGACGAAGCCAAGGCCTGGAAAACCGTCTGGTCGGCCGGACAGGGCGCTGGGGCGGTTCATGATGTCGTACCAGCTGCTGCGCTCATTGAGCGGCTGAGGACTGAATATGATGCCGCCAAGGCAAACTTTACGGAAAGGTGCCTGGC
>JBFZCB010000214.1:0-6471 GCA_041308165.1 Caulobacterales bacterium
TTCCCGAGCCAAAAAGAGTGGCTGGCGTCGTCTTTCTCAGACGAACGATTTCCTCGGCCCGGACATCAAGGTCGAGAGCACGGGCAAGACCGACAGCCTCCTCAAGCCTTTCTGACGCCTCACGTCCACCCTCGCTCCGGGTGTCGGGGTGAATGACAACCGCACGGATCAGAGGGACGCCGTGATCAATATGTTTGGAAGTCAGGGTCTGGTTCTCTGGAGATCAAACAAACACTTGAGCCTCTGCTCGCAGTGACGGGCACGCCAAAGACCACGACCAAACCGCAACTGAGACTTGCCCGGCCAGGACAGACTTTCAGTCTTCATCGGCGTCAGGCTCGTACAGCTGCACGGGAGCCGAAGGCATGATGGTTGAGATTGCGTGCTTATAAACCAGTTGGGATTGCCCATCGCGGCGCAGCAACACACAGAAGTTGTCAAACCAGGTCACAATGCCCTGAAGTTTGACGCCATTGACCAGGAAGATGGTCAGTGGGGTCTTGGACTTGCGGACACTGTTCAAAAAAGTGTCCTGGAGGTTCTGACGCTTGTCTTGCGACATGGCAGGTTTTTCCTGTTCTTTGTTGTTTCGCTGCAGCCACGGGGAGCGCCACAGGGTCGAGCTGGACCCGACGGTCCATCTTAGACGCCACAATCGCCAGCCCGCAACCTTGGCCTTAGCTAAATGGCGTCGCGTTCAGCCTGCTGGACATAGAGTGCTCGCAGCCTGGTCGCCACGGGACCGGGCTTGCCATCCCCGATCTTGACACCGTCCAGAGATACCAGAGGCATCACAAAAGTACTTGCCGCCGTCACAAAAAGCTCCCTGGCCTTTTTAGCCTCATCCACCGTGAATGGCCTTTCATCCAGTTCCAGGCCCTCCTCGGCAATGATCTCCACAAGCCTCGTGCGCGTAACCCCCCGCAGGATATTGGCCTGAGTGTCACGGGTTCGCAGCCTGCCGCTCTCGTCAACGATCCAGGCGTTGGTCGAAGACCCTTCCGTGATCAGCCCCATCTCGTCGACCAGAAGACATTCATAGGCCCCGCGTTCGCGAGCTGCCTGTTTGGCCAGGACATTGGCAAGCAAACCCACGGTTTTGATGTCGCACCGGCCCCAGCGGGTATCCGGCTGGGTCACACCGGCAGCACCGCGCGCAGCAAGAGCCTCGCCCTTAGAGGCATCCACCCGCTTGGCCGTCACCACGACACTTGGCGCAACATCCTTTGGAAAGGCGTGGTCACGGGGGGCTGTCCCTCTCGTGACCTGCAGATAGACAATCCCGTCGCGGACACGGTTTCTGCGGATAGTCTCGTCCAGAACCCGTTTCAGAGCCGCAGGCGACATCGGAATCGAAATCTGCAGTTCGTTCAGGCTGCGATGCAGCCGAGCCATATGACCCTCAAAATCAGCGAGACGTCCACCAAACACACCCCAGACCTCATAGACGCCATCGGCGAACTGGAAGCCGCGGTCCTCGATGTGCACGACAGCCTGACTATGGGTTTGATAGCACCCGTTTACATAAGCAACCCGTGACATCAGTCCCCGCTTCCCTCTTCATCGTCCCCGCCTCTTGACGGCGAAACACCCAATGACTTCAGCTTCCGGTGAAGAGCCGATCGCTCCATGCCGATGAATGCCGCCGTGCGGGAGATGTTGCCGCCAAAACGCATGATCTGCGCCGCTAGATACTCCCTCTCGAACACTTCCCGCGCCTCCCGCAGCGGAAGCGCAATGATGCGCTCGGCTCCGATTGACGACCCTGTTCCTGAGGATGCCACTTCCTGGGGAAGCATGTCTGCGGTGATCGGATCGGAAGGATCGCCAATGGCCAGAATGAGAAGGCGCTCAACATTGTTGCGCAACTGACGCACGTTTCCTGGCCACGGATGGACCTGAAGTACGGCGATGGCATCATCGCCCATCCGACGCCGTTGCAACCCCTGGGAGGTGGCGAGGATATCTATGAAATATTCGACCAGCTCGCCAATGTCCTCCCGGCGTTCGGCCAGGGCGGGCACACGGATGGGTACGACATTCAGACGGTGAAACAGATCTTCCCGGAAACGCCCTTCAGAGATCTCAGCCTTCAGGTCCTTGGACGTTGAGGTCACGACGCGCACGTCGACCTGTACATCCTGTTCACCACCCACGCGCCGGAATCTCTGTTCTACTAGAACACGCAGTACCCGGCTCTGGCTCTCGCGCGGCATGTCGGACACGTCGTCAATATAGAGCGTACCACCATGCGCCCGCTCAAACAGGCCGATCTTGCGCGGCCGACCATCATGGCCTTCCTCGCCAAACAGCTCCGAATCCAGGCGCTCCGGCGTCATACCGGCAGCAGATATGGCAACAAACTCTGCACGGGCACGCGGACTGGCCTCATGAATCTGGCGTGCAACAAGCTCCTTGCCAGATCCGGGTGGTCCGGAAATCAGGACACGGCTATTGGCCGGCGCAACCTTGGCTATAGTGGTTCGAAGTACCTGTGCAGCTGCAGAACGCCCGATCAGACCCGTCGGGTTCATTGTCTGTGCCCGCAGCCGACGGTTTTCACGCTTAAGCGTGGCCGCCTCAAGTGCGCGCTCTACAACGACGACAAGCCGGTCTGACTTGAAGGGTTTTTCGATGAAGTCATAAGCCCCCCGCTTAAGGGCGCTGACCGCTGTTTCGATATTGCCGTGACCTGACATCATCACGACCGGGAGATCCGCATCCAACTCACGCACCATGTCGAGCATCTCAAGCCCGTCCATGCCTCCACCCTGCATCCAGATGTCCAGGACAATAAGCGAAGGTTTGCGAGCCCGGATCCCGGCAAGCGCCTCTTCGGAGTTGGCTGCTACGCGAACCGCATGACCCTCATCCTCGAGCAGGCCAGATACCAGCTCGCGGATGTCAGCCTCATCGTCCACGATAAGGATGTCAGCACCGGTGGAACGCATATGTCCTCGCTATTCAGCTGCAGCAACGCCGGACGAGCGGACGTCCGAAGCCGAGGCAGCATGGGGGTTGAGGGGAAAAATGAGACAGACCCGAGCCCCGTTCAGGCTCTCGGCATCCGCCAGCTTCAACTCGCCGCTGTGATCTTCACAGATGCGTTTCACGATCGCCAGGCCAAGCCCTGTGCCCTTTTCGCGGGTCGTAACATAGGGCTCAGTCAGTCGATCACGATCTCGATCAGGCAGGCCCTTGCCATCGTCTTCGATGATGAAGACCAGACGATGCTGGGCATCGATTTCAAGACGGGCTGCAATACCGGTCTGACCTTCAGCAGCTGGCACGGTCAGTCGGCGAGCCGCTACGGCTTCGCCGGCATTTTTCAGGATATTGGCAAGCGCCTGGCCCACCATCCGCCCATCGGCATTGAGCTTGACCTGGGGCAGTGGCTCCGCCAGGTCCACCGCGATATCGGGAAAGGCAACCCGCTGTGCAAACACAGCCTGCCTGAGAAGCTCGGCAGGGTCTTCAGGCGCAAACCTCGGGGCAGGCATACGCGCAAAGGACGAGAACTCATCAACCATTCGACCGATGTCACCAACCTGGCGAATAATGGTGTCGGTACAGCGGTCAAACACCTCCACGTCCGAACCGATACGCGAGCGGTACTTGCGCCTTAACCGCTCTGCCGAGAGCTGGATGGGTGTCAGCGGATTCTTGATCTCATGAGCGATACGACGCGCCACATCTCTCCAGGCTGCATTTCTCTGGGCCGTGACCAGACGGGTTATATCGTCAAACGTAAGGACCATCTCACCGCCCTGACCGCCCTCTATTCTTACCCTCAGACGGCGGGTATCACCTTCGCGACTGACGTCGATATCTTCCTCAATGTGAGCCTCAACACGCCCGACAAGCTCACTAAGTTCAGGCGCAATCAAGGCCAAGGGCTGACCGCGCACCTGCTCCTCGTCAATGGACAGCAACTGGAGGGCACTATCATTGATGGCCGATATTCGACCTCTGCGATCCAGGCCAATGACCCCGGCGCTCACCCCGGAAAGGACAGTCTCGATGAACCGACTTCGGTCCTGCGCTTCCTCACTCGCAGCCTTCAGAGCCGTCTGCTGTGCCTGCAGGTCACTGGTCATGCGATTGAAAGCATCAGAAAGGGCCGCGATTTCTCCGGGTGCGCCGTCGCTTTCTACACGCGCCGTCAGATCACCCCCGGCCACCTGATCGGCGGCCTTGACGAGGCGACCGATGGGTGCCGAGATCGCACTTGCCGCCGACATACCCAGCCAGACTGCACCTACAAGAACCAAGAGCGCTGTCTCGAGATAGCTGAGAGCGAATGCAGCCTGAATTCTGGCCCGGCTTTCTTCGGCTTCGCGATATCTCTGAATTGATTCAGCGCTCGTCCTCATTCTGCCGACCAGGCCGGGTGCCAGGGGTCGCACAACATAGAGCCAAGCATCCCCATAACTGGAAAGCGGGTAGACCGCTCGGATCACATCAGGATCTTCTGTCACCTCCACAGGCACATCGTCCCCATCCGCCGTCTGAAACGCAGACGCGGGCGGTGCGACATAGGGGGGAGCCTCGGGCAGCAGGCCCTGAGCCAATACCTTTCCATCACTGTCCAAAATGTAGACCGCCGGATAGCCAAAAAAATCGGCAATCTGGGTCAGGGCACCCGAGAACTGAATCCGGTCTTCGAACATGGGGCGTACGGCACCCAGCTCATTGGCCATGGCGCCCAGATCGCGCTCCATGGTCGAGCTCACATCGTCGACATAGGCACCGCCTATCCGGGCCCCATTCTCAACGGCCGATCGCACGTTCGAACTGAACCACTGGTCAACCCCCCGATTGACCAGAACGCCGAACACAAGAGCGACCAGGATCGCCGGTGCCACTGCGACCAACGAAAACAGGGCCACAAACCGAAGGTGAAGCCGGGCCCCAGGGTCCGTCTTACGGCCCTTGGCCAGACGCATGACCTGGGCCCCAATCACCACAGCAAGCGCACTGATCAAAATCAGGTTCGCAAGGAGAATGTAAAGGACCGCCTGGCCGGCCAGAGCCCTGGCACCGCCATCGTCAGGACCCGCACCAGGGGCCACCGCAACCAGCCAGATTGCTGCAGCTGTTACCAGAACGGCCAGGCCATAGGCCGCTGCAAAGAGGGCCTTGGCGCGACCATTTGCAAACCGTGTCCAGAGCGGCACTTCGCCAGCCGTCGCTTGGGGCGACGGCACCTCGGCTGGCCTCACTGGTACTGTGTCCGTCATGCAGCAGTAACTTCAACCAACTGTGACGAAATTTCAACAGGCATATCACTACATTCATCGGCGACTGAGCCCCAAAGATCAGTCACGGCACGCTCGACCGCCTCTGGATCATCCAGCCTACAGATCGCGGCCTTGGCCATGCGTCGCTGCAAGGCGTCACCCGGCCAGGGTGCCTGCTCGATGTACCAGCCGAGATGTTTGCGGAACATCTTCAGTCCCAAGGGCATGCCATAGAAGCTGACGGAGGCGCGCATGTGGTCAATGACGATCGCGGTGCGTTCTGCAGGGCCCGGCTCCAATAATCGGGTACCGTCCGCGAGGGCGCGATCAAGATGAGCCGCCAGCCAGGGCCGACCATAAACGCCGCGTCCCAGCATCAGGCCGTCCGCGCCCGATTGAGAAAGAGCCTGTCTGGCATCCTCTGCAGACAGGATGTCGCCGTTGACGATGACCGGTATCGTCAGGGCTGCCTTCACCTCGCCGACCGCCCGCCAGTCGGCAGAACCAGTGTAGAACTGCTGGCGTGTGCGGCCATGGACCGTCACTGCAGCCACACCGAGCGCCTGTGCTTTTTTGGCAATATCGACAGCATTGAGCGTGGCCTGGTCCCAGCCCAGGCGCATCTTGACGGTCACGGGACAAGTCACCGCACCAACCACCGCCTCGATGATCCGGGCGGCAAGGTCCGGATTGCGCATGAGTGCAGAGCCCGATGCTGAACCGGTCACCTCCTTGGCTGGACAGCCAAAGTTTAGGTCAACGATATCGGCCCCTGCCCGCTGCGCCATCTCGGCCCCCAGGGCCATAGCCTCAGGATCGCGTCCGACCAACTGTATGACCGTCAGGCCAAGTCCCTCACCCACAGCAGCCCGACGCACAACATCAGGCCGTCCCCGCGCAAGCTCTGCCGAGGCCACCATCTCGGTGGCGACATAGGCCGCACCCAGACGAGAGGCGAGCTGACGAAATGGAAGGTCAGTGACCCCCGTCATCGGGGCCATCAGAACCTGACCAGCGATTTCGACCCCGCCGATATTCAACGTTCTGCTCATGGGCGGGTGGGATAGGCGCTCTTGGCCAAAGGGTCCATCCGTCAAAACGCTGTAGGGACTAAACCGACAGACCTAGGCCATGACCGCCCTTACGGCCTGAACGGCGAGCGCGACCAGACAGACCGTTCCCAACATAAACAGGGTGAACCGCACAGTGATATTGTTGAACAGGGCCTGCA
>JBFZCB010000215.1:0-2950 GCA_041308165.1 Caulobacterales bacterium
AATGAAAGCGGCCCAGGCCGTTGAGTCCGGCGCGGGCAATGTCGCCGATCGGCTTGAAGCCGAGCAGGCGAAAGCGGCAGCTGAAGGCCGCCCTGGTGCGATCGATCCCGCGACGGGCGAACGCCTGCCTGCGGACTGAACAGGCTCAGCCCTCGGACAGGAGGGCGTCTATAAGGGCCATGGCTTCAGGGCTGGCCCAGTCTGCATCTCCCGTCAGATGGGCGCGGATGCGGCCCTGTCGGTCCAGGATGATGGTCTGCGGCATGGCCCCCTTTCCAGCAAACTCAAAGGGGAGCTGAAACTTGGGATCGTTGAAGAAGGTGAGCGGGGCGTTGTCAGCCAGGAAGGCCCTCGCCTCAGGCAGATTCTCGCCCAGATCGACGTTGATGGGAACGACGATCACCTCGGCATTGTCGGAATAGGCGTTGGCCAAGCCGGCCAGGGTTGGCATTTCCTCGCGACAGGGAGCACACCACATGGCCCATAGGTTGATCACGGCGACCTGCCCGTTGAAGGCATCGAACCCGACGTCTTGGCCCTTCGGGTCGAGAAAGACGTAATCGGTCGCGGGCTCAAGCGCAGCCGGTATCTCGAGCTTTTCCAGGGCGCCGGTGGCGAAGCGTGCCAGATCGCTGTGGTCTGAACCCCTGACGGAAGTTTTGGCAGGTTGAACCAGGTTGACGTATAGCAACGCGCCGACACCTGCAGCACCCAGCACAACGGCACCGACAAGCCCTGCCGCCAAAGACCTTGAGACGCCCATGTCCGATCCATCCTTTTCCGAAACGACCCAGACCAAGCCCCAGGGCCAAGGTCAAGACATGTGGGGTGGACGCTTTTCGTCGCGCCCGGCTGACATCATGCAGGCGATCAACGTCTCGATCGGCGTAGACCGGCGTCTCTGGGCCCAGGATCTGGCGGGATCGCGGGCGCACTGCCGCATGCTCATCAAGCAATCGATCATCTCTGCCGAGGACGGATCGGCGATCCTGGCCGGGCTAGAGACGATCGAGGCAGAGATCGCGGGGGGGACCTTTCCCTTCCGAGAGGCTTACGAAGACATCCATATGAATGTCGAGGCCAGACTTTCGGAACTGATCGGCGAGCCCTCCGGACGTCTGCACACGGCGCGCAGCCGTAATGATCAGGTCGCTACGGACTTTCGCCTCTGGGTGCGCGATGCCTGTGACAGGACGATCCACCAGTTGAAGGCCTTGCAGTCGGGGCTATTGGTCCGGGCCGAGCAGCATGCCGATGATCTGATGCCTGGCTTTACCCATCTGCAGACCGCACAGCCGGTGACGCTGGGCCATCATCTCATGGCCTATGTTGAAATGTTCGGCCGGGACGTTGGCCGGTTCGTCGACGCCAAGGTCCGGATGAACGAAAATCCCCTCGGAGCTGCAGCTCTTGCCGGCTCTCCCTTTCCCATAGACCGGCATGCCACGGCCGCAGAGCTTGGTTTTGATAGGCCTATGGCCAACTCACTTGATGCCGTGTCTGATCGGGATTTTGCGCTGGAAAGTCTGGCAGCGGCATCGATAACGGCAGGGCACCTCTCGCGACTGGGCGAAGAGATTGTGGTTTGGATGACGCCGATGTTTGGGTTTGCAACCCTGCCTGATGCCCTGACCACGGGCTCTTCGATCATGCCCCAGAAGCGCAATCCCGATGCGGCTGAACTGGTCCGGGCCAAGACCGGACGGATACTGGGAGCCTTTGTTGCGCTCTCGACAGTGATGAAGGCCCTGCCCCTGGCCTATTCCAAGGATATGCAGGAGGACAAGCCTCCAGTGTTTGAGGCCTTTGATGCTCTTGACCTGGCCTTGACGGCCATGACGGCCATGGTCGCGGCCATCATCCCGAACACTGAGGCCATGTCCAGGGCGGCGGGAGAGGGGTTTTCGACTGCAACAGACCTAGCCGACTGGCTCGTCCGCGAGCTCAACCTGCCCTTCCGCAAGGCCCATCACGTAACCGGGGCTGCCGTGAAACGGGCCGAGGCTCTGGGTGTTGGGCTGGCCGAGATTCCTCTGGAAGAATTGCAGAGACTGGAGCCTGGCGTCACCGAAGCAGTCTATAAGGTCCTAACCCCGCATGCCTCCTGCGCCAGTCGCCAGAGTTTTGGAGGGACTGCGCCGGAACAGGTCCGCGCGCGGATTGCCGAATGGAAGTTGCGCCTCAAATGAAAAAACTGGTTCTCATGGCGACAGGTCTCATGATTGCGGCTTCGTTGGCCGGCTGTGGAAAGATGGCAGACCTTGAAGCCCCGCCCGCGCGCGAAACCGAACGGGCGCAACGGGATCGCTGGGCCCCCAGCCTGCCGGATCCGGCCACGATCAACCGCCCTTCCACCCAGCAGCCCATCGATGGTGGCCCGGTCAATCCCATGGGGGCACCGGCCGCCGGGCGCGATCCGCAGTAGGGTTGGGCGGGTAGTCATTTTCACGATCCACCCGGGTGGTTTCTCCGGGTAAGGGCCTTGGAGCCTTGTCTGGTCAGGATCGCGAGGGTGACGTCGCCCAAGGGTTCGTCTAACGAGACGCCAACTCTTATCCCCGGAGCCGCTCCATGCATCATTTTGACTACAGGGACGGCATTCTGCACGCCGAGGATGTGTCACTCGTCGAACTGGCCGAACAGGTCGGAACCCCCGCCTATGTCTATTCGACGGCAACCTTGACCCGACACTATGGCCTGCTTGCTACGGCCCTGGCGGCCCATCGCGACGCCCTCGGCGACGCCCTCATAGCCTTTGCGGTCAAGGCCAACTCCAATCTATCGGTGCTGGCGACCCTGGCCCGGCTCGGGGCGGGTGCCGATACGGTCTCCGAAGGCGAGATCCGCCGCGCCTTGAAGGCTGGGGTGCCGGCCGGCCGGATCATTTTCTCGGGTGTCGGCAAGACGGATAAGGAACTGGCCTTTGCGGTCAATGCCGGCGTGCGCCAGA
>JBFZCB010000216.1:0-5453 GCA_041308165.1 Caulobacterales bacterium
TCCAATCTGGCTCGCTATGACGGGATGCGGTTTGGTCATCGGGCCGAAGGGCCAACGAACCTCAATGACCTTTACGAGACCAGCCGGGCTGAAGGCTTTGGCAAGGAGGTACAGCGGCGTCTGACCATCGGTGCCTATGTTCTGTCTGCGGGCTTCTATGATGCCTTCTATGTAAAGGCTCTCAAGGTTCGACGCAGGATTGCAGAGGATTTCGATAACGTCTGGGATCGGGTCGATGCAATCCTGACACCCTCAACCCCTTCTGCAGCTTTTGCCCTGGGTGACAAGCAGATGGATCCCATCAAGATGTATCTGAACGACGTCTTTACCGTCACGACCAACCTTGCAGGATTGCCGGGCATCTCGGTTCCCGCGGGCCTCGACGCGCAGGGGCTGCCGCTGGGACTTCAGGTCATCGGCAAGGCACTAGATGAAGCCACCGTATTCCAGGTTGCGGGTGCCCTGGAGAGAGCGGCCGGGTTTTCAGCCAGGCCTCGGACCTGGTGGTAACTCCAGTCCTGACACAATCCAGATGAATATACGGCCGCCAGAGTGACTGGCGGCCGTATCGCGTATCGTGTCACCGGGGTCAGTGACCGCTTTTCTGGCCTCAGTGGCCCGCGTTCGCCGGACCATGAGCCACAGGCTTCCAGTCTCGCACAAACTGCTCGAGCAGCCTCACGCCGAACCCGGCAGACCCCGCAGGCTTCCAGTCACTGGGACCGCCATAGGCCATGTTCGCGATGTCGAGGTGAACCCAAGGCATCTCACGGCTTACGAACTCGCCGATAAACCAGGCTCCCGTTCCAGCGCCCGCGCCGCCTTCACCTGAGTTCTTGATATCCGCTATCGTGGAAGAGGTGTCTTGTGCATAGCTGGGGTGAAGTGGCAGGCGCCATACACCTTCTCCAGTCGCGGCTGCTGCGGCCTGGATCTGTTCTGCGGCGGCTTCATGGCGGCTGAAGAGGCCAGCATAATCGTCTCCGAGTGCGCCACCAACGGCTCCGGTCAGGGTCGCAACATCCACAATGATGGACGGGGCCAGGTTCCGCTCGGCCCAGACCATGGCGTCTGCAAGAACCAGTCTCCCCTCAGCATCCGTCGAGATGATCTCAATGGTCTTGCCGTTCATGGCGGTCAGGACGTCGCCAGGCCGGATGGCGGCCCCATCCGGCATGTTCTCGGCCAGGGCGGCAACGGCCACGACATTGACCGGAGCGGCCGATCGGGCAAGGGCCAGGGTGGACCCGACTACGGCCGCGGCTCCAGACATGTCCATCTTCATATTGCCCATTCCGGCCCCTGCCTTGATGGAGATGCCTCCCGTGTCGAAGGTGATACCCTTGCCGACGAGTGCGATCGGGCCGCCATCAGGAGCCCCTTGGCCCTGGTAACGTATGACCAGCATCCGAGGTGGGCGCACAGAGCCCCTGCCGACCCCCAGAATGGCTCCCATGCCCAGCCGTTCCATGGCCGGAACATCTAGAACCTCAATGGTAACGCCTGAAAGTCCTCTGAAGGCGGCCCGGGCGCGGTCTACGAAGGTTTCGGGGTAGATGATATTGGCAGGCTCATTTGAAATGTCCCGAACCCAGGTCATGGCTTCAACCAGAGAGGCCCCCCGTGAACTGTAGGCTGCTGTCGCGGCCTGCGCCTGTGGCGTGATTATGGTGATCTCAGCCGAAGGCCGGGCTGTTCGCGCCGAGGCCTGATAAAGATTGGACCGATAGGTGCCTATGCCCATGCCCGTGGCTAGATACGCGGCCTGTTCAGCCGAAAGCAGTGGAGCCATGACCGTCTGACTTCCGGCTTCGGAGGCTAATGTGCGTCCAGCGACAGAGCCGCTCCACTGAACATCGGAAAGGCTTGGGTTGGCGCCAAGACCAATCACGAGGATGCGTTCCCAGCTCCCCAGACCTCTGAGTGTCAGGCTCTGGCGTGAGCCGTAGCCAAACCTTGAAGAGGTCAGGGCCCGGCGCACCGAATCGACTTCGGCTAGGGTGGTAAGCGAATCCAGATCTGCCGCTGATCGGAGGGGTAGTATCAGTGTGCCATTGCCTTCAGCAGCGCTAGCCGGAGCGGTAGCGCTGAAGGTAAAGGACGGTGCCAGTGGCGCGGCGGCCTGTGCTGCCGATATACCGCTCAGGGCGAGGCTAGCCGTCTGGGCAAGGACGGGCGAAGCCAGACCCGCGGCCAGGGCCATAGCTGAAACAGCTGGGATGAGGATGCGACGAGCGAGGGTCATGGACGAACGGCCTTTCATGCGAACGGGGTTATAGTATAGCGTGCCGCAACCGGCGGAGAAATGCGACGCCTTAATGTCTTGCATTATCCAAACCGGTGTCCACTCAACTTCGCCTGGCCTGGGCAAGCGGGTCATTTCTCTTTTCCCGGGCGTTGGGGCTCTTCCGTAGGGGCCTGGACGGCGCTAGGACGGGGCATGACCGAAGAAACAGTTTCCACAGACCGGACCGCCGACACATCCAAGCTGATCCAGGGCCGAACGGGGCTCTGGGAAATCGTGATGGGTCTCGAGATTCACGCCCAGGTGGCCTCGAATGCCAAGTTGTTTTCGGGAGCCGCTGTCGGATTCGGTGCAGCCCCCAACGCTCAGGTCTCTCTGGTGGATGCCGGGTTTCCCGGAATGCTGCCGACATTGAACAGGCATTGCGTTGAGCAGGCCGTAAAAACGGGCCTTGGGCTCAATGCAAAGATTAATCTGTTCAGTCAGTTTGATCGGAAGAACTATTTCTATCCTGACCTGCCGACCGGTTATCAGATCAGCCAGCTCTATCATCCGATTGTTGGCGAGGGTGTGGTCGAGGTCGAGGGTGAAGATGGCACCTTCTTCAACGTGGGGATTGAGCGCCTGCACCTTGAACAGGATGCCGGCAAACTCATCCATGACCTTTCACCCACAGCCTCCTATGTCGATCTGAACCGTGCTGGTACGGCTCTCATGGAGATTGTTTCGCGTCCGGACATCCGCTCGCCGGAAGAGGCGGTGGCCTATGTCAAGAAGATCCGCACGATCCTGATCTACCTGGGGGCCTGCGACGGAGATATGGAAAAGGGAAATCTTCGCGCCGACGTGAATGTCTCGGTTTGCCGCGAAGGCGGCTACGCGGCTTTCAAGTCGACGGGGAACTTCAAGCATCTGGGAACACGATGCGAAATCAAGAATGTGAACTCCTTTCGCTTCATATCCCAGGCCATCAACTTTGAAGCGCGCCGCCAGATCGAGATCCTGGAGGATGGTGGAACGATCAATCAGGAAACCCGGCTTTACGACCCGACAAAGAATGAAACCCGCTCGATGCGATCCAAGGAAGAGGCGATGGATTATCGCTACTTCCCCGATCCCGATCTTTTGCCCCTGCAACTCGAGCAGGCCTGGATCGATGAAATCAGGGCCAATCTGCCTGAACTGCCCGACGCCAAGCGCAAGCGCCTCATGGCTGACTACGGACTGTCTCTCTATGATGCTGTGGTCCTGATCTCCGATCAGGCAAAGGCCGACTATTTCGAACAGGCAGCAAAGGGGCGTGATGCTAAGCTCGTTGCCAACTGGGTGACGAACGAGGTCTCTGCTCGGCTAGCGCTGGCCGGCAAGGAATTCAGCGAGAATCCTCTGCCTGCAAGCCATGTGGCCCAGCTGGTCGAGCTGATAGAGACGGATGTGATCTCCTCACGTATTGCCAAGGAGGTTTTCGATCACGTCTGGAATGGCGAAGGCACGCCAGCTGAAGTTGTCGACAAACATGGATTGAGACAGGTTACCGACACAGGCGCTATCGAGACGGCCATTGATGAAATCATTGCCGCCAATCCAGACAAGGCTGCAGCTGTCGCTGAAAAACCCCAGGCGCTAGGGTGGTTTGTTGGCCAGGTGATGAAGGCTACAGCAGGCAAGGCTAATCCGGCTGCCGTCAATGAAATCCTCAGGTCCAAGCTCGGTCTTTCCTGAGCCACAATACCGCCGAGCCGGGCCAGAGATTTTCGCGAACCTTACACCCTCTTTTGCCCGCCAAGGGTCTGCCCCTAGAGAGAAGGGCCCCGGGGTATTTCACCCGGGGCCCTCATGACGTGTCAGAGACTCACCAGCGCCAGAAATCGCGAACGACGTCGATGATATAGCCGTCATATTCGTCGATCAGATAAACGGTATTGTCGACATAGACCCAGCGCGTGCCAACGGGCGGAAAGCCCAGGCCATAGGTCCTCCAGTCGTTCATCTGATAGCGCCAGAATATCGACGGCAGGTATTGACCTTCGAAGTAGCGCTGACCCCAATAGGATCGTGGAACACTGTAGTAGCCATAGCCGGGAGCAAAATAGAAGCCCAGGCGAACGCCATTCCAGCCCCTGAACCTGTGGTCATTACGCCACCAGTCAGAGCGATGACTGCGGTTCCAGTCTCGTTGCCAGCGGCGGCTGTCAAACCGGTTACGATAATCCCTGTGACTGCGATCGCGGTTGAAGCCGCTATGACGGTCTCGACTGCCGGAGTTCCAGTTCCGGTTGTCGTTGTTATTCCAGCCGCCTGTCTGGCGATCGCGGCGTTCTGGCTGATACTCCCTGCCGTTGGCGCGATCCACACCACCAGACGCCCGGTCCGCGCGGTCTTGGATGATCTCGTCGCGGGTCATCGGGCGGTCACGATCGCGGCGGGCTCTATCCTGGCCGCGATTGTCCTGCCAGCCCGTATTCTGATCCGTGAACGCCCTTCGCTCGTCACCGCTGCCACGCCGGCGCTCCTGGCGTTCAGTGTTCCGGCTTTCGCTGACAGGCGCACCCATATTCTGGCTGCGCTCTGGCGCAGAGCGCTCCTGGCGGTTCTGGCCTGCCATAGCCCGGTCGACACCACCGGATGCGCGATTGGCGCGATCTTGCGGTGTATCCTCCCTGCGCGGGCGACTGCCTTCGGGTCGTTCCTGCGAGCGCTGGCGTGAGGCCTGTGCACGCGGTTCTTGCCCGCCCCGACGGGTCTCTGAGCGCGGTGTCTCTGGAGCGGAAGCGGCGCGACTGGAGCCGGGTCGACCACGATCGCGCTGAGGGGCTTGGGCCACGTCATCGAATCCGCGATCGCCAAGATCCTGTGCCATGACTGAGACGGGCACCAGGATGGGAAGTGAGAAGGCAGCAATGGCGGCAAAGGCCATCAATCGGCGTTTCATTGTCTTTGTCCCCGCACGCCCAGCCGGGCGGCTTGGACTGATGATCAGCTTCTGCGGATGAACCCGATCTGAATGAAAATGCCTGAAACGTTAAAAGTCAGACAGAGAAAAGCCCCGCAAACCTGAGGCTTGCGGGGCGGGGTTGGCCATGATGGCCGGTTCAGTACATGTTGGCGAAGACGCTGGCGATCAGCCCGGTTGCAACGGCGATCATGACGATGTCGCTGCCTGCATGGACATATCGATAGCCCCTGGGCGCAGGACGAAGCCCGTAGA
>JBFZCB010000217.1:0-10495 GCA_041308165.1 Caulobacterales bacterium
CTGCAGTACTGGCCACGAGTGCCATCAAAACCAGGCTGGCTCCGCGAAACAACCCTTTAGTGTTCCTCATCTGATCCTCCCCAGGAACCTGTTACAGCGCGGTAATAATTGCGCCGTAGACCGCCGGCTGACAAGCGTCTTGTCGACTCAAAAGGTTCGGCGCTGAACTTCCGCCATCTTCCCGCGCCAGGATCAGCCTATGTCGCGCCGCCATTTCCTTTCAACCGCACTAGGGCTTCCGATTCTTTTTGCCCAGGGCCCGGCGAGCGCTTCAGTCCTTGCAAGGCCGACTTCAGCCTTTGCTTCGGACCGGATTGTGGTGGAAACCCGGGGCGTACGACGCCATCGTGGCACAGATATCATCCTGATCCCTGGCATCGCCTCCACCGGGGAGATCTGGAGGCGGACCGCGGAGCGGCTTGACGACCACCACCGCGTCCACCTCATCAGCGTTCGTGGTTTTGGAGACATTCCGGCGGGTGCCAATGCTGCGGGTCGGATCATTGATCCCGTCGCGTCCGAGGTCCGTCGTTATATAGTCGAGGGCCGGATTCAGCGTCCGGCCATAATCGGGCATTCCATGGGCGGGCTCATTGCCATCAGGGCTGCAGCCGAGGGCGGGGACCGCATAGGTCGGATCATGGTGGTGGATGCCGCTCCCTTTTTTCCCTCTTTGATCAGCCCGCAGGCCCGCGTAGCCGATGTGGAACCTGTGGCCCGCATGGGTTACCAGGCCCTGATGCTGCTCGGAGACCAGGCGCTGCGCGATGCCGGCTCATCATTGGGCATTCAGTTGGGGGGTGCCAGCAATACCGTGTTTGATGCCATCGGATGGCAGGGGGGCGACCGTACGACCTTGGCCCAGTCCCTTTATGAGGTGATGACGCTCGACCTGAGACCGCGTCTTGCTCGGGTGACAGCGCCTGTGACGGTCGTTTACG
Source organism: Caulobacterales bacterium (assembly GCA_041308165.1). Taxonomy (GTDB): domain Bacteria; phylum Pseudomonadota; class Alphaproteobacteria; order Caulobacterales; family Caulobacteraceae; genus Brevundimonas. The sequence continues at coordinate 942 of JBFZCB010000217.1, forward strand.
GCTGGAGTGCAAACCGGACCTCTCCTCGAGCCCATGTTGATCACCTGTTTCAGCAGAGTTTTAGAGGCTTGCCCACGCCAGCACGGTTCGAGCGGATTGAGGGGGCCGAGCATATGGTGATGATCGACCGACCGGGCCCGTTCATGCAGGCGGTCGGACGCTTTCTTGGCAATGCATAAGCCCTGAGCCCGCCATAGCCGGCGCGGATCAGGCTATCTGTGCACGTCCGCTCAGGGTTCTCCGATACGGCTGATCGCCCGGCTCTGGCCCGGCGGGTCAGAAAAAGGGCGGGCCCGTTGTCGGACCCGCCCCCTGTCTTTGAGTTCAGCTGGAGAGCCTGGACTAGAAGTCCATGCCACCCATGCCGCCGCCCATGCCGCCCATGTCGGGGGCACCGCCACCTGAGGCCTTCTTGGGTGCGTCAGCCACTGCGGCTTCGGTCGTGATCAGAATGCCGGCGACAGAGGCTGCATCCTGGAGAGCCGTGCGAACGACCTTGGCGGGGTCGATGACGCCCATCTTGACCAGGTCACCGTACTCTTCGGTCTGTGCGTTGAAGCCAAAGGCCGCATCGTCATTCTCGAGAACCTTGCCAACGACGATCGAGCCTTCAACGCCGGAGTTTTCGGCGATCTGGCGGATCGGAGCCTGCAGGGCACGACGGATGATCGCGATGCCGGCGTTCTGGTCGGCATTGTCACCCTTGAGGTCGATCAGGATCTTGGAAGCCTTGAGCAGGGCAATACCGCCGCCGGGTACAATGCCTTCGTCAGCCGCGGCGCGCGTGGCGTTGAGGGCGTCGTCGACGCGATCCTTCTTCTCCTTGACCTCGACCTCGGTCGAACCACCAACGCGCAGGACAGCAACACCACCGGCCAGTTTGGCCAGACGCTCCTGGAGCTTTTCTTTGTCGTAATCGGAGGTGGTGTCTTCAATCTGGCGCTTGATCTGGGAGACGCGGCCTTCGATGTCGGCCTTGTCGCCTACGCCTTCGACAATGGTGGTGTCTTCCTTGGTGATCGTGACCTTCTTGGCCTTGCCGAGCATGTCGAGCGTGACCGTCTCGAGCTTGATGCCGAGGTCTTCGGAGATCACCTGGCCACCGGTCAGGATGGCGAGATCTTCCAGCATGGCCTTACGGCGGTCACCGAAGCCTGGAGCCTTGACGGCAGCGACGCGCAGGCCGCCACGCAGTTTGTTCACAACCAGGGTCGCGAGTGCTTCGCCTTCAATGTCCTCTGCGATGATCAGCAGCGGGCGGCCCGACTGGACCACGGCTTCCAGGATGGGAAGCATGGGCTGGAGGGAGGTCAGCTTCTTTTCGAACAGCAGGATGAGCGGCTCTTCGAGTTGAACCTCCATCTTGTCGGCATTGGTGATGAAGTAGGGCGACAGGTAGCCGCGGTCGAACTGCATGCCTTCCACGACGTCGACGGTGGTTTCCGCGGTTTTAGCTTCCTCGACGGTGATGACGCCTTCGTTGCCAACCTTGGCCATCGCCTGTGCGATCAGTGCGCCGATTTCGGAATCGCCATTGGCCGAGATGGTGCCGACCTGGGCGATTTCGGAGTTGTTCGAGACGGGCTTGGACTTGTCCTTGATTTCCTGAAGGACAAGCGTGACGGCCTTGTCGATGCCGCGCTTCAGGTCCATCGGGTTCATGCCGGCAGCCACAGCCTTGAGGCCTTCCTGCACGATGGCCTGGGCCAGGACCGTTGCGGTCGTGGTGCCGTCACCCGCCTTGTCGTTCGTCTTCGAAGCGACTTCGCGGATCATCTGTGCGCCCATGTTCTCGAAGGCGTCTTCCAGCTCGATCTCTTTGGCCACGGACACGCCGTCCTTGGTCGAGCGCGGTGCGCCAAAGGACTTCTGGATGACAACGTTACGACCCTTGGGGCCGAGCGTTACCTTGACGGCATTGGCGAGGACGTTGACGCCACGGAGCATCTTGTCGCGAGCGTCGGTGTTGAAAAGTACAGTCTTGGCGGCCATTGGCGGCAGCTCCTTGTATGAGGTTTCTGGTGAAGAGCGGGCAGGAGAGGGGTGAACCTTGAGTTCACCTGAGGGACAGACAGGGCCCTTGCGGGGTCTTGCTCAGTCGCCTCCCATTCCGTCTCAGCTCAGGACGCCGAGTACGTCCGACTCTTTCATGATGATCAGGTCTTCGCCGTCGATCTTCACTTCCGTGCCCGACCACTTGCCGAACAGGATGCGGTCGCCGGTCTTCAGCTCGAGAGCATTGACCTTGCCGCTTTCGTCACGTGCGCCGGGGCCGACGGAGACGACTTCGCCTTCCTGTGGCTTTTCCTTGGCGGTGTCAGGGATGATGATCCCGCCCTTGGTCTTGGATTCTTCTTCCACGCGCTTTACCAGCACGCGGTCGCCGAGAGGACGAAACGCCATCTGTGTATTCTCCGATTGAGACTTCAAAAGTTTTCTCGTCTGCACCCTGGATCGGCGTTTTGGCAGCCAATGCCTTCGAGTGCTAACGCGGCGTGCAAATAGGTACCGGCCAGAGCTGCGTCAAGAACCCTGTATCGTCAGCTCTGTGTGAATTTTCGACGACGAACGCAGGTTTGAGTCAGTCACGAGCCAGGAGGTAGAGGCCGAAGCTCAAGAAGCCGCGGCCGAAGTCCAGCATCATGCCAAGCTGACGGGTTCGCTCAGCTATGGCTAGGGCATCAGGATGGTCAGGGTGTGTGTCGATCCAGTGTTGCACGGGCGTGAACATGGCCTTGCCGAATTGATCCCAGTCCTCTGCCGAGGAGAGCTGGCCGAAACGGACGCTCAGTCCTGCCGATCGGGCGGCTTCGCGCCAGCCTTCATCACTGGTGTATCGGTTGTGAAGCTCGAAGATCTGGCGAAGCGGGGTGGGGGGTTCCGATATCCAGACCAGGTCGCCCCAAAGCAGGTGGCCACCGGAGGCAATGTAGGGCGCGAGGCCCGAGAGCATGGCTTCAGGATCGCGGACCCCTGCACCCACGGGCTCGGTCGTTCCCAGGGCCAGGATCAGATCAAAAGGGGTGGACCTGGACAGAACGGCATCCGATTTCGCCCTGTGTAGGGTGATCTGTCCCGCCACGGCCGAGGCCGCTATCCGGGTCTGCGCCAGATCGGCCATGGACTCATCGAGTTCCACAGCCTCAATCCTGAGGCCATAACGTTCAGCCATACGGATCGAGACCGAGGCATTGGCACATCCAATATCAATGGCCCGCATGCCCGGGGTGGTCTGGGCCAGCCCCACGGCGGCCTCGATACGGTCCAGGCTGGTGGGGTTGCAGACGTCGAGCGCCTCATAGGCGATGCGATGAAAAGTGACGGACATGGGAAGGGCATAAACCGGGTCCAGGGAATGAGGCGATAACAAACGACTTTACAAAACAGAGTACATCGTCTATCCAAGTCTGACAGTCGGCTTGCCGAACTTCTTTCACTCACCGGAGTACCCGTCATGAACGCTAACCCAGCTCCCAATCCCGATGATCTGGCCTATCTCAGGGGCCTTGCTGACGAGGGACGAAATGCTCCCCCCCTGAACGGTCCTATCCTTATTGCAGCCTCCCTCATCTTCGGTGCTGGAGCCGCTGGACACGGGGCGATCCAGTCTGGCCTGCTGGCCCTGGATCCCATAGCCATACTCTGGGTGTGGCTGGCAGCCTCTGCTGCTTTTGGCCTTGCCCTCTATGTCCTGCTCAGGCGCATGAAGTCTAAGCCCGGCTATAACCACATTCGCAACGAGGCCGTGGGTGCAGCCTGGTCAGGTGCCGGGTTCATGATCTTCTCGATCTGGCTCGGCCTCATGGCCATGGGTCTGACCACGGGTGACTGGACCGCCATGCGCATCATGCCCTCGCTCGTCTGTGGAGCCTACGGCACAGGTTGGCTGGTCGCCGCGGCAATGAGTGGACGCAGGTGGATGAATGCGGTTGCCATCGCCTCCTATGCGGGCGCGGCGCTCCTGGGCGTAGTGTCGCACCTCTCACTGGTATTCCTGGTCTATGTGGCCATTCTGATCTGCGTGGCCCTCATTCCAGGCATCGTACTCACGCGCGGGGAAGCCCGGGGAAGCGCTTGATCATGGCCGACGATTTCGACATCAACCTTATCGATGACGTCATCCATGGACGTATCCGCCTTGGTGTGATGGCCTATCTCTCCAGTGCGGGCGCGGCCGATTTTAGTGAACTGAAACAGAAGCTTCAGACGACGGACGGTAATCTGTCCGTTCATCTGAGAAAACTCGAGGAGGCAGGCTTTATTGTCATCGACAAGAGCTTTCAGGGCCGCAAGCCCCTGACACGCGCCAGGATGACTGAAAGCGGAAGGATAGCCTTCATTGCCTATCTGGACGCCATGCAGGGACTGGTAAGCGGCACCAGTTCCGCCTGAACGCTTCAGGGCCTATAGGAGGGCCATGAACGCTCGCCTTCACCATTTTGATGCTCTGGATAACTTTCGTGATTTCGGTGACTACGACACGGTTGCAGGGCGTCGGGTAAAACCCGGCCTCCTGCTCCGTTCGGCCCACCATGCAAGGGTGAGCGAGGGGGATCTGCAGCGCCTTGCCGAGTTCGATATCGGTGTGGTCGTCGATCTACGCCGGCCCAGCGAACGTCTCAAACAGCCATCCAAGCGGCCCGGCAACTTCAGCGGTGAGGTTCTCACCAGCGATCTGGATGCAGATGGCGAGGCTCCCCACATCGCCTTCCTCAAGGCTGGAGACCTGACGCCAGCCTCAGGACGCAGGTTCATGACCGGTCTCTATGAGGACATGGCCTATGTCCCCTCACATGTTGAGGTCTTTACGGCCTATTTCAAAGCCCTGGCCAGAAGTGACCAGCCTGTCCTGATCCACTGTGCGGCAGGCAAGGATCGAACGGGCATGCTGGCTGCGCTGACCCATCATCTGCTCGGCGTCAAATTTGACGATCTGATGGAAGACTATCTGCTGACGAATCTGGCCGTTGATCTCGAGGCCCTGGCTCCTCAAGTGGCCACGCAGCTTGAGCGGAGTACCGGGCACAAGGCTTCGCATGATGCCGTGGTGGCCTTTCTCGGCGTCGAGCCCGCCTACCTGGAAGCGGCTTGGCGAAGCTGGACGGATCGATCCGGTTCCATTGATGGCTATCTGGAAAAGGTGCTGGGTCTGGACGCCACCATGCGTGACCGCATCGGCGAGCGATTGCTGGCGTGACGACCTCGGGGGGCCTTGATTTTCTGCCCGTCGAAGTGCGCCGTATGATGGGCTGGTTCGACCCCCTGTCGGTGGCAGCTGGACTGGCCATGCAGGAGGGCGCCCTGTGTCTGCTTTCAGACCCAGCCCTTCCTGGGAGCCGATCCTATGTAGCGGCAAGGCCTGACAGTCTTCAGGTGATTGAAAAGGTCGAGGGTCCACTGTTTGAGGCCCTCAGAGGTGACGGGCTTGACCGGGGTGTCGTCGGTCTTGCCGCCTATGATGCCGGCGCACGGCCCGCGACAGGAGACAGGCCCTTGGTCTGGCCCGACCTGATCCTGGCGCGCTATCCGGCGATGATCACCTTCCACCACGATACCGGTCAGGTCGAGATCATCGGCCGGGGCATGGATCAGGCCAATGCCGAAGAGGCCCTCAGGCGTGCAGGGCAATGGATAGAGGGCGCTGTTGCACCTGGAAGTCCGCCGCCTCCAGCGCGTTCCGTGACCCCCGAAGCCAGTCCCGATGACTACCGCCAAGCTGTGGCCAGTGTCGTCGAACGCATGGCCTCCGGTGAACTGTTCCAGGCCAATGTTGCGCGCGGCTGGCAAGGTAAGCTGAATGCCGGGAGTGATCCCTTCGATGTTCTGATCCGGCTGGCGGCGAGGGGCGGAGCCGCCTTTGGCGCGTTCTGGCGAATAGGGGACCTCTGTCTTGTGTCCAACTCGCCGGAGCTCTTCCTGACGCTGCGTCTTGACGCGGACGAGCCGGGTGGGGGGAGGGTCGAAACCCGCCCTATCAAGGGGACGCGGCCGCGCGGCCCTGACGGAGCTGCAGACGCTCTTCAGGCCTCAGAACTCTCGGCAAGCACCAAGGATAGGGCCGAGAACCTTATGATTGTCGATCTCATGCGCAATGACCTCTCGCGGGTCTGTTTGCCTGGGACGGTCAAGGTCACGGGCCTGTTTGAGGTCGAACGGCTGCCCACTGTCCACCATCTGGTTTCGACAGTGACCGGGCAGTTGCAACCGGGTCTGGGTCCGGCTGACCTTCTGGATGCAACCTTTCCTCCTGGTTCAATCACCGGGGCACCCAAGCATCAGGCCATGAAGGTTATTGCCTCTCTGGAACCCCCCCGCGGGGCCTGGTGCGGCTCCCTGTTCCTGCTGGATCAGTCGGGCGGTCTCACCGCATCGGTGCTGATCCGTAGTGTGGCTTTTCGACGTGTCGATGGCCGCTGGAGCTGGCGTGCCCAGGCCGGAGCCGGCATTGTTGCCGACAGTATGCCACAGGCCGAGCTTGAAGAGACACGGGTCAAGTTTAAGGCCCTGTCATGCGCACTTTATGGCCAGGAGCCAGACGCGCTTTAGGCTATTGGCCCGCCACAATTGGATGCCGGTTTGCAGCGAGGCATGGCACCAGGCCCATCCCGGAAGCGAGGGTCTGATTTAATCTGGGTGCCGCGCGTTCCTGATAGGTGTCGCGATTTCAAGACGGGTGACCCTCTGGTCCGATTGAACCCGAGAAGACATGCCCCATAGAAGTCGGTTTTGAACGATTGCCAGCTAGGCCCTGGCGGCCTGTGCGAATGCAGATGACAACGTCAGAACCTGGCTGATCGAGGGGGCTTTGCTGTGGAAGCCGGCGGGCCCGAGCCACAGGGTTTACCACCAGTCGTTTTCACGGTTTCAGGTCGCAGGGCAGTTGCTGCAGCCGACCCTGTCCACCCGGCGCGGTCGCGAGTAGAACTTGCTCGAGAAGTTCGTGATCCCCGGCATCAGATATCCAACTGGGGAGGTATAATCGTAAGTGGTTTCCGTCATGACGACGCTTTCGCCGTTTGCGATCATGGTCACGGGAACGATTACGGTGGCGTTGGTACCCAGAGGGGACATGCCGCTGCCTCGACTCCAATCCACCTTGGCAACACCGTTGGCGTCGCGCGTGACGCTGGTGATCCGCATTTTGAGACCGGTGGTTGGAAAGGGCTTCATGATTAGAGCCCCAATGGCGAGGATGTCATCCATCTCATCCACGGTAACGACATCGGTCTGTGCAACAAGGTCTGAGATTGCAGCAGTGGTATGGCTCATGCGCTTTTGGGCCATATAGCCCTGACAGAACTCGGCCAGTCCGAAATAGAACCCGATCATGATGGGCGCGATGAGGGCGAACTCAACAGCAGACACACCCCGGAGATCACCCAGAAAGCGATTGAGCAAACCAGTCTGCCTTGTGGCCTTGTGGGGGATGCGCTGGGTCATGGTACCGGCGTAAAGGGCTCGTTACGGAATGCCGTCGTGGCCACGATCAGGGTTTTCCCATCATCAAGCTGGGAAATGGCCTGGGCCAGGAAGGGGGTAATCAGGGGGTGTTCGTACCAGACACGGACAAGCATGAGATCGCCGGGCTGTCCCGAAATATAGGTCAGACCACTGGCGTCAAAGCTGGAGCCATTGGCCAGTGGATCAGGTGGATTAGCATTGCGAAACTGGGGCAGGGCACGGACATCTACGGTGGCTTTGGCCGCACAGTCACCACTGAAGATGCTCATACGGCTGCACAGTTCAGTCTTGAACTGGGCTCCGGTCATGCTCGAGCCGGCCGCCTGACCCGTCCTTACAAGACGTGCCGCATTGCTGGTGGCATTGTCCAGGATCGAGTCGGTCACGAAAATCAGACCGATCTCCATGATGGCGAAAAGCATGAAGAAGAAGGGCAGGCCGACGAATGCAAATTCCACGGCTGACGAGCCGGAACGTGCGCTCCGAGAGCTTGTAGCCCGGCCTTTTTGACAGACCCGGATCACGGCGTGCGTGTAGCTGACACGCCGGGGACCGGCGTTATTGTGCGAACGCTGGGCGAACAGCTTTCGGCGCAGGCCATTTCAGTGACTGAAGCGCCGCGCCAGAGCCGCACGGATCCTGCCGGCCCACCACTGACCACGACGCGATTCTGGAAGATGGTGCGTCCAATGGCGTCCACTGCGGCAACCTCGGTTACACCAAAACCCTTGCCCGTGATGAACAGGGTATTGGCATCGACAACAGTCACATCCGCGATCTGGGGATTGGCGACGATGACGGAGGAGGCTGCCCCTCGCAGAGTGACGCGTTGAACGCTATCGACCCCGACGTTGATCGGGCCGGATTGCGCCAGGGCGGAACCCGCCGCGCAAGCCAGAACAGGTGTGATGGCTATAGCGGCCAGGAGCCGGGAAATCGTGCGTTGAACGGCCATTCAGTCACCTCCATTTGACGCGGTATTTTGCGACAGGCGTGCGCTCGGATGCGCTACGCCACTAGAATGCGTGAAAAACCTCAACAAAAACTGAAACAGCCAATACCGTCTCAGCGATCGTCCCCGACGCGGTAAATTTTCGGGCAACCATAGATGTAGACCTTGGCTTTACAGGTCCAGCCTAAGGTCACGGTGTTGAAACAAGGGTGGCCTCGGGCACCTGATGCGCTCCCAGTCCCAACCCGATCGCTTGAAAGGAAATGTCATGACCAAGTTCATCACTAAGTTTGCCAAGGACGAGTCCGGCGCAACCGCGATCGAGTATGGCCTGATCGCCGCCCTCATCGCTGTTGTCATTATTTCTGCTGTTACCGCCCTTGGCACGACCGTCTCGGCCAAGTTTGAAGCCGTCACAGCTGGTATGGGCTAAGCGCCCAGGACCTCAGGTCCGCAAGCATCAGGGGCCGGAGCGGCAACGCTCCGGCCCCTTTTCATTGAGCTGACGACAACAGATGATTTTGCCCAATACTGTTGTAAACGCAATTTTTACTTAAATAAATTTCTGGAAACCATGGCTGTACGTTCATCCTTAACAGGCCTTGGTCCAGTATGGCGTTATTCAAAAGGGGCAGTGCTGAGACCCTCTAAACACTGCGATCTCCCTGTCGCCTTAAAGGAAAAGACATGACCAAGTTCATCACCAAGTTTGCCAAGGACGAGTCCGGTGCAACGGCCATCGAGTATGGCCTGATCGCGGCTCTCATCGCTGTCGTCATCATCTCTGCCGTGACTGCCCTGGGCACCACCGTCTCGGCCAAGTTCGAAGCCGTCACAGCTGGTATGGGCTAAGCGCCCAGGACCTCAGGTCCACAAGCATGAGGGGCCGGAGCGGCAACGCTCCGGCCCCTTTTCATTGGGCTGAATGACAGCCGATGAATCTGACCATTACTATTGGTAATGCAATATTTACTCAGATAAATTTCTGGAAACCACGGTTGTATGTTCATCCTTAACAGGCTTGGTCCAGTATAGCGTTATTCAAAAGGGGCAGTGCTGAGACCCTCTAAACACTGCGATCTCCCTGTCGCCTGAAAGGAAACGCCATGACCAAGTTCATCACCAAGTTTGCCAAGGACGA
>JBFZCB010000218.1:0-5052 GCA_041308165.1 Caulobacterales bacterium
ATTCGGGGTTACGGCGCAAAAGGCGGCGGAAAGGATAGACCCACCGCGGACGCGCATACTGGGCCCGAATAAACACTCGCTTGGCGCGATAAGAGCTCTTCAGGATGAGTATGAGACCCAGCGCTATGACAGGCACGCCGCCGGGGCCGGGTAGCGGTGCGATGAGTATGCCTGCAATGACCACCAGCAGGCCCAGAAGCATAAAGGAGCTACGCTTCAGCCAGCGGAACGCACCACCGAAACAATGGCGGCTGTTATGTCCTGAAAGAGCTGGCACGAGGGTCAAGTTACAAACCGCTGGAAGAAGAAAGGCCTCTTGTGACGAAGACGCCAGAAAACTCTGGCTTCAAAGCCCCGGCTTCACGCCAGGGCCAAGGTGATCTTGCCACAATGGTGTTTACAATCTGCTTCGGTGTCTGAACGGAGGCTGAACTGTGAAGATTTGGTCATTATGTGAAGGACATCTCCGCCGTGTCATCTTTGTCACGACGGAGAGACCGAAAAATCACTGAACAGTCAGGCCAGAAAAGAGCTCACGCAGCCTGGTTGGATCCTTCGGGAGCCACCCAGCGAAGACGGGGCGAACGTGCAGCCCGCGTTTCATCGAGCCGCTTCATAGGTGCATGGAACGGAGCTCCCTTGAACCGATCTACATCCCCCTCCCTGGCCGCCTTGGCCAAGAGGCGCATGGCATGGATAAAGCGATCAAGCTCAGCCTTTGATTCCGTCTCCGTTGGCTCAATCAACATGGCCCCATGGACGACAAGCGGGAAATACATTGTCATCGGGTGGAAACCCTCGTCGATCATCGCCTTTGCAAAGTCGAGGGTCGTGATGTCAGTACCTTTCAGCCATTCATCGTCGAACAAGGCCTCGTGCATGCAGGGACCTTCTGGGAAGGCGGCAGACATGACATCCGAAAGTCGGGCCTTGATATAGTTGGCGTTGAGAACGGCATCCTCGGCGACCTGACGAAGACCATCAGCTCCATGGCTCATCATATAGCTGAGGGCACGGGTATACATACCCATCTGGCCCTGGAATGCGCACATCCGGCCAAAGGCCTGGATGGCTTCGTCTTCCTCGCGCTCGACAAGACGATACCCATTGGCGTCACTGACGACCCAGGGAGCCGGCGCAAATGGAGCCAGGGCTGCAGACAGGACGACCGGACCCGCACCAGGCCCACCTCCACCGTGAGGGGTCGAGAAGGTCTTGTGCAGATTTATGTGCATGGCATCGACGCCAAGATCGCCTGGTCTTACACGACCGACAATGGCGTTGAAGTTGGCACCATCACAATAGAAATAGGCCCCGGCTTCATGGGTTAGCCGGCTGATCTCCAGAATATCTCGTTCGAAAAGCCCGCACGTGTTTGGATTTGTGACCATGATCGCGGCGACATCATCACCGAGCTTTGAGGCCAGGTCCGCAACATCGACACGGCCATCATCGGTCTGGGCCACCTCAACAACAGAATAGCCAACAAAGGCCGCCGTAGCCGGATTGGTGCCGTGTGCCGAGGTTGGAACCAGGACCTTGCGGCGCCGCTCATGCTCTCCAGAAGCCTCGTGAGCGGCCCGGATTGCCATAAGCCCACACAGCTCTCCGTGCGCACCGGCCTTGGGAGACAGGGCCACAGCGGGCATGCCGGTAAGCGTCTTCAACCAGTGGGCCAGCGTATCCATGACCTCCAGGGCCCCCTGGACCGTCGACTGAGGCTGCAGGGGGTGGATATCCGAAAAACCGGGAAGTCTGGCCAACTTCTCGTTCAGACGCGGGTTGTGCTTCATCGTGCACGACCCCAACGGATAGATTGCCAGGTCAATGGCATGGTTCTTCTGCGAGAGACGCACGAAGTGGCGCATGGTCTCAGGCTCTGAAAGCCCGGGCAGACCGATCGGATCGCGGCGAAGAAGATTGCCGAGATCAGAACCATCCGTTTTCGGCTCTGGCAGGTCAACGCCGGTCTTGCCCCAGCCGTCGCCCTCAAAGATCAGGGCTTCATCCTGCAGCAGCCCACGTGCCCCGGTCAGGGTGGCAGGCTTTGTCTCCACCGCATTCGGAGTTGTGGGGCGGCCAATGGTGTTCATGGTGCTCATGTCAAAAGCCGTAGCGTTCGGGGTTGGTGAGCGTCGCACCAGCGACGTTGTGGGGGGTGGAACTGTGAGCTGAAGACAGAGGGGTCATGGATCGACGGCCTGTCTTCCTCGTAAGAGAATGAGCACTCACGATTGCAGTACCTTCGACATCGCCGCGGCCAGGGCCTGTATGTCACTCTCCAGCGTGGTTTCCGTCGCAGCGACCAGCAGGACGTCATCCATACCCGCATTCGGTGCCAGTCGGCTGTAGGGGACACCCGCCAGGATGCTCTGTTGGGCAAGTGTATCGACCACAGTCGCCGCCGGCTTTGGCAGCCGGACCGCAAACTCATTGAAGAAGCGCGGGGTCAGAATCTCGACGCCGGGTATGGTGGCCAGGGCATCGCGGGTGGCCAGGGCCTTTTCGTGGTTGAGAAGCGCCATCTTCCTCAGCCCTGTCTCACCCAGAAGACTCATGTGTACAGTGAAGGCGAGCGTGCAAAGCCCCGAGTTTGTACAAATATTCGAGGTCGCCTTGTCCCGACGGATGTGCTGCTCGCGGGTCGACAGGGTCAACACAAAGCCGCGCCGGCCGTCGGCGTCGATGGTTTCGCCGCAGTAGCGACCAGGCGTCTGACGAAGCAGTTTTTCCCTCGTGGCGAACAGCCCAACATAGGGTCCGCCAAAGTTAAGGGCGTTGCCGATCGACTGGCCCTCGGCAGCCACGATGTCGGCTCCCATTTCGCCAGGCGATTTCAAAAGCCCCATAGAAACTGCTTCAGTGACCACCACAATAAGCAGTGCCCCAGCAGCATGGGCGGCCTCTGCAATCCTGCTTACATCTGTTGCGGTACCAAATACGTTTGGCGTCTGGACGACCACGCAGGCTGTGTCCTTATCAATCGCATCGATGACGGCCGCTTCCGCATCGACTGCAGCTGACAAGGCCTGGGTTTCCACGCCCACGGCATGAACGACGGTTTCCGTTGCCTTGACATAGTGGGGATGAACCCCTCCCGAAATGACAGCCTTATTGCGGCGGGTGACACGCGTCGCCATCAAGACGCCTTCAGCCATGGCCGTTGAGCCGTCATAAAGCGAGGCGTTCGCAACATCCATTCCTGTGAGGTTGGCAACCTGCGTCTGGAACTCGTAGAGATACTGCAGTGTCCCTTGCGCGATCTCGGGCTGGTAGGGCGTGTAGCTGGTCAGGAACTCCGAGCGCTGGATGATATGATCAACAGTGGCGGGAACGTGGTGGCGATAGGCTCCCGCCCCGCAGAAGAAGGGTACCGAACCGGCGGTCGTGTTCTTGCCCGCCATTGCAGACAGGGCTCGTTCTACCTCCAGCTCTCCCGCCACTCGTGGCAGATCGACTGGACCGTCAAGCCTTGCAGACGTTGGCACATCAACAAACAGGTCGTCGATAGAGTCCGCCCCGATAGCAGCCAGCATGGCTGTTCTGTCGTCAGGCATAAGGGGGAGATAACGCATGGCCAGTTTCCTTCATCCTTTCACCAGGGGTCTATCCCAGGATCAGATGTTGAGCGGCTCACACCTTTGATCTTTGGTGCGAGGAATGGGTACCCAATCGTTCAGTTCAGATCGCGTCGGGCGGGATGACGAGACTAGAGAGTAGCCAGGAAGGCGTCATAGGCGGCCTGGTCCATCAGTCCGTCGAGTGCGGATGCATCCGTCACCTTGATCTTTGCAAACCAGCCAGCACCCAGGGGGTCAGCATTGACCGTTTCGGGTGCGCTGGAGAGGGCATCGTTAGCCTCCACAACCTCGCCCGAAACCGGTGCATAGACATCCGATGCTGCCTTGACGCTCTCCACAACAGCAAAACTGTCGCCGGTGGCAACCGTCTTGCCGACCTCAGGGACCTCAACAAACACGACATCGCCGAGTGCCTCGGCGGCATGGTTGGAAATACCAACAGTGGCGATGTCACCCTCAAGGCTGACCCACTCATGATCCTTGGTGAACTTCATAAGTCTTTCTCCATCTGCCCCCTCCTCCCCGGCGTAGCCTGGGATGTCTCGGGCTAAAGCTGTGTCTGTGTCTGACCAGTTTGGTCGGTGAGGCTTGTCAGTCTTTGGATCCATCAGCGTCGAACATCAAAGGATGGCCTGGGCTGTTGGTGTCGTTCGGGATCACCTGGGCTTGCGGTAATAACGCTGGGGAACAAAAGGCATATCGATCACTTCAGCGGCTGCACCCCTGCCACGGACAATGACCCTGAGATCTGTCCCGAGGGCAGCGAAGGCCGGAGGCACATAGGCCATGGCGATATTGCGTCCCAGGCTTGGAGAAGGTCCGCCGGACGTGACCCGGCCTATGACATTACCCTCATTGTCGCAGATTTCCGCGCCTTCCCGGGCCGGTGCACCTTCCTTGACAGAGACGCCAACCCGTACCCGGCTCGGGCCCTGATCAAGCTCTGCCAAAATGCGCTTGGCCCCGGGGAAGTCCGCGCGTTCCCTGCGCGACTTCGAGAGCGCGAAATTCAGGGCCGCCTCCACCGGAGATGTTGTTGCATCGATGTCATGCCCATGAAGCGGCAGGCCAGCCTCCAGGCGAAGACTGTCCCGCGCCCCCAACCCTATGGGCCTAACCCGATCATCAGCCAGGAGGCTCTCCCAGATCCTCTGGGCCTCGCTATTGGGAACGGAGATCTCGTAGCCGTCCTCGCCCGTGTATCCCGAGCGCGACACATAGCAGTCGACCCCAAACAGCATCAGACGCGCCACATCCATAAACCCCATGTCCTGCAAGATGGGCTCGTGAGCCGCCATCACGGCAGCCGCCTCAGGCCCCTGGATTGCAATCAGGGAACGGTCATCCAGGACCGTAAAGACAGTTTCACCCGCCAGATTGGCGCGGAGATGGGCGAAATCTGCATCCTTGTTTCCAGCATTGACCACGATGAACAGACCATCGTGGTCAATGCTGGAAACAAGGATGCAGA
>JBFZCB010000219.1:0-10899 GCA_041308165.1 Caulobacterales bacterium
GGCAGGCCCACTTCAATGGTAACGATGATTACCGGCGCTGCCGGCATGATGGGTTCTCATCTAGCCGAGCGCCTCATGGCGCGCGGCGAGACCCTTGTGACGACATTTTTTGAGCCTACAATCGACATGCGCTTCATCGAAGGCTCGATCCCGATGGTTGAGCTTGATGTGCGTGATTATGGCGCTGTCTATAGTTTGATCGACGCGCACCGACCCGCCTTTATACATCATCTCGCCGCCCAGAGCCTACCGACAGTGTCGTGGGTAGATCCATGGACGACACTCGACACAAACACTGTAGGCACCATCAACATATTTGAAGCGATCAAGAAGGTGCGGGCCAACAGTCCAGACTATGACCCGATGGTCGTCGTTGCCTGCTCCTCTGCCGCCTATGGCGCGAGCATGACCCCTGAAAGGGTACCAATTGATGAGGAGGCGCCGCTCCTGCCCATGCATCCGTACGGTGTTTCTAAAGTCGCGCAGGACCTTCTAGCTTTCCAGTACCATCTGAATGCAAATATTCGCTGCGTCCGTGCGCGGATCTTTAATTGCACGGGACCAAGAAAGCGAAACGACGTTGTGTCTGATTTTGGACGAGGCATTGTTCACGCATCTATGACTGGAGAGCCTCTCAGGGTCGGAAATCTAGAGACCCGCCGCGCCATTATCGATGTGCGTGATATGATCGATGCATTGATCTTGCTGGGTGAAGCAGGACATCCTGGTGAAGCTTACAACATTTGTGCAGAAAAGGCGGTTCAGATCAAAGAACTGTTGCCCCTATACTTCAGTGCCCTGGGCCGAGAAGTCCCTTGGGTGGTGGATCCAAAGCTCATTCGGCCGTCGGATGAAGCGATCATATTTGGCAGCACAGCAAAGCTCCGCGCCCATACAGGTTGGTCCGCAAAGATTCCTCTGTCGCAGACGGTCGCAGATGTTTTGGCATACGAGATGGACGTGATCCAAGCTGACGCTGTGAGCCTACCGTGAAGTTTTCAGGCAAGATAAGGGCCCGCGCTCCGTTGAGGCTTGGGCTGGCCGGTGGGGGTACAGATCTATCGCCCTACTGCGATCAGTTCGGCGGCGCTGTGCTCAATGCAACGATCGACCGTTATGCCTTTGCCTCCTTCCTGCCTCGCGAGGATGGCCGGGTCGTCTTTGAGGCTGATGACATCGGGATATCAGAGGTGTTCGAACCCGATGCCCCCCTGCACTCCGAGTTGGTGCTACACCGTGGTGTCTATGAGCGGATGATCCGCGAACACAATGGCGGGCACCGGATCGGCATGACCATAAAGACCACGGTCGATGCGCCCGCTGGATCCGGACTGGGTTCGTCCTCGGCACTTGTGGTGGCCCTGGTCAACGGTATGCGCTCGATCCTTGGGGCCCCTCTGGGGGACTATGACATCGCTCACCTGGCTTATGAGATCGAGCGCGTTGATCTAGGTCTGTCTGGGGGGAGGCAGGATCAATATGCCGCGGCCTTCGGTGGGGTCAACTATATCGAGTTTCTTGAAAATGACCGCGTTATCGTAAACCCGCTGCGTGTCTCGGACGCCATTTGCAACGAGCTGGAAAGTTCTCTGGTGGTCTGTTTTTCGGGCCGATCCAGAAGTTCAGCGGACATCATTGATCGCCAGACGGCCGGTATGAAGACGGCCAATCACGACACCATGGAGGCCATGCACAAGCTCAAGGCAGATGCTGCAGAGATGAAGCGGGCCCTGCTTGTCGGCGATATTGATGCCATGGCCCAGATCCTGAATGCCTCCTGGAAGGCCAAGAAGGCCACAGCCTCTGGCGTATCCACCGATACGCTTGACCAGCTCTTTGACATGGCCATGGCCAATGGCGCGCTGGCCGGCAAGGTGTCCGGTGCCGGTGGCGGAGGGTTCATGTTCTTCCTGGTGCATCCGGAAAACCGCCATCGTCTGATCCGGTCTCTTGATCAGGCGGGGGGTCAGGCCTCCCCGGTGAAGCTTACACACCGCGGATGCGAAACATGGCGCTACTGAGCCCCTCTGGGCCAGGGTCAGAATCTGTGCAGATCCGCCAGGCCGTCATACTTTGTGGCGGGCTTGGCAGCCGACTTGGGGACTTGACGGCAGAAACACCAAAGCCCCTCTTGCCCGTCGCAGGCAAACCCTTCCTACAGGCCCTGATACAGGAGATCACCCGATACGGCGTGAAGCGGTTTTTGCTGCTGGCGGCCTACCGCTCTGATCAAATCGAACATTTTGCCCGCGACCTGCCCGGCCTCCTTGGCCAGGATATCAGTGTTGAAGTGGCTATCGAGCCCGATCGGGCGGGAACAGGGGGCGCGCTCTTTCACGCGCGTCCGTATCTCGACGAGACGTTTTTTCTTTTCAACGGAGATACACTCCTGGACACGCCGCTGCCCCGGCTCGCCAGGCTTCTGGAAGATCCGGAGACGATCGCTGCCCTGGCCCTAAGGCGCTTGCCCGAGGCTGGTCGATACGGCGTGACCACGCTGGAGGGGGACCGCGTGACGCGGTTCGGGGCCAAGGGGGATGGGCATGGACCGGTCCTGATCAATGGCGGGGTCGGGGCCTTTCGCAAAAGCTTTGTCGATTATCTACAGGCCAAAGGCTCATTTGAGGCCGACGCCCTGCCCGGACTTGCGGAGGCGGGCCGCCTTCGGGGCCTTGCCGTCGATGGCTATTTCCTGGACATCGGCGTTCCAGAGGACTTCGAACGGGCCCAGAGCGAGATACCGGCATTCCAGCGCCGCCCTGCCCTGTTTTTCGATCGTGATGGCGTCCTGAACCGCGACCACGGTCATGTGGGCTCCCTGGACCGTTTCGAGTGGGTTGAGGGGGCTCGCGAGGCCATCGCGCTGGCCAATGCCCGGGGTTATTATGTCTTCATCGTCACCAACCAGGCCGGGATCGGCAAGGGTCTCTATTCAGTCGATGATTTCCACGTCGTGATGGATCATCTGAGGGCTGGCGTGGCCGAAGTGGGTGGCTGGATCGACGATATCCGATACTGCCCGGATCATCCTGAGGCGGCAATCGAGGCGCATCGCAGGGTCAGCGACTGGCGAAAGCCTGCGCCGGGCATGCTGCTGGACCTGATGGCCAGATGGTCGATCAAGACTGAGGAAAGCCTCATGATTGGCGATCGGGCGACGGATATGGAGGCCGCTCGGGCTGCAGGCGTGCGAGGGGTTCTTTATACCGGAGGTCGTCTCGATGATCTCGTCAGGAACCGCATCGATGCAGGCCAAGAGCACGACGAGGACATATTCCAATGACTGAGCAAGCCTATCAAAAGCTTCGCGACTGGCTCTTGCAGGACGCCTTTCCTGTCTGGGCCGATATTGGTGTGGACCGGGCTGTGGGTGGCTTCGTCGAGCGTCTCAATCCCGACGGTACGATCATTGAGGATCCCAGACGGGCAAGGCTGGTAGCGCGCCAGATCTATGCCTTTGCCATGGCCGAACGGCTGGGCTGGGATGGGCCCGCGCGCGAGACTGTGCGCCATGGCCTTGAGTTCCTGCTTGGCCATATGGTGGTGGGCGACGCCATCGTCCCGGTCTGGCAGCCCTCTGATCAACAATCGGTCCCGGGGTTTGATCTTTATGATCAGGCCTTTGTCCTGTTCGGTCTCGCCGCTGCAGCAGGCGTTGGTGAGCGGCCAGGGGAACTGGCCAAGATCGCTCTCGCCATTCGGGCTCGGATGGTCGCGGGCTGGAAACATCCCGTTGCGGGTTTTGAGGAATCCTCTCCCCCCTCTCTACCCCTGAAGGCCAATCCGCACATGCATTTGCTGGAGGCCTCCCTGGCCTGGAGCGCTGTGGCGGACCCCGATGGGAGTTGGGCGGCCATGGCCGATGAACTGGTTGAGCTCTGTCTTTCACGCTTTCTTGAACCGGAAACCGGGGCACTCAGGGAGTTCTTCGACGCTGACTGGAACAGGATCGACAGCGAAGGTCTGGATGTTGTGGAGCCGGGTCACCAGTCTGAGTGGGCCTGGCTACTGATCCGCTGGGGCCTGATGCGCGATCGTTCTGACGCCATCCATGCCGCACGCCGCCTGATTGCCCTGGCCGAAGGGCCTGGAGTGTCCGATCAGGATCTTGCGGTCAACGAACTGTCCCCGTCTCTGGTCGTACGCGATGGCAGACACCGTCTGTGGCCACAGACCGAGCGGATCAAGGCTGCTGTCGCCCTGGGCTGGCTGGCGCGTGACGCGGATGAAAAAGCCAAGGCAGACAGAGCCACCGCTGTGGCCGCGTCCGGCTTGCTGAGATTTTTCGAGCACCCGGTCCGGGGGGCCTGGTGGGAACATCTGGGACCCGATGGTGTTCCAGCATTAGAACCGACCCGGGCGAGCTCGCTTTATCACATTACCTGTGCGGCAGTGGAAATGGGTGGGCTGGACGGCGCGCCCTTAAGGTCTAAAGGAAAGGCGTAGTCAGGCCCCTCGGTCAGACCGGATGCTTGTTCCGTCATCCCTTCATATCGGTCGCCGTAGCCAGAGTAGCAGATGAAGACACGCCGGCCCCACATACCCCTTGTCGAGCCCGTGTCTGACAGGGCGAGCTCTGTCGAGACGTCTCGCCTAGAGCCGTCGCTTGACGGGCTGGAGCGCCAGGTGACCAATCTGGCTGCGAGGCTGGAGACGGCTGAGGCGGCCCTGTTGCAGCTGCATCGCAGGGAAGACGAACGCTCCGCCCTGGATCTGTCCCGCCCCAGAAAGGCGCCTCGCGCCCTGCGCGTACTCCGAAAGCGTCTTCGTGCCTTGGGGCTGCTTGGCAAGACGCGCCAGACGGATGAGGGTGCGGGGGCAGCCGTTTTGGCCGAGGCCCGCAAGTATGCGCCTCCATCCCTGAAGGCCGACTTTGATCCTCGTACACCCTATGAGGCCTGGATCGAGGCCAATGCGCTGACAGCTGCGGCACGCAGGGATCTTGAGGAGGCTCTTGCCCGGACGCAGGGCCTGCCCCGAATATCAATCATCACGCCCGTCTTTGACACTCCACCTGCCTATCTCCGGGCTCTCGTGGCCTCAGTCCGCAATCAGATTCATCCTGACTGGGAGCTCTGTATTGCCGATGATGCCTCCACCTCAGTCGAGACGCTGGCCATCCTCCAAGACCTCGAAGAGTCTGACCCGCGGATCCGGATCACGCGCCGTGAGCACAACGGGGGCATCAGTGCCGCAACCAATACGGCAGCGGCTCTGGCGACGGGCGATATCCTTCTCTTTCTCGACCACGATGATCTCCTGACGCCGGACTGCCTGGCGCATTTTGTTCTGCTTTATGCGTCTGAACCCGACACCGACATCGCCTATAGTGATGACGACAAGATCGGCGAAGATGGCCGACGTTACGCACCGCAGTTCAAGCCGGACTGGTCGCCGACCCTTCTGCTGAGTTTCATGTACATGAGCCATGCGCTCACTGTGCGGCGCGAGCTGTTTGAGGCCCTGGGGGGCTTCCGCTCACCCTTTGACGGGTCACAGGACTATGACTTTGCGCTTCGTGCCACAGAGCGCGCGCGAAAGATCGGCCATATTCCCAGGATCCTTTACCACTGGCGGGCCTCGAAAGGCTCCACAGCCCATTCAGGTGACGCCAAACCCCACAGTTTCGAGGCTGGAAGATCTGCGGTTCAGGAGGCTCTGGACCGTCGAGGCATAGAGGCGCGTGCCGTTCATCCAGACTGGGCCCTGTCTGCAAGTGTGGGGATGTTCAGTGTTCGTTTTCCAGACACGGGACCGCGGGTGACGATCATTGTTCCGACGTGGAACAAGGCGGAGCTGCTTGGCCGTTGCATCGCATCCCTGTCGGCAACCACCTATGCGGACTATGATCTGCTGGTCATAGACAACGGCAGTGACGAGCCTGACACACTTGAACTTCTCGCCGAGATCAATGCGCGAAGCGATGCCCGTGTGGTTCGCATCGACAGACGGCCCGAAGGGTTCAGCTTTGCCCGTCTGATGAACGAGGCGGTCAGCCACGTCACCAGCGACTATGTCCTCTTTCTCAACAATGACACGCAGGTCATTTCTTCCGAGTGGCTGTCGCAGATGGTCGGGCAGGCCCGGACAGAAGGGGTAGGCTGCGTTGGGGCCCTGCTGCGCTTTGAGGATGGCAGCATCCAGCATGCCGGCATTGTTCATGGCTTCAACGATGGCCTGGTCGGTCACGCCTTTCGCAGTGCGCCACCCCATGACTGGGGCTATATGGGCTTCATCCGCACCTCCCGGGAGTACTCTGCGGTCACGGCGGCCTGCATGTTGACACCACTGTCTCTGTTTCAGGACATGGGCGGGTTTGATGAGACCAACTTTGCTGTCGCCTATAATGACGTCGACTATGGCTACCGGATCGCAGAGCGGGGCTTGAGATCGATCTACTGTGCTGAGGCCGAGCTCTTCCACTATGAGGGAAAGACGCGCGGCTACCTAGACAACCCACAGGAGGCCGCCAATCTTCGCCGCCTCTATGGTGACTGGCGCGACCCCTGGTTCAACCCGAACCTTTCGCTGGATACCGAATCCTTCATTCCCGCGGCGCGGCGACTGCCCCGTCTGAACGATCGCCCGGTCAGGGTTGTGGCTGTGACGCACAATCTCAGTCATGAGGGGGCCCCCAATACGCTCTTTGATCTGATTACGGGGTTGAAGGCTGCCGGAGTGATCGACCCGGTTGTCCTGTCTCCAAGAGACGGTCCTCTGCGAGGGGACTATGAAGCCCAGGGTATCGAGGTCAGGCTCTTTGCAGCACCGCCGGTAGATCCGGGCGGGTTCGAGAATGCGCTGGAACGACTTTCCGGTCTGATCAAGAGCCTCGGGGTCGAGGTTGCGATCGTCAACACGCTACAGATGTTCTTCGCCGTGACGGCTGCGGACAGGGCCTCGATCGCCTCGATCTGGTGCCAGCACGAAAGTGAACCCTGGCAGACCTACTATGATTATCTGGCACCCGAGGTGCGCGCCTATGCCTATGCCGCCTTCGGCCAGACCTACCGCATGACCTATGTCGCAGAGGCCACGCGTCGCGTCTGGGCACCTGTCCAGACGCGGCACGCCGCCCAGACTATCCGCCATGGTGTGCCGCCTTGGCGCCTCACTGAGGAGACCGGCAGGTGGACGCGTGAGCGTGCCCGTCAGGCCCTGGGCGTAGCCCCCCAAGAGGCCGTGATCTGCCTGGTCGGGACCGTCTGTCGGCGAAAGGGTCAGCTTGACCTGGTTGAGGCTCTTGCTCACCCCGCATTGGCCGGCACGGGACCGATCCGGACCTTCATGGCCGGAGCCCTGGCTGAACCGGATTATGCTTCGACGATTTCTGCGGCGATCGCTTCGCTTTCTCCGGAACGGGCGGAACGGACCCGTTTGACGGGACCCGTTGAGGACATGTCGCTCTATTACGCAGCTGCCGACATCGTGGTCTGTACGTCCCGCCTCGAAAGCGCGCCCCGTGTGCTGGTGGAAGCCATGGCCTTTGGCCGGGCGATCGTTACAACGCCGGTTTTTGGCGTGCCGGAACTGGTGAGCGAGGGTATAAACGCACGCTTCTATTCGCCAGCGGATATCGGCGGGCTGGCTTCGCATCTGGCCGACCTTCTGGGCGATGCCCGCGGACGCGAGGCCATGGGTTCAATGGGCCCCGTGGTCCTGGCCAGCCGCCCCGGTTATGCCGAAATGCTGGACCAGTATGCCTGCCTGCTGAGAGAGGCTGCCCTGCTTGGTCCCTTTGCCGAGCCAACTACGCAATAAATCGCCAGACCCGGATCAAACCATGTTCTCATCTCCAGCAGACCAGGCGACGGCGCACTGGGATAGCAAATATGCTGCTGCAGTCCGCTCTGCCTGGGTTCAGAACCCCATGGTGGAGCAGGAGGTCTACCTCCGGATGACCGGAGAGCGGGGCTTTTGGCTCTCATGGGTGTTCGAAAAGAAGATCGGTCGCAGGATTGACCGACTGCTGGCGGTCGGCTGCGGGGACGGTGCCCACGAACTGGGTATTGCCCGCAACCGTTACGCCAAGACGATCCAGGCCTTCGATGCCTCGCCGGTTGCCATTGGTATGGCGCAAGAGGCGGCGAAGGCAGAGGGTCTAGCGGTCGATTTCTTTGTCAGTCGATTTGAAGAGTTCATTGCTGCGCCACCGAGCGACCTCTTCGATGCGGTTCTTTTTTCCGGGTCCCTTCACCATGTGACGGATCTGGAGGGTATGCTGGGCAGTGTCCGGAATGTCCTGAAACCGGGTGGATTGGTCATCGTCAACGAATATGTCGGGCCGATCTATAACCTCTATCCCAGGTCCCAGGTCGATCTCGTCAATCGGGTGCTTGATTCTACGCCGGAGGCCTTGCGTCTGGGACCTGATGTTCGTCTGATACTGCCCAGTATCGAGGCGATAATGGCGCATGACCCGAGCGAGGGTGTTCGCGCCTCGCTTATACCCATCCTGCTGCCCATGTATTTCCGCCCGGTCTATGAACGCTTTGTCGGGGGCGGCCTGCTGCACCCGATTTTTGATTGCCTGAACGGGGCAAAGGTCAATGACGGCTCGCCAGAGAGCGCTGCCTATATATCCATGCTGATCGCCCTAGAGAATGAGATGACATCTGCAGGGATATTGAAGTCCGACTTCATGTTTGGGCTTTATGCTCGAGACTGAAGGCGGGGTCATCGGGGCTTCCAGCTGTCAGAAGGCCCCCATGAAACTCCAGAAGTCCATCAAGCGCTGGCATCATTAGGCTGATCCGAAAATCAGCGGGGGCAGCGCTGATCCATTCATGGGTCATCTGAAGTCTGTAGCGGCCCGGCTTGTCCAGAAGGTCCTGGAATTTTGCCGTCTCGTGGCCATGGCCCCACTCGATGAAGAGATCTGCGGCAGGCTCGGGGCGGACGGAAAACTCAACCTCTAGGGTCCAGGTACCCGGCAGAACAGAGATGTGAGGCCCGTTGAGCAGGAGCCGGCGTCGACCGAGTAGCGGTATGACGCCAGGTTCTGCATTGCCACCATCATGGTAGACAAACAGCTCCGGTCCCCAACGCAGTGATGTGACCCTTCGCTCAGGCTCTATAGAGCTGGCGGCCAGTGGATGCAGACTGTCGTGGGCCAGCCATTCGCCTTCGAAGGGCTCCCTTTCGATCTGCCCGAGTCCGGGGACCGCCAACAGGGTGTCGGAGGCCTGAACGAGCCGGCCTCCCCCGTTAAGGATCTCGACCGCTAGGGTGAGGCGTAGGGCTGCCTGATGCCTTGCGTCGAGCGGCGACAGGCCTTCTGACAGAAGCGTAGCCTCGACCTCAGGGGGCGGGGCTGACAGGACAATCCAGTCACTTGGCGGTCCTTCGGGTGAAAAGCTCCACCAAGCCAGCACAACAGCCCTCCGGCCCGGGGTCAGGGGAGGGTTGGGATGGTCCCATATCTGCAGATGACAATCCCAGTCGGCTGCAGCACAGGCCGACTGGATGGCATTGATCCACATCTGGGATGCGCGTGAGGGAAGCAGTGCGATGCGAACGTGGCCCTGATCGATCACGCCGCCCTCAGCCAAGTATAGATATCTATTGCCTCTTCAATGTCTTCGAATATGCGGGCCCGCCCGCTTTCGATGATCAGGATCCGGTTGCAGTGTTCTCGCAGCAAGCCCGTGTCGTGGGAAGCCATGAGGAAGGCGCGATCTGCGCGACGTTCAAAGAGCTCCTCATTGCAGCGCCTCTGGAAGCGGGCGTCGCCAACGGCGACGAGTTCGTCGATCAGGTAGCAGTCGAACTCAATAGCCAGTGAGAGACCAAACGCCAGGCGAGCGCGCATGCCCGACGAATAGTGTTTCACTGGCCGGTTCATCGCCAGGCCCAATTCGGCAAATCCCTCAACACGCTCGTAAACCTTGTCGAATGGTCGCCCGTAGATGCGGCTGATGAAGCGGATATTGTCTATGCCGGCAAGGCTGCCCTGAAATCCGCCACTGAAGCCTATTGGCCATGAGCAGTTCATAGCCCAGCGGATTTGCCCTTCAGTGGGCACAAGAATACCACCGAGTAGCTTGATCAGGGTCGACTTGCCCTGGCCATTGCGTCCAAGGACCCCCAGTCGGCCACGTTGTTCGACGTCAAAACTCAACCCCTTGAACACGGGTCTGGCCCCAGGGGTCGGGTAGGTCATCGAAAGATCCCGCACCTGGAGACCAATGGGCGCAGGAGCGACTGAATCCGTCAGGGCCTTCTCTTCGAACTCAACCAGCTGCGAGGTCGGTTCAGTCATTCGTGAAGCTTGCTTTCTCTCACGCTCGACAGAATAAGCCAGCCAATGGCGTAGATGATAAGAGTGGTTGCGAGCACGGCCAGGATCGAAAGCCAGCGATTGGGCTCGGTCGGGGAGTCAGGCAGGGTCGGGCTGACAATACGCTCAATATAGAGTTTCTGGCGTCTGGCATCGAGTTCGGCCGAGTTCAGCGCTGCCGTGGCTCCAGCCAGGAGTCTGTCGGAAAACTCGCGCTCCATGACGAGGGCTTCATAGCTTGAAATCATCGGAGCCAGGGAGTTGGCTTCACCGGTAACTTGAGCCTGCTGGGAATTGATCTGTTGCTGTACCGCACGGATCCTGCTGTCGATGATGGGCAGTTGCGGACTGCTTGGGGTGTCGGCCGCGATCTGGCTGCGTTCTGCCTGGAGGGTCACCAGCGTAATGGTGAGCTGCCCTATGATTTCGCCCCTCGCCTGTGCCGAACGGGCTGGATCAATGACACCCTCGCGGTTGCGGAAGTTCGTAAGAGCGGACTGTGCCGCGGTCAGCCTCAGGGTGGCTTCCTCGACCGTACGGCGAGCTTCAGCAACGGCGTCTGCGGCAGATCGGCTGTTCATCCGATTGACGAGAGCTTCGCCGGACTGGAGCATGGCGAT
>JBFZCB010000220.1:0-5634 GCA_041308165.1 Caulobacterales bacterium
CTTCGAACGCACGACACACCGCCCTCCGGCCTCGTCGCCGGACCCAAGTCCTGACCTGCCCAGAGCCCTTCCGCTCGACCCCTCGGATACATTGATGCTCGGCTTCGCCAAGAAATTTTTCGGTTCTTCCAATGACCGCAAGGTCAAGGACTTCATGAGCCGCGTTCAGAAGATCAATGCTCTGGAGACGCGCTTTGCCGCCTTCTCCGATGACGAGCTGCGAATGATGACGCAGACGTTTCGCGATCGCATCGAAGCCGGCGAAACCCTCGACAAACTGCTCAATGACGCTTTCGCCGTCGTGCGCGAAGCCTCAAAACGCGTCCTGGGGCAGCGCCAGTATGATGTTCAGCTCGCGGGCGGGATGATCCTGCATGCTGGCGGGATTGCCGAGATGCGAACCGGCGAGGGCAAGACCCTTGTCGCGGTCGCTCCGGTTTACCTGAATGCTCTGGAAGGCAAGGGCGTCCACGTCATTACGGTCAACGACTACCTGGCCCGGCGCGATGCCGAACAGATGGGCCGGATCTACCGCTTTCTGGGCATGGAGGTCGGCGTCATCGTTAATGGCCTGTCCTCCGGCCAGAGACAGGCCTCCTACAATGCCGACATTACGTATGGCACCAATAACGAGTTCGGCTTCGACTACCTGCGTGACAATCTTGTCTACGACCGCTCTGAAATGGTGCAGCGGCCGCACAACTTCGCCATCGTCGACGAGGTGGATTCGATCCTCATCGACGAGGCCCGCACCCCCCTGATCATCTCAGGGCCCACCGAAGACCGCTCTGACCTCTACAAGATCGTCGATGGGCTGGTGAAGACGCTTATCGAGGATCCCACGACCTATGATCTGGATGAGAAGCAGAAACAGGCGCTGCTCACAGAGGAGGGTTCGGAAAAAATCGAGGAGATGATCGAGGCCGGTGGATATTTCGCCGAGGACACAACGGGTCTCTATGATGCCGCCAACGTCAGCCTGGTTCATCACATCAACCAGGCCCTCCGAGCCAATACCCTTTACCAGCGCGACAAGGACTACATCATCAAGGCCGGCGAGATCGTCCTGATCGACGAATTCACGGGACGGATGATGACCGGTCGCCGGCTCTCCGAAGGTCTCCACCAGGCCATAGAGGCCAAGGAGAACGTCCAGATCATGCCCGAGAACCAGACCCTGGCCTCGGTGACCATCCAGAACTATTTCCGCCTCTATACCAAACTCTCCGGCATGACCGGCACGGCGGCCACCGAGGCCCAGGAGTTCATGGACATCTATAAGATGGACGTGCTCGAGGTGCCGACCAATCGACCCGTTGTGCGCATCGATCATGATGATGAGGTTTTCCGCACGGAGGCCGAGAAAAACCAGGCCATCGCGCGTCAGATCGCCGAGTGCCATGTCAACGGCCAGCCCATTCTGGTGGGCACAGTCTCGATCGAGAAATCTGAGGCCCTGTCCAAGCTTCTGGATACCTATGAGTACAGGACCGAGGTTTCACGCACCCTCAAGCCCGAATTCGAAGGCAAGGACAAGGACGCCGCCAAGGTCGGCGATGAGGCTTACGATATTGTCTGGAAAACCGAGTTCACAGGCATCCCTCACTCTGTTCTGAACGCCCGCCAGCATGAACAGGAAGCCTATATTGTCGCCGATGCCGGCCTGCCTGGCACGGTGACCATAGCCACCAACATGGCCGGCCGGGGTACCGATATCCAGCTGGGCGGTAACCTCGACATGCGCCTGCAGCGCTGGCAGCTCGAAGAGCGCAACATGGCGAGAGAGGTTACTGCCGAGGCCCTTCTGGCCAAGACTGCAGAGTTCAAGGCCGAGATCGAGGTCAAGCGCCAGCAGGCCCTTGCTGCCGGAGGCCTGTTCGTACTCGGAACCGAACGCCACGAAAGCCGTCGTATCGATAACCAGCTGCGCGGACGCACCGGGCGTCAGGGGGATCCGGGCGTTTCGAAGTTCTTCCTGTCCTGTCAGGACGACCTTCTGCGAATCTTCGCCGGCGACCGTCTTGATGCCATCATGCGCAACTTCGGTGTTGCCGAGGGAGAGGCGATCAGCCACCCCTGGCTGAACCGCGCTGTCGAAACGGCCCAGAAACGCGTGGAAAGCCGTAACTACGACATTCGCAAGAACCTCCTGAAATATGATGATGTGGTCAATGACCAGCGCAAGGCGGTCTTTGAACAGCGTCAGGAGTTCATGGATTCCACGGATCTGTCAGAACTCGTCGGCGAGTTCCGCCAGGACGTGATCTCTGACCTGGTAGAACGCTTCATGCCCCCCAAGGCCTATGCCGAGCAATGGGATATCGACAGCCTCGACGACAAGGTGAAATCCATACTCGGCCTCGAACTGCCGCTTCATGACTGGGCGGCCGAGGAGGGCGTTTCCAACGAGGAAATCGAGGAAAGATTGCAGTCTGCTGCTGATGCCCGCGCGGCCGAGAGACTGACCCTGATCGGTGAGGGCCAGATGCGAGGCATCGAACGTCAGTTCATGATGCAGCAGATCGACATGAACTGGCGCGAGCACCTGGTGCATCTGGACCATCTGCGCGGCGTCATCGGCCTGAGGGGTTATGGTCAGCGCGATCCCCTCAACGAGTACAAGACCGAGGCTTTCGCCCTCTTTGAGAACCTTCTGCACGAGCTCCGCCAGAACGTGACGCGCTGGCTGATGACGGTGGAATTCCGCTTTGAGGCCCCACCCGCACTCGAGATGCCCGAGTTCCAGGAAATCCATCTGAACCCGGCAACCGGTGAGAACGAAGCCCTCAACGCTCTCGCCAGCAGGGCTTCGGGTCAGTTCCAGGGTGACGACCGCTCACGGCTTCCGGTCGAGCTTCTTCCCGAGGGCTGGCAGCGAACACCGAGAAATGCGGAATGCCCCTGCGGATCCGGCCGCAAGTTCAAGCACTGCCATGGCAGCCTGATCTAGGACCTGCATACCGGCCAGGTGTGCAGGATTTCGAGACCGGCCAGGCCATCAGGGCCGGTTCCGCGATACGGCTTCGGCTCCATTTGAAAAACGCAGCCTCCCGGGCATTGCGCTCACCATCGCGCCGCCCACCCGTCGTAGGGTCGGGCGGGCTCAGGTGAGAGGGAGCCGGGCAGGCCGGAGCCTGTGCTCCAGGGTCCCCTAGCCCGGTCAGCGGCCTATTGAGCCCTCGCCCGGTCCAGACTTCGGGTCTATGGGTTTGAGACCAGTCCCCCCTCGGCTGATCAAGGTTGTCATCCCACGCCGTCCGATGTGACTAGGCGGTACTGAAAGGCCCCTATCCGGATCATGTCCTTCAAACCCCTCTTTTCGCGTGCGCTCAGCCTGAACCCAGGCAGGCTTCATTTTGCCGCCCACAGTCATCACCTCTGGCCAGATGTAACCTTCGAGGCCCACAGCCAGGCATGGACTGACGCCATGCAGCATGCCGACCGCAAATGGGACGTGATCTTTGGGGAGGTGATTCCCGAAGCCCAACAGCACATCGCCAAGGAACTGGGCCTGGCTTCACCTGACACCCTCGTCTTTGCGCCTAGCACCCATGATCTCCTGCTGCGTATCGCCTCGGGCATTGAAGCCCGCCCCATCCGCATCCTGTCAACTGATGGCGAGTTCCACTCTTTCCGCCGCCAGGCCGAGCGCTGGGAAGAGGCTGGGCAGGCCCGGGTAGACCGCATCGCCCTTGTGCCGTTCGAGACCTTCTCTGCGCGCCTGCTCGAGGCCGCCCGACAGGGGGCCTATGACCTGATCCTGACAAGCCAGGTCTTCTTTCGCACGGGCGGCGTCTTTGAGGCCATGGAGGCCCTGGCAGACCTGGCCCGACCGGAGGGGCCCTGGGTGATTATCGACGGCTATCACGGCTTCATGGCCCGGCCGACAGATCTATCCTCGGTCTGTGACCGCATCTTCTACCTGTCGGGTGGATACAAATATGCCATGGCCGGAGAAGGGGTCTGTTTTCTTCATGCGCCCGCCGGATACTGCACAAGGCCGGTCATAACTGGCTGGTTTGCCGAGTTCGGCGATCTCGAAGGCCCCCCGGGCGGCGTTCGCTATCGGACCGATGCGGGCCGGTTCTGGGGGGCAACCTTCGATCCTAGCCCATTCTATCGCTTCAACGCCGTGCGACGCATGCTGGACGAGGCAGGCCTTGAGACCGCCGATATCTCCGCCCACGCCCATGGCCTGCAGCTCCAGTTCGTCCAGGCCTGGTCAGAGGGAAGATGCGGGCCCATCGGGGACGCAACGCTGCTCAACCCCCCCGGTGAGACCGGTCATGGCGCACGCTTCCTGGCCTTCCGGCACGACCACGCCAGTGCCTGGCGAGCCGCGCTCCTGGAGCGAAACGTGATCACGGATGTCCGAGATGACGTCCTTCGCTTCGGCTTTGGCCTCTATCAGGACAGGACCGATGTCGAGGCGCTGATCGCTGCCTGTCGTGAGCTGACCTGAAAACGGAGCCCCAAAGGCTGAGACCTGACCTTGAGAGGCGCTGACCGACGCCAGGCGTCCCCGCGGCGCGTCCATCTACCCTAACGGCCTGGTTCACCGGGCTGAAGGCCGATCTGGCCTAGAAAAACCGCGTATCTTCCTCCAGCGGAGGCTCGGGGGCAACGCGTCTTTGGGGTGGCCGCACAGGGGCCTGTTCCTGAGCCGGGGCTGGAGACGGCCGTGCCGGCCGGGACGGGTTGGCCTTGGGGGCCGCAGAAGGTGTGGCCGTGCCTGAAGGTTCCGGGCCGGGAGTACCGGGTGGAGCCACCACATCGGAAGGCGAGGCAAGAGGCAGGTTCGGATAGGGGAGAGGCTGGTCTGGGGCAGACGGGCTGGTTTCAGAATCCTGTGACAGGGCTGATGGATCACCACCCAGGACGCCATCCTGCTCGCCCACCTTTTCGGGAGCCCCAAGATCATCTCGGATAAAGGCCCATGACCGGTCGTCCGAACAGGCGCAAGCCTTGAGGAAGCCTTCGCGATCTCGCCAGATCACAAGAGGCCAGTCCTGGCGCACTCCCGCCTCTCGCAGCAGGCCACCCAGGCGTTCGGTAAACTGGCGACTGGCTTCCACCACGGCACTCCTGGCCAGGTTTCCGTCAGCGGGAGCCAGATCCTCGGCCGACCAGTCATTGGCCGGCGTCGCGATCCAGCGGCGATAGAGATCCCAGTCACGGTTGAGCCACAGCTCGGCGATTGTGGCCCGCTCGGCCGGTGTAGACAGTGCCGCGCCCTCGCGATCGGCCCGTGCGAACATCAGGACCCTGACATCTGCCCCACCCGCCTGGAGTTTGGCGGCCTCGGTCTGCAGGTAGGTGAGCGTCGGCGCACTGTCGCGAAAGCCCACCACATAAACCGCCTGATCGCCGCTTCCGGATGACACCCAGGAGGACTGGTCCAGAAGTCTCTGGATCTCGGCCTGGTTCCGGTCAATCGTGACCGGCTGAAAGCGGGCATAGTAATGGTTGTAGGCCCAGACTGCAGCCACGGCGAGTACCAGGCCGATCCCGGCAGACACTCCAGACCAGATCAGAAATCGACGCATGCTAGGGGCAGCTCCTGCTTCACCTGGAGCAGCATAGACCGCAATCTGCCCTCGCGTCGCCCCCCTGCCGAAATCTGAGCCAGCCCGG
>JBFZCB010000221.1:0-4165 GCA_041308165.1 Caulobacterales bacterium
CCCCTGTCTTGGCGGCAGGCTTTTTGTAACCCGTTTCCGATCCGAAAGCCTGAGGTCAGGCCAGAGGGCTGAGGCCATTCCCGAGCCGGATTACTGGGACGTCATGCGTCGGCATGCTGACACTGTGGTCATTGATGCGCCTGCTGGAGATCGGAGCGATGTTTCAATCATCCTAGCTCCCTTCGTTGACGCCACCGTACTGGTGGTTGCCGCAGAGACGACAGCGGCCAACGAGCCTGTCATGCTCCGTGATGAAATCGAGGCTGTCGGCGGCCGTATTGCCGGGGTTGTGGTCAATCGCTCGCGTTACAAAACGCCAGGCTTTCTCAAGCGCCTGACGGGGTAACCCTGTTCAGCCTTTCGAGTTCCTTTAGGCCATAGAAGCGGGGCTCAAGGCCTTCCATCCAGAGAATTTTTCCAAGACCGCGAGCGGCCCGGTCAAGGGTTTCGGCACGTCTTGGACTGGCGACAATCATCAAGCCAACAGAAGCCAGGCTCCACACAAGGGTCTGGACTACACCCACGCCCATCCAGAAGACCACCCCATGAAGCTTGCCCGCACGATGAGCAATCTGTGCAGGACTTTGACCATAGGCGAAGGCCCGTGACAGAGCGTAGCGAAGGGTCGCGCGCGGAGGGGGGGCGTATTCGTCCACCCAGGCGTTTACGGCCCATCCAAACCGGCCACCGCGGGCTTCGAGAGCCGAGAAAAGGGTATCGTCCTCGCCGCCGCTCTGGTCCGCTGAGACGTCAAAGGGCGCCGCTCCTGGAAGCGCAGTCTTGCGTACCATCAGGGAGTTTCCACAACCATAGGCATGGTTGATGAGCTGAGTATGGTCCGGACCGACCCTGCCAAAGAAGCGTTCAAGGTAGGGCGTGGCCCAGCCGGTATTGTCCGGTACCCGTCCACGAATGGGTCCAAAAACGACATCGGCATCCAGTTGGGACTGGGCTTTGACAAGTTCTGAAAGCCAGTCAGTGGCTGCGACCTCATCATCATCGAGAAAGGCGATCAGTGGAGCACTGGTGAGGGCCAGTGCGGCGTTGCGGGCCGTTGCAACACCCGGCCGGGGCTCATGGCCGTAGATGACGGGCAAATGACTTTTACGCGCGATGAGCTCAACGGCCTCTCGGGCCGTTGCCTGTGGATCATTATCGATGACAATAATCTCGCGCAGTCTGGTCTCGACGCCCGTCTGGCACAGGATGGAGCGCAGGGCACGGCTGAGTTCGTGCGGACGGCGCAGTGTCGGGACGATAATGGCAATATCCGGCGTCATTTCAGACGACCTTGGCATAAAGAGCGGTTCGGTAGAGACGCAGGGAGAATGATCTTAAACGGGCGGGCAACACCTCTGAAAGCGCGACCGTTTTCATAAGAGGTCTCCACAGGCCCAAACCGGGTAGCCTTTTCAGTAATCGAGCGGCCCGGAAGCTCGGATAGGCGCTGAGAATTTCAGGGTGGAGGCTGGCTACCCGGGCGAAGTTCGATACGGATTGTTCGTACTTGCGGGTGAGATCCTCAGCGGTATCGAGGCCCATATGGGTTGCGGGAATATCCACATGGATAACGGGGTAGCGTTTTGAAACCCGCATGGCCCATTCGACATCCTCCCAGCCCCAACCTGAGAATGCGGGGTCGAAGGTTTCACTGTCGAAGACGTCTCGGCGAACCAGAAGATTGGAGGTGTAGACATACTTCTCAGGTGTCTTGGCCCGTTCAACATGGTCAAGACATTCGCCTTTTGTGGCGATCGCACGGTGCAGGGCAAATCTCGGCTCGGTCGAAGCCTGTTTTAATGAAAAGCCGCCGAACGCTACGGCAGGATCCGACACCCTCATAAGCGTGGTCCAGCGACCCAGGAAGTCTGGCACATCGGGGCGCATGTCGCTGTCCAGAAAGAGGAACCCTGTCCCTCGGGCGGCCGCGGCCAGCCGGTTCCGACCAAGGGAACGGCCAATATTTTCTGAAAGCGTGATCAGTCGGACGGGCAGGACCATTGCCGCGATTGTGGCCTGCAGGGTCTTTGTCAGATCCTCGTCGCCTGTACCATCATCCAGCAGGATCAGCTCTACAGCGCCATCCAGTGAGCTGGCCTCCCGGTCGAGCGCCCGCAGCAGATCTCCAGGATCGTCTCTCAGAAATGGAATGAGAACCGAAAGCCTTGGCCTGGCTGCCTGATGTGCCGGGCTGTCATGGACAGTTTCTGTATTCACGCAGAAGCCTCCTTTTCCATTCGGCTTCTGTACAGACGCAAGACGAGATCACGAACGCCGGCTGCATTCAGGATCAGGGCAGCCATGGCATAGACAAGACCACCGATGGCCGCATCAAGCATCAGCTCCGGCAGGCCGCCTATGGGCGGAAGAGACAAGACAGCGATGGCCATGAACAATGTAGCGACCAGACAGCGTGTGAGGGCTTCCCAGGGTATTGGAAGGGGCATGACGCGCCATCCCAGGATGCAGGCCACAACCATGCTTATGGCAAAGCTGGCCGCTGTCGCCCAGGCCGCTCCCATCACTCCGTAAGGAGGAATAAGAATAACATTCAGGAGGATATTGATGACCGCGGGAATGGTCATGGTCACCAGCAGGAGTTTGGTTCTCTGACCCAGGGTGAAGGCCTGGCCAAAATAGTAGGCGGTCAGTCCATAAAAGAGGGCCGACAGCGCGATCCATGGCGTAATGGCTGCGGCAGCCACCCGAAGTTCCGGACCAATCAGTACCTCGGCAAGAGGCCGAGCTACGAGCGCTACACCAGCCGTCGCAGGGATGCCGATCAACAGAAAGGTCGAGGCCTGTTCACGGGCGGCCTCCTTGAGCCTGCCTAGGCCTCCACGCTCGAGGGCCATGACCAGTGCAGGCTGGCCGGCGGCACCGAGCCAGATGAAGAGGACATCTAGGGTGCGATTGGCGATGCTGTAGCCAGCATGGTAGGCACCCACCGCCGCCTCGTCCAGGAAAGCCGCCAGCAGAAAACGGTCTGACGATGCCAGCACCAAAGCCAGCGCAAGGCCGGCGGCGATTGGATATCCATAGGCAGCATAGCTGCGGATACGCTTGCGATCGATCAGACCTGTGCGAGCCTGCCGAAGCTCTTCAGGCAGAAGGAAAGGCAGGACAATCAAAGGGGCGAGCCCGATGCCTATGAGGGGGGCAGCACCTCCCGCCCCCATCAAAGCAGCGACAACGCCAATGATCAGGCCACCAATGATTGTGACGATGTCTATTGTCGCAGACTTGCCCACCTCGCCCTCTGCCCGGAAGCGTTCCTGGGCAAGCTTGGTCAGACACCGCACCGGGCAGCCGGCAAGACCAGCGGCCACTGCAAACTTGAAGAGTGGGTCAAGGGGAGCCAACCAGACAAAGAGGCCGGCAAGCAGGGTGAAGGCCCCGATCATCAGGAATGCCATGCGGTAGAGGCTGGCAAAATGTGAGGCTAGGTCTGATGGATTTTTCTGTGCCGCCCAATAACGCGCCATGGCGGCCTCGAGCCAACTGAAGGCCGCCACATGGGCTATGGTCAGGATCGAATAGGCAAGTGCATAGCGTCCGAACTCGTCCGGATCCAATAGTCGAGTGAACAGGAAGATGGCCAGGAAGCCGACCACGCCCTGTATAATGTTGGCGGGCAGATAGCCCCAGACGCCTTTCCAGAACATTGTTTGTCCGATCAGCGCACGGCTGTCCGGTCACCCAGCAGCACGGGAACGGTGACGAACATAATCCAGAGATCAAGCCAGAAGGATTGGCGCTCGATATAGTCGACATCCAGCTGGACGCGACGGCGGACAGCTCCGGCATCGTCGAGCGGCCCCCGAGATCCCTTGATAGCCGCCCATCCCGTCATGCCAGGCTTCATTCGGTGGCGATGTGCGTAGTCGGCGACCAGGGCAGCAGATTCGATCTGACCGGTCTTCATGCCGATGGCGTGGGGACGCGGTCCGACAAGAGACATCTCACCCTTGAGGACGTTCAGCAGTTGTGGAAGTTCATCAAGGCTGGTGGACCGCAGGAAGCGGCCAACCCGGGTGATCCGGTCATCATCGGCACGGACCTGTCTTGAGGCGGTAGGGTCGGCTGCAGCATGGTGCATGGAACGGAACTTCCAGACCACAATCTCTTCGTGGTTGAAGCCATGGCGACGCTGGCGGAAAAAGAT
>JBFZCB010000222.1:0-3063 GCA_041308165.1 Caulobacterales bacterium
GCCGCTGAGGGAGATGTGGCCACCCTGCCCCCCGTCAGGCCCGGTACTCCTGACGGCACGCCGGACTGAACAAATCCCGGTCTGATAGAGGCTTAGCCCACTGTGTTGGCCGCGCCAGGACATGGCCCGGGACCTTGCGCTCCAAAAGTGCCTCCTAACGGCCCATCCTGCGTCAGCGCCTGATGAACACAGCCATCTGCTGGCCTCTTGGGTGACCCCAGTCGCCGAGCCATCTGAATGCCCAGTCACTTTCAGGGACTGCCCTCTGTATCTGCGCCTGCGAGACGTGAAACGGATCGCGATCGGGGAAGGTGGTTATGCCATTGGGCCAGTCGATGGAGGCAAGATCTGGGTCCCCCTCAAAGACAGTTGCGAAGAACTGCCCCCCTTCATCCATGTGCGGCGCCAACCGTACCAAGCACCGCGTCAGGTAGTCGAGCGTCAGATGCGTAAAGAGCGAAACGGAAAGTGCAAAATCAAAGGTTCGATTGAATGGAATCTCGAAGTCGTCGGTCACATGAAGATGATGACGCGGCAGGCGCGCCTCTAGACCCGAAGCCAGGATTTCCCCTGAATAACCGGCCTCAATAAGCGCTTGGGAAACATCAATGCCGTAGTAGCCACCAGGATTTAGATAGGTGGTTATGGGAAGGCCGCCTCGAAGGGAACCACATCCAATATCCAGCACCGTCTGATCCGGTTTCAGGCCATGAGCGACCAGGAAATCGCGCTGCATGGGCCCAATCAGGTCCCACATTCCGCCCACGACATTACGGTGGCCCTGCTCCAGGATCCGCTTTCGGTTGAGCTCTTCGTCTAGGTATCGGTTAATTGGCATGCACGATCTATCCTAGACCATTTCTTGCAAAAGGTCTCGATCTTCGAGCCTTTACTTCTGAGACCAACAATAGGGTCTGGCAGATCTGCCTGAGCCTCACCGGCGCTCTCCCTTGAAAACCGTGACTTTCTGGACTTGGCGTAAGGCTGCGCCCACGTTGGATCGGAGGTGGGGTCCTCCACAGAAAAAACAGGCCCATTTAGACACGGTTGCCTTCCTGGACGGCGCCGACAAGCAACAACGGATTACCTGGTGGCCGTCCGGCTAATTCCCGGGTCCAGGCGATGCGGCTATGGCCGAGCAGCACGGACCGTGCCTTCCAGAACACAGCAACACCAAAAGCCTCTGGAATTACCGCTACAAAATCAGTCTCGCACAAGCCCCAGTTGCACTTGCCTCCGGCAAGGCGGTTTGGCCCTGATGCAGGGGGACGGAAGCGCCGAATGCCGGGGTTACGGCCTCTCGACAGCCCTTTGTCCATTCTGGGCCTGAGTTTTTAACGTGAAATCAAATAGCAGCACAGGGTCGTTTCACAGCAATGTCTCTTGACGTGCCCCTTTAGCTAGCGATAGAGACGCTTGCCCGTGGACGCAGTTAATGTCTCTAATGAGATCCGATCTGTGGCCGGAAGGCGCTCGCAACTGACTTCGTCCACACACTAAATTTCTTCACTCTGAGGGGACTACATCCGATGAAAAAGACTATCCTTCTGGCCGCAGCGGCTGTGTCCGCCATGGCCTTTGCAAGCACAGCCAGTGCCCAACACGTCCTGACCTTCCGCGCAGCCGGCCCTGGCGGTGCGATTGTATCCGGCGATGTCGGTGGCGCTACCGGCTCCTACAAGCTGGCTGCTGAGGCTGCCAACGTTGCTCCGACCTTTGGTACATTCGCACTGGTTGACACCCTGTCGGCCAGCTCCAGCCTTCCTTCGGGCAATGTTATCCTGACCGTCTCCCTGTCCGGCGGAACCTATGGCGCTGCCGTCACCGGTGCCGCCATCACCGCTGACGCAGTGGCCTGCCCGACCTTTACGGCTACGCCATCCTCGGGTGGTGCGCTCGGTTCCACGAGCGTCACCTACATCATCTCCAACTCTACGGCTGGTTGTGGCGCCTTCAATCTTGACCTGCCGATCGCTCCAAATGCTGGCGTTCCTGTAACCGTCACGACGACCCTGGCCACTGAAGCCGGTACGCCGATCGATGGCCTGACCGCTAGCCGTGCAGTCCTGACCCGTCCGAGCGCCTTCAATACCAACATCAATGGCGCCGTTGGTGGTGCAGTCGGCGGCCTGACGGACACCTTCGCTACGCTCACCGTTCTGCCTGTCTACACCACCTTCAAGTTGGGTGTCGGCGCGCACGCAGGTGCAGAAACAGCAACCGTTGCCCAGCTCGGCACGGTTGAAATCCTGGCCGACACGACAGCCTACCGCGACCTGGCCAAGACGTTCGTCACGACCGCTGACGTTACGGCTGCCACTGTGACGGTGACCGGTGACTTCACGGCATTCGACGGTGCCGGCGGTGCCACCACCCTCGGCGGCATTGCACAGGCCTCCGCCGCCGGTACGGTTCGTACCTTCTCTGGCGCACCTCTGACCGCAGCCCTCGTGGATGCGGGTCTTGCTTCGGCCTCGGTTACGCCGGAAGCCTTCATCGTGACACGTGAAACTGCCGCGGTAGCAATCCCAACCTCGACCTATGCAGTATCCGTTGCCTACACGCTGGCTTCGCCTGCCTACACTCCAGAAGGGCCTTTCGCCGGCAACTTCGAGACGATCGGTCGCGATGGCACCAACGTCATCGTTCCATGGCTGAACAGCAACTCGATCCAGACCACAAACGGAACGACCAACATCATCCGTCTGGGCAATGTCTCGGGCACTGCAGTTGGCCCCGTCTTCGCACAGGTCTTGAACAGCACGCTGACCGCCGGCGTTGCCACGGCACCAGTCCAGCTGTTCCCAAGCATCGCTGCAAACGGTGAACGCGTGATCTCCACCGCCGCCCTGACCACCGCCCTTGGTGAGTTCGGACGTGGCGACGTCCAGATCAGCATCGAGGCACCTGCGTCGGCCATCACGGCACGCCGCTACGCCACTCTGGCCATTGATAGCCGATTTTCTTGTTCCCGACAGCCTTCATTGCCGGGCGGATATTTCCCACTCCAGACAAGCAAAAAGGGAGGGCCGAGGCCCTCCCTTTCCGCACCTGAGGTTGGCG
>JBFZCB010000223.1:0-15768 GCA_041308165.1 Caulobacterales bacterium
GTTGCCGTTCGTATTGCATATGCATCCGCCATAAAGCGCGGTGTTATGTGGAGAGCTCTCAGTGATCAGCAAATTGACCCTCGTGGCAGCCGTATCGGCGACTGCCCTGCTCGGCCTTTCAGCCTGCAACAGCGATACCGAAACGTCTGCAGCGCCTGCAGATGCAGCCGCGACAACGACCACAACAACAGACACTGTTGTTGGTGGAGCCGTAATGGACCCAGGCGAAACCATCGTGGCAAATGCCTCCAAGGCTTCCAACCTCTCAACCCTGGTTACTGCAGTTCAGGCCGCTGGCCTTGTGGACACCCTCAGTGGCACCGGACCTTTCACGGTCTTTGCACCGGACAATGCGGCTTTCGAAAAGATACCAGCGGCCACACTTCAGTCATTGCTAACACCGGCGATGAAGGACGAACTGACCAAGGTTCTGACCTATCACGTCGTGGCAGGCCGTCTGACGGCTTCTGACCTTGTGGCGCTTGCCGGGGCCAATGGCGGCAAGGCGGAGCTCGACACCGTCCAGGGCGGCAAGCTGACCGTGAACGTAGGCGAAGATGGGTCTGTCACCTTGACCGACGCAGCCGGGGGTACCTCGCTTGTCAGCCAGGCCGACGCCCTTCAATCCAACGGGGTTGTGCACATCATTAATACGGTCGTGATGCCAGGCTAACCGACGCACTGAACGGCTTGCGCACCCGGTCCTTGCAGGCATGTTAGGGCGTCTCATCGGGTAAGGCACAGCCACCAGAAACCACCAATAAGGAAGGGTCGCGCTCAACAGGGCGCGGCCCTTTCTTTGTCGGTTTGAAAGGCTGTTCTCCTGGTTACCCAGGCCGTCCATTACGTTGGATAGTGAAAGGCGGATCACTCCAGATGGGTGAAAAAACCTTAATAAATCAAGACAATCTGTCTAGAATACAGAGCGTATCTCCTGTGCACCCAGCAAGGGTGCCGCCCCCATGAGGAGACAGTCAAATGACAATGAAAGCTCGCCTGATTACAGCCGCTATAGGTGCCTTAGCCCTAACCGCTGCCCCATCGGCCTTTGCTCACGACCATACGCCCAGAGCCAATGTCCACGCCAGGACTGCGCCAACTATCGTCGCTGTGGCCGCTGGCAATCCAGACTTCTCGACCCTAGTCGCCGCGGTTCAGGCAGCCGGGCTCGTCGACACCCTGAACGGGGGCGGTCCTTTCACGGTGTTTGCGCCAACAAACTCCGCCTTTGGCGCTCTGCCCCATGGAACGGTTTCTGCACTGCTTCAGCCCAACAGCCGCCCGACACTCACGAACATCCTGACCTATCATGTCGTATCTGGTCGTATCACAGCAGCCGACTTGGCAACCGCCGTTCGCGTCGGTGGTGGCAGTGCGACACTCAAGACGGTCCAGGGCGGAGAACTGAGAGTGAGCGCCCGCAACCGGAGCTTGCGTCTGACCGATGCATCAGGTGAGCATATCGACATTGTGGCCGCAGATGTCGAAGCCTCCAATGGCATCATCCATGTGGTGGGCTCAGTGCTCTCGCCCAACTGATCACAACGCGCGGTTCTTGGCTCGGCCGCGGGGACAGTCAATGAGCCCCCTCGGCCCCCAAAAGGGCCTCACCCATAGTAAATCTGTGCCCGTATAACCTTCCAGGCCCCGGTTCAGGTCAGTATCTTATCGTCTGTCCTGGCTTGAACCGGTGCCCCTTCTCAGGTGCCTAACCCTAGTCGCCTGCGCGTACCTGATCTCTGGCCATGGAGGCCAGTTCGTCCATCTTGGAGCGGATCTCGCCTTCAGACACGCTTATGCCAGCGCCCTTGAAGTCACCCGCGACCTTACGAAACACATCCTCATCGCCGGGCTGCTCGAAATCAGCACGGACTACCGCCTTGGCGTAGTCTTCAGCACTCTCGGGAGAAAGACCCATTTTC
The DNA here is from genome assembly GCA_041308165.1 of Caulobacterales bacterium. GTDB lineage: Bacteria > Pseudomonadota > Alphaproteobacteria > Caulobacterales > Caulobacteraceae > Brevundimonas. The sequence continues at coordinate 1,923 of JBFZCB010000223.1, forward strand.
TCAGCAGCCCAAAGACCGAGCTGCTTGTTACGCCGTGCTATCGCGCGGAATTCCTGATCCTGATCAAGGACAAACTTGGCCTCAAAGGCATTTTCCCGATCATCAAAAGTCGTCATTAGCCGTCCACATGCTCCGCCTGCACCGAATTATCGGGCAATAAACGAGGTCTATAGCCTGCCCATCTGGCAACGCAACATCATACGTCGTCCAACGGCAAGGCACCTTCTTACACGGACAATATCAACAATGACCTGCGACGTTTGTGTCGCGCACCTCGTTCAGCTAAGACTAGCCTATCCATTTATCGCCCGCCCGATTCAACATCGCGCCGTACAGACCGTCGTCTGGCAGCGCGTTTTTTGTTTCAGTCGTGCGGCAACGCCTCCCGATCGGGAAAGTCGGCTATGAACAGCAAACGCAAGAAGATTTATGAAGGCAAGGCCAAGATCCTCTATGAGGGCCCTGAGCCGGGCACCCTCATTCAGTACTTCAAGGATGATGCTACCGCGTTCAATGCGCAGAAAAAGGCCACCCTTGAGGGCAAGGGGGTGATCAATAATCGCATCTCTGAGTTTGTAATGTCGCGCCTGAATGGCATTGGCGTCACCAACCATTTCATCAAGAGACTCAACCTGCGTGAACAACTTATCCGCGAGGTTGAGATCATTCCCCTTGAGGTGGTTTGCAGAAACATTGTCGCGGGGTCCCTGGCCACGCGTCTGGGCCAGGAAGAGGGCACGCCCCTTCCGCGTTCCATTATCGAGTTCTACTACAAGAAGGACGAACTCAACGATCCAATGGTGACCGAAGAGCACATCACCGCCTTCAACTGGGCCTCGACCCAGGAGATTGATGATATTCTCGCCACGACCGTGCGCGTTAATGACTACCTTTGTGGCATGTTTGGTGCCGTCGGTATCACGCTGGTGGATTTCAAGATCGAATTTGGCCGGGTATGGGAGAACGACTTTGCAAGGGTCATCCTGGCCGATGAAATCAGCCCTGACAGCTGCAGGCTGTGGGACTCGGCAACCGGCGAAAAGCTGGACAAGGACCGCTTCCGCAGGGACATGGGCAATGTCATCGAATCCTATGCAGAGGTAGCGCGTCGTCTGGGTATCATGAAGGACATGCCCACAGTGATTCAGGGAGGACTGCACTGATGGCCAAGATCAAGGCTCACATCTTTCTCAAGCCGGGCGTCCTTGATGTCCAAGGCAAGGCCGTTGAAGGGGCACTTCAGGGCTTGGGCTGGGCTGGTGTCTCGGGCGCGCGGGTCGGCAAGCTTATCGAGTTTGATCTCGAAGGCGTCGATGACCCAGCTGCCGAGGCCAAAAAGATGTGCGATCAACTTCTCGCAAATACCGTGATTGAAGGCTACCGTATCGAGGTTGCCTGAGGTCAATCAGGCGGACCGGCTTCAGCCCTTCTGACTGCATCTCGATCAGGAGATTCACATGACCTTTACCCTCACCTCCACCGACATTGTGGATGGGGCGACCCTGCCCGACACTCAGGTTCAGGCCTTAGGCAACACCTCTCCACAGTTGGCCTGGCATGGGGTGCCGGAAGGGACCCGATCCTTCGCCATCACCTGTTATGATCCCGATGCACCGACCGGCTCGGGTTTCTGGCACTGGACGGTGGCCAATATTCCAGCCGATATCACAGAGATTCCAACTGGTGCCTCTCGCGATGGTCTCCCGCCAGGATCGGTGCAGGGACGGACGGATTTCGGGTCCTGCGGCTTTGGAGGCGCAGCCCCCCCACCCGGCCATGGCCCACATCGCTATATTTTCACTGTGTTTGCTGTTGACGTCGACGCGCTGGACCTGACGGCTGACAACTCAGGTGCTGTGTTCGGGTTCAATCTCTATTTTCACACCATTGCGAAAGCCTCGATCATCGCAACCTATGAAAACAAGGGCTGATCACCGAGATCCTGCAGCCCTTATGGCTGACTATCCAAACAAACGCTGCTAGAGGCCGCCCGATGAGCGCTGCTGTTATTGTTTTCCCCGGATCCAACTGTGATCGCGACTGCAAGGTCGCAATCGAACGTTCCACAGGCGAGCGTGTCGAAATGGTCTGGCACCAGGAAACCGATCTGCCCGATGGGCTGGATCTGATCGTTCTGCCCGGCGGCTTCTCATATGGTGACTATCTGCGCTGCGGTGCCATGGCCGCTCAGGCACCGATCATGCAGGCCATCAGAAAGGCGGCCAGCGATGGCGTCGCCGTGGTGGGCATCTGCAACGGCTTTCAGATCCTCTGCGAAGCCGGGATGCTGCCGGGGGCCCTGCTGCGAAACAGCGGCCTGAAATATGTATGCAAGCCCATCGCCCTGAGCCTGGCCAATCGCCAGACCCGTTTCACGGCCGGATATCAGGACCAGCAAGAAGTCATAATGACCCAGGGCAATGGTGACGGTAACTTTTTTGCTGATCCGGAAACGCTTGCCCGGATCGAGGGCGAGGGACAGGTCGTCTTCCGTTATGTCGAAAATCCGAACGGCTCTGTTGCCGACATTGCTGGAATCCAGAACGCACAGGGCAATGTCCTGGGCATGATGCCCCACCCCGACCGTGCCTTTGAGGCAGAACTGGGCTCGGCTGATGGTGCCGTCCTCTTCCGGAGCATCATGGCTGCGGCCTGAGCCTTGAAGCCACCCCTAGGCCACGCGTTTTGCACCTGCTAACTAAGCCGCTTGGGCGGGGAGGAAGCGCCATGCGTATCGGACTTTATCCGGGGACCTTCGACCCGGTCACCAACGGGCATCTGGACATCATCGGCCGGGCCATGAAACTCGTCGACCGCCTGGTGGTCGGCGTGGCCCAGAACGACGACAAGGGGCCGCTCTTCACGACAGCTGAACGCGTGGTGATGCTGCGGGCAGAGGTTGCGCGCTTTGATGCTGATATAGTTGTGCAACCCTTCTCCAGTCTGCTGATGCATTTCGCTGAAGAACTGGATGCCAACGTCATCGTACGGGGTCTGCGTGCTGTGGCCGACTTTGAGTATGAGTTCCAGATGACGGCGATGAACCAGCGCCTCAATCAGGACATCGAGACGGTGTTTCTTATGGCCGATCCGCGCCATCAGGCGATCGCCTCGCGACTTGTCAAAGAAATCGCACGCCTGGATGGGAACATTGAAAGCTTCGTCTCTCCCGCCGTTGCGGCGGCAGTGCGTCTAAAGGTCAAACCCGACACATGACTCGCGCCTCTTTAGCCATAGCCTCCAGCCTAGTTCTGTCATTCTCGATCACAGAGGCGAGTGCCCAGTCACGACCTGCGGCCCCACCAACTGCAGGGCCGCCCGCGCTCCTTCAGACCGACCAATGGCGGGCGGTTGAGCCTGAGAACCTCATGGTTATCGACACGACCAAGGGTCGGATCATAGTCGCACTCGAGCCGCAAGTCGCTCCGCGGCATGTCGAGCGCATCCAGACCCTGACACGCCAGGGTTTCTATGACGGTCAGAAGTTCCACCGCGTACTGACAGGCTTCATGGCCCAGACCGGCGACCCCCAGGGAACGGGTGAAGGCAGCAGCGAACTGCCCGACCTTGCCGGCGAGTTCACATTCAGACGAGGTCGCGGTGCCTTTCAGCCGGTTGCCGGCGGAGGAGAAGGCTACCGTGGCTACTTCAACAGCCTCCCCATACAGACCCAGCCCGATGCCCAGATGTTCGTAACGGCCGACATGAAGGTTGGAGCCCACGCCCTGTTCTGCCCCTCCGTCGCAGGGATGGCCCGCGCCGGATCACCTGACAGTGCAAACAGCCAGTTCTATCTGATGACGGGTCGCTCCGACCTGCTCAACAGTCAGTATACGGCCTTTGGCCGGGTTGTAGCCGGCCTGGAGGTCGTCAAGGCGCTTAATGCTGGACCTGAATCCAGCAATGGAGCCGTCGGGCCAGGAGCCGATGTCATGACCCGAGTGCGACTGGCCGATGCATTCCCGGAAAATGAGAGACCTGCAGCAAGACTACTGGATCCCCGCAGCCCGTCCTTCGTGACCAGCCTGGAAGCTGTCCGAACGGCTAAAGGATTGACCTTCAATGTTTGTGATGTCGAAGTCCCTGCCGAGGTAACCGGGGGCTAGGTCTCGGAAACCCATGATTCGGGAGCTCAGGGCTTGATAAGCAAAGTGACCCTCAGGCTGGGCGTGGCCCTGAGCCTGTTGTTACCCGCCTCTGCCGTGGCGCAGGTGCCGGCTCTTGTGCCCGTTCAGGTCGCAGACCCTTCAAGCATCGCTGCCGTACAGGGATCAGACTGGCGCCAGGTACCACCGGATAATCTCCTCGTCATCGATACGACCAAGGGACGTATTCTCGTGGAGATGATGCCCTCGATCGCCCCATTGCATGTCGAACGCATGAGGCTCCTGGCAAGGGCTTCCTTCTTTGACAACCTGAAGTGGCACAGGGTGATCGACTATTTCATGGCACAGACGGGCGACCCCTTGGGGACCGGGGATGGCCAGAGCGCTTGGCCTGACATCAAGGCCGAGTTTACATTCAGGCGTGGTGCAGAGCTCGCCTTCACGCCGGTCGCAAGCCCTGCCGGCGCTGAGATCGGCTTCGTGAACGCCCTTCCCGTGCAGACGCAACCGGACAGCCTCATGGCTCAGACGGGTGACAACAGGGTCCATGGCTGGGGGTTGTATTGTCCAGGCGTGGCCGGCATGGCGCGTGATGACAATCCGGATTCGGCAAACAGTCAGTTCTTCATCATGAGACAGGCCTACCCATCCCTCGATAAGCGATATTCGGTATGGGGAATTGCTGTGTCAGGGCTGGACGTCGTCAGATCCCTGAATACGGGCACAGATGCCAGTGGAGTCGTGGCCCAGCCCGACATGATGGTCAGGGTGCGTGTCGCATCGGACCTGGCGGAGGCGGATCGACCGTCTGTGCAGGTGCTCGATACAAACTCTGCTAGGTTCAGAGATCTGGCAGCCCGCACACGTTTGGCACGGGGGGCAGATTTCTCGATCTGTGACGTAACCCTGCCGGTTCAGGTCTCGGGAACAGCGCCCCCACCCAGCTGAGACACCTTGGCATGCCTGGGGTTCAAACGGTTTTCTCCCGGTCCAGCTCGATCGGCCCTCATTCTCTCCAATAAGAGGCCCTCGCGCAGCCCGCGATCAGCCACCCGAACCCGGTCACAGGGCCAGGCCCGCTGAACCGCTTCGAGTATGGCAGCCCCTGCAAGCACCAGGTCTGCCCGATTCGGTCCGATACAGGCTTCCGCGGCTCTGCCCTTCGCACCCAGGGTCCTCAGACGTTGTGTAGCCAGATCGCACTGGGACCGCGTCATCCATAAACCGTCGACCCGATCGCGCTGATACCGCCTGAGGTTTAGATGCACACCCGCGAGGCTGGTTATGGCGCCCGAGGTTCCAACGATATGGCTTGAACCGGATTGTCTGAGCTGCGCCAGCATCGGATCAAATGCACAGCCTTTGGCTAAAGCTTCGGTCATCTGATCGACCATTTCATTGTACCAGCGGCTATCGTCTTCCAGTGAACCCCCAGTGGGCTCAGGATGGCGTTCGGCAAGTGTCACGACGCCAAGTGGCGCTGACATCCAGGCAACAGTTTCCATCTCTCGCCCGGACCGCCTCAACCATGACAGTTCTGTCGACCCGCCGCCCACATCAATGACCAACACAGCATTGGCCGCAGGATCGAACAGATTGAGGCATCCCTGAACGGAAAGACGCGCCTCCTCAGCAGGGTCAATGATCCGAAGCGCCAGCCCCGTGCCCAATCGAACACGATCCACAAAGGCCTGACCATTCTCAGCAGCGCGACAAGCCTGGGTCGCTACGGCGGTCAGTCTGACGGGATCCAGACCTTTTCGCACGATCCGATCTGCACAGTGCACGAGTGCAGAATAGGTTCGCTCCATCGCAGCCTCATCAAGGCGTCCGGTCAGGGAAAGTCCCTCTCCCAGGCGCACGATACGGCTGAAGCTGTCGACCACGCGAAAGCCCTCCCGTGAGGGCCTGGCTATGAGTAGCCTGCAGTTATTGGTCCCAAGGTCGAGTGCACCATAAAGAGATGCGCTCGACCCAGATGTACCGCCGTTCGAGCCGCCGAAACTTGTACGGCGACCTTTTCGACGGTGCTGGGACCTGTCGTCGCGGCTAACGCCCGCGGCATCTGGATCCGGCATGGCCGAACTTTCATGGGGGGGCGCGCCGAAGAGGCGCCCTTCGAGTCCAGACTAGCGGTCTGTGAGGACCGACGCCACGCGAATATGTTTGCGTTCACAAACACTTTTCTGACTGGGGGATGAACGCACCGTCCAGATCCATTTCATACGCCCTGGCGTAGGAAGGGGTATGAATATCTTACGGACTGCTCACTTCGCACTCGGCCAGATCGTTCGACATCGCGAACACGCCTTTCGTGGAGTAATCGTAAATGTTGATGCGACTTGGTCGGGTACCGAAGATGAGCCGGGTCCAGACCAGCCAGACCAGCCCTTCTATGAAATCATGGCCATAGGGGGCGATTTAGAGTTCACCCTGTATGCTGCGGAGGCCGTTCTTGAAGGCGATCCCGACCTTGAACGCCTCCCTTACAATGACGCGGCTCGATGGTTCACGATCGACGCGCAAGGCCATCACGCTCCAAGGTTGACTCCGATTCACTAGCTATGACCTCAGGCCGGGATTAGATTGTGCACCTCGAAAGCTTGAACCGGAGAGAAACACAGATGGCTGATTTCGAGCATGTTTTCGATGCCCCCCCACCTGGTGCTGCACCGGACTGGACGATCAGCCAGAACTGGCGGGCCTATACTGAGCAAGAGCATGCGACTTGGGACATTCTTTACGCCCGTCAGATGCAGATCCTCCCTGGCAGAGCCTGCAAGGCTTTCCTGGAAGGTACCCGCGCGCTTGACCTGGGCAGTGGTGGCATCCCCGACCTTGCCTTGCTCAATCCCAAGCTCAAGGCTCTGACGGGTTGGGAAGTGGTCTGCGTGCCGGGCCTCGTCCCAGATGACGTCTTTTTTGACCACCTGGCCAATCGCCGATTCGTTTCGGGCCAGTTCATCCGTAGGCAAGACCAGCTCGATTATCTTCAGGAGCCCGACATTTTCCACGATGTCTTCGGGCACGTTCCGATGCTTACGGATCCGGACTTCGCCAACTACATGCAGGCTTATGGACGGGGTGGGCAACGAGCCCGATCCTTGGACATGCTACCTAATCTGGCTCGCCTCTACTGGTACACAGTGGAGTTCGGACTGATCGAGGAAGATGACCGCATCAAGCTCTTTGGAGCCGGCATCGTATCTTCGGCAACCGAGAGCGTCTTTGCCCTCGAAGATGCCTCACCTAATCGACTTGGCTTTGATCTGCAGAGGGTCATGCGAACGCTCTACCGAATAGATGACTTTCAGCAGACGTATTTCGTTATTTCCTCTCTAGAGGCCTTAAAAGCCGTTACCCTGCAGGACTTCGAGCCCATCTATAAGGCCCTGAAGGGAGCTTCAGAGTTCACGGCACAGACGATTATACCGGCCGATCGGATATTCACTAAGGGCACTCAAGCCTATGCCGCCCGCGGGGGCCGCTTCGCCGCCTAGCCTATGAGGATCTTGCCCAGAAAACCCTCCCCATTGAGAGGGTCCATGCAAGACCTGTCGCTGAGGAGGGTTCAGAATAGCCAATGCTGTCAATGGAACAGCGCGGGCTCCGGGTCCCGTTTAGCCTGAAGGTCTCTGAAAGGGGTAGAAGTTGCCGCCTAGATCCAAAATCACGGTCAGGGCATCCAGAGCTTCGCGGGTTTCTACAATTATCTTAGGGTCTGCAAGATCCGAGGGTCTCAACTGGTCACGATAGTAGCGTTGGCCCCATGCGTTCAGCTGGTTAAAGAGATCATCTTTCATCCGCATCGCCGGATTGGTGGCTGCAAGCTCGTCCTGGCTCAGGGCGACCCTGAGCCTCAGGCAGGCCGGGCCGCCGCCGTTACGCATTGACTGGCGGACATCGACATAGCGCACGGCACCGATGGGGCCATTGGAGCCAGACAACTGCTCTGCGACCTCGAAACTGCGGGGGTTTTCACGGGTCTCGGTTGGACAGATCAGGGTAAGCTGATCCTCCCCCGGAATCCGCACGAGCATCGAGTTGAAGAGATAGGATTTGATAGCGTCTGCAAGCGGCAGATCTGCGGCTGACACTTCTACGAAGATCGGGTCAAAATCCCTCGCTGCAGCCCGAATGGCGGCCTTTGTTGATGCCGTGTCCTCAAAAGCCATTTCGTGGAAGAAGAGCGTGTCAAGCGCGCCTACGCAGACAACATCGTTGTGGAAGGTCCCGCCAGAAATCGCAGCCCTTGACTGGCGGGCCAACACGACACCTCCTGCATGATGGCGACGCATGATGGCTTCAGAGGCCTGTAGCGTCTGGCGAGCCGGGAAGGCCGCATCCCACGGCTCAAAAGCATCCCGTCCCCAGACCATGAGATTGACGCCAGCAGAACCATGGTCAGAACACAGACGTACATGATTGGCGGCCCCCTCATCAGCCAGATGCGCCACGCCTTTAAGCGCCTTGTGAACCGCAAACCGGTCTGTATCAGGAAAGAGCGCCTGTAATGACCGATACGTCTGGTCCGGCTCCAGGGCACGGTGCAGGTTGGTCGTCAGGTTCGCTGGCGTGAAATGAACCCGGCCATCGCCGGTATCGGCTGAGGGCGTGACCGTGGCCGCATTGGCGGCCCACATGGCAGAAGCCGAACAGGCTGCCGCGGCAAAACTTGGGGCCTGCCTCCAGGCCTCTGAAAGGACTGCAGCGTCTGGTCCAGTAAAGCCAAGCGATCGGAGAAACCCTATGTCGGGACGCTCGTGCGGAGGAAGAACGAATTGAGGAATGCCGAGATCGGCTAGGAACTTCATCTTCTGCAGCCCCTGGAGCACCGCAGCTCTGGGATTCGAGACCTCTCCCCTGTTCAGGCTCGAGGCGAGATTCCCAGGAGACAGGCCAGCATAGGAATGCGTTGGTCCGATCAGACCATCCACATTGGCCTCGACTGCGCTCACCGGCCTAGCTCCATCTCTTGACGCTTCATGCCCGCAGACCCCGAATCTCCCCCTCGACACTCAAGACCGAGTCTGCCTGAAAACTCGCGACGGGATAGGCACAGTAGTCTGCAGCATACCAGGCGCTCGGCCGGTGATTGCCGCTTTCACCCACGCCACCAAACGGCATGTCTCCTGCCGCGCCCGTGGTTGGCCGATTGAAGTTCACCACCCCCGCCCTGATCCGGCGGATGAAAAGGTCCCAGTTCGCAGCCGCATCGCTGATCAGGCCCGCAGATAGGCCATAGCGGGTCTGGTTAGCCTGCGCGATTGCCTCTTCAAACGAAGACACTCGGATAACCGAAAGAAAAGGTGCAAATATCTCCTCATCCGGAACACTGAGCCCTGTTACATCAATGATCGCCGGAGTGACAAAGGACGCTGGCAATCCCTCCTGGGGCCGTGCCGATCGAATGACCCTGGCTCCCTGATCAATCCTTTGCTGCAGGGCATTCATGGCGCTATGCACGGCCTTCTCGGAAATGAGCGGGCCGGCAAAGGGTTCGGGTGTCGAATCCCATGCGGCAAACGTCAACCGATCCGACAGTGAGGCAACCGCCTCCAGAACCGCATCCCCACCCGGCCCATGGGGAAGGATCAGTCGACGCGCGCATGAGCACCGCTGACCGGTCGTAATGAACGCTGACTGCACAATAATGGTGGCTGCAGCCTGAGCGTCGGCTGTATCCCACACAACGAGCGGATTGTTGCCGCCAAGCTCCAGAGCCAGGATGACGTGCGGATTGTCGGCAAATTTCCTTCGGAAATAGGCTCCCGCAGCGCCTGACCCGGTGAACATCAGCGCGTCAATGGGTTGATCCAGCAGGGCCGCACCCACCTCCCGGCCGCCTTGCACGATATTGAAGACACCATTGGGCAGATCAGCTTCCAGTAGGCACTCAGAGATCAGTTCACCAATCCATGGCGTCTCTTCTGAAGGTTTGAACACGACCGTATCGCCGGCCAAAAGCGCAGGCACGATATGACCGTTCGGCAAATGGCCAGGGAAGTTGAATGGACCCAGGATGGCCGCAACTCCGTGGGGGCGATGCCTCAAGACAGCCTGTCCAAAGCCTGTGCTGGTAACGCTTTCTCCGGTCCGCTGGTCGTAGGCTCGAATGGATATATCGACCTTGGCAACCATCGAACCCAGTTCGGCAGTGGTTTCCCACAATGCCTTTCCGGTTTCCTGACTGATCACCCTGGCCATGTCTGGAGCGCGCCGCTTCAACACCTGCTGGTAGCGGAGCATGGCATCAATGCGATCCTGCCTTGGCCTGTCAGCCCAACCCGGAAAAGCCCCACGTGCACGGGCCACAGCCTGTGCAACCTCAGCCTCAGTCGAGACGGTTCCTTCCCAGACGACCTTACCGGTGGTGGGGTCGATCGACGTCAACGAGGTCATGTTTTTACCCTTACCGTATCACCGGCCTTCACCTTGAGTGCCGCAGCGACATCCTTGGTGATGATGGCTGTCTCGCCCTCAATGAGCAGTTTTTGACGCACCGCGCGGAAGGCGGAAACGCTGTCAGTCGAAATCAGGCCAGGCAGCTCGGTTTCAACGTCCGAAGCCAATGCCACTTTCAGCGGCCGAGCATCTCGCACGGTTCTTATATCGTCGCGCCGGCAAGATACGGTCGGTCCGGCATCGAAGATATCAACCAGACCATTGGGACGGAAACCCTCGCTTTCCAAAAGGGCCATTGCCGGAACACCTTGTGGATGGACCTTGCCAATGACCGATCGGGCCGGTTCCGGCAGAAGATTTACATAGATTGGATGCCTTGGAGCGAGGTCAAGAATGAACTGCTTGTCGGTCGACCCGGTCATGTGGTCGGCTTGGTCAAAGTCCATCGGAAAGAACTTATGCGCAACATGATCCCAGAATGGGCAGGCCCCGTCCGGTGTGAACACCCCCCGCAGTTCAGCCAGAACCGTTTCAGCGAATAGATCTGGCTGTGCGCCGATAAGCATGTAGCGCGACTGGCTCAACAAGCGGCCCGCACCACCCTTGCGTCGATCGGCCTTGAGAAAAAGTGAGCCGACTTCGCTCCAGCCCGTGCACTCGTTGACCAGCACCAGGGTCTGATGCTCGAGCCGGATATCCAGTGACGGAGAGGACTGGGCATTGTTGACCACTCGAAAGCTGAAAAAGGGCCGGTTAAGTCCAACAGCGGCCTTGACCGAACCCACGCCGTCGATGTCGCCCGTTTCACTTTCCTCGAGCATCAAGGTGTACCAACGCTCGGGAACGGGGATCAGACCCGAAAAGCTGTCGCGGCTTCTGTCCAGTCGCTCGGCCAGAACATCAGGGTCCTCGGGCAGGCTGGTAAAGCCAGGACCGGAGAGAATGGCCAGCTCCAGAAGGTAGTCGAGGTCCGCAGGACCCGCCGGTCGCACGATCAGCATCGGAGATCCTTCATGCGCAGAGCTTTCAGAGCCGGGCCATCGATCTCACCGGTTGCGAGTTTGCACAGGATCAGGGCTGACAACTGTGCGCGTTCAACAAAACTCTCTGGCCAGGCAAACTCCTGATCCGAATGGATATCACCGCCCCGGACACCAAGGGTATCAATATTGGGAAGGCCGGCCGCATGCAGGTTATTGCCTTCGCAGACCCCGCCAGAGGGCTTCCAGACAATAGCCTGCCCCAGAAGCGCTCCTGTCTCGCGAACCGCTTCGAAAAGCGCGGTCTGAGAAGCATCCATTGGCTTGGGTGCCCGTGTCATGCCCCCGTGTAGATCGAGCAAGAGTCCTTCAAACGGCGGACTAGCAACAAGGCTCTTGATCCTGGCCATAATCCATTCGGACGCCGCGTTGTCAGGGACGCGCACATTGAACCTGACCACTGCCGTATCGGCGACAACATTCAGTGCGCCACCACCTGCGATTTTCGCAACATTGACCGTAACGCCCTGTCTTTGTCCATTGAGCCCATGCAGGGCAGAGGCGATGATGGCGGCCCCGGCAATCGCATTTCGGCCCTCATCAAAGGCTCGACCAGCATGGGCTGCGCGGCCACGGACGATGAGATGGAAGTTGCCGCTGCCTTTCCTGGCACCCGCCAGTGTTCCATCAGCCAGGGCGGGCTCATAGGTCAGCCCCACATGGCCGGCTGCCCCCAACTGGGCAAGAATCGGAGCTGTAGCCGGCGATCCGATTTCTTCATCCGGGGACAATAGGACAGTCCACCCAATGCCCTGGCGTCCTGGCCGAAGCTCGAAGGCTTCCAGGGCACCCAACAGGACAGAAATCCCACCCTTCATGTCCGCTATTCCCGGCCCGTTCAGAGCCCCATCCGGACGGGTCTCTACAGTATTGAAATGGCTGTCTGACGAAAACACTGTGTCGTAGTGTCCCGTCAGAACCACCTGTACGGGCGCGTCCGGTCTCATGGTAATTTTCAGGGCGTCAGCATGGGCTTCCAGCGACGTTAAGCCGTCGTCGCCGACATTAAGGGAGCCTGCTGTGGGCAGCCGTTCAACGCGAGCCCCGATGAGACAGCGGGCCTCTGCCTCGAGAAGATCGAGAACTCGACCAAGCCCCTCGGCATTGCGACTTCCCGAGTTCACGTTTGCCCATTCGACAGCTCTGGCAATCATTGCTGGCCCACGTGATGTCACGTGGTCGAGCACGAGCTGATCCTCTGGATGAATATGCATGTCGCAAGCCTAGCGACCCGAACAGGAAAGGTGAAGGCTCGGTGTTTTCAGCCTTCAATGTCCCGCAACGGCCTTTCAATGTGAACGATAATGTCGGCTCTGACCCAGGACTTGGAGAGTTTTTCCAGAATCGAAGCCGCTTGCCGGCCTGCCCTGTTCGCTCCAGCATTTCCTGGGTGCAGCTAAGCCTGAAAGACGGGAATCGGAGGCATACTGTGAGCCTCGCACTACTCTCATCACCTTGAGCCGCTTCTCGCGGCCAAACACCGCCGTTCACTGGCGCATCATCTTCATAATCGGCCCACAACCCTGCGCCTGAAAACCTGGGCTCGACAGGTCTGTCGGCGTTTCAATCCGGTACGGTACCCCAGGCACCTAAGCCGCCAAGGAAAGTGAACTGGGTGTCGGCCCATTTTCCAACCTGCGGTTTCTGCCCTTGCTAGGGCAGGCTATAGACGGGGAGACCACCCCACTCATCCCAGAAAGCGGAAACGGAAATGACCATCACGATCTGGCACAATCCCAAATGTGGCACGTCGCGCAATGTACTGGAGATGGTGCGTGCGTCCGGTGTTGAGCCGACAGTCGTGGACTATCTCACAACGGGTTGGGACCAGGCCACGCTCAGACTTCTGGCCGAAGAGTCGGGCGAAGGGGTCAAGGGCTTGCTACGAACCAAGGGTACCCAGGCAGAAGCCTTGGGTCTGCTGGAGGCCGAGGCCGATGAGGAGGCAATCCTTGAGGCCATGATCAATAATCCTGGTCTCGTGAATCGCCCGATCGTGCAGTCAATGCGCGGAACCCGGCTGTGTCGGCCATCTGAGCTTGTCCTTGAACTTTTGGACACACCGCCAGCAACCTTCATCAAGGAAGACGGAGAAATCGTGTCGCGCTGATTGGGGCCTCTATTCCGGACAGGCCTACTGACGGAGCTCTGCAACGCGTGAGCCGGGTGGACGAGACGCCCGGCGCCAGCGGACGGCCAGGGTGGTCTCGCCTGTGCCTCCGAACCTAGAGCTGATCGCAAGGTTGCGGCGCACCTGCCACTCTACATTGACCGCCGCTCCGCCTTCTCCCCCTC
>JBFZCB010000224.1:0-16717 GCA_041308165.1 Caulobacterales bacterium
TGGGCACCAAGGGCGCCGGCGAGCGAGAGCGTTGGCCAGAAATCGCGGCGCGCTGCCTGCGCATCGGCACCGGCTGCCAAGAGTTCTAGCTCTGCAGCGCGCATTTCGGGCCGGCGGGCCAGGACGGATGCGGGAGCGGAAAGACCCTCAAGTCTAGGGTTGGCCACGTTCATTGGACCGGGATGATCGGCGAGGTGCGCCAGACGGCCCGGCTCAAAGCCAAGCAGGGCCTCCAGTCCGAGCTGGGCCTCAGCTCCGGCTTGGCGGGCGACAAGGGGTCGAATGCGCGCTGCTGAAAGGGCTGTCTGGATCGATGCGACATCCAGGCCAGATGTCAGGCCCGCCCGGTATCGCGCCCTCGATACCTCTAGGGTTTCTTCCAGAACCGCTACGGCCCGATCTGCGGCGCTTGCGCGGGCCCTGGCCTCGTAAACGGTGGCATAGAGCTCGACAGCTGCTGACCTCGCACGGATGCGAACAGCCTCAACCCTGGCCGCTTGGCTCAGCATGCGGAACTGCTCGGCCTGGGCGCGCGAACGCTGGGCTCCGTTCAAGTCCAGGTTCATATCGAAGCTGAGACGCGCCTGAGATGTTTCCAGATCCAATGAATCGACATCAAGCCGCTCAGTAGCGCCACGGAACGCTATTTCTGGTCTCAGAGCGGACCGCGCTCGGCCAAGCCGCGCGTGGGCTTCCTCAAGTCTGGCTTCGGAAAGCCTAACGTCCGCTCCATTTCCAGCGCGTTCGGCGATGCGATCGAGCTGAGAATCACCAAGGACTGTCCACCAGCGATCGGTTTCGTCATCAAGACGGTTCAGGTCTTGATGGGCCAAGCGGCTTGGTATTTCTGATGCGAGCATGGTCGGGTGAGGCGTTGTTGAACACCCTGCCACGAACAGCATTCCAATAAGCAATACGGGTTGAATGCGGGTCACCGGACCGGTCCAGTCTCTGCCGATTTGCGGTCGTCACCCATCGGCGCTGAAGGTCCAGCCGACGTCTGGGTGGGGGAGGGGGCTGCACTGACAAAAACATCCATTCTCTGGCCCAGATAAGGCCGGACGGTAGCGGGGTCGAAGCTGAAGATTGCCTCGACTACACGGGTATCGACACGCTCAGAGCCTCCCGCAAGCGCGCGCTTTTCAACGACCTGAGGCTCTATCCTGACCAGGGCAAGGGGTATCTGGCGGCCACCCTGGCCCCGGATAACTCCATAGGCGCTTCCATTGGACTGCAGTCTGGCTGCATCGGCCTCATCAAACTCGGCTCTGACATGAAGCCGAAGGTCATCACCCATGGCAATCAAGGGCTCGGTGACAGCGCCTGATGTCGCGTACTCGCCCGGTCTTATGCCCACGCGGAAGATGCGCCCGTCCACGGGTGCGGTCACTGTGAGGCGCTCGAGATCGACGGCCCTGGCACGGACCTGTGATAGAGAGACTGCAGCCAGGGCTCTTGCCTGTTCGGTCGCGGCTTCGGCCCTGCGTACGGCAAAGCGGCGCCGCTCAAGTTCATCGGCTGATAGGGCCCGGGCATCCTCAACCGCTTCGAACAGGGACAGTCTCTGGCGTTCGTCTGCAAGGACAACTTCAGACTGGCGCATAGCAGCTTGCGCAGCCGCAGCATCTGCCTTGGCACTATCAAGAGCCGCCAAAGCTGCGCGGTTGTCGAGAGTGAAGAGCCGTTGGCCTCTGACGACGCGTTCGTTGGGCTCGACGAAGACTGTCCTGACAACGCCGGGAACCTCAGCCGCGACGGCAATGAGCTCAGAGCGTGGCTCGATCGTGCCAATACCTGCGAGGCTTGAGGCAAAGGCAGATGAAGGCGGGCGAGCGGGCGGATCAGCCCGCGTGCGCTCGGGCCGTACGACCGACACAATCGCAAAAATCATGCAGGTCGCGGCAATAGCCGGAAGGATGAGACCTCTTGTGAATTGACGTCTACTCGCGGTCATAGGCTCCCTCCAATACAGGTCCAAGGCGGCTGTCGCCGACGATCCGTCCGTCTTCCATGGTCACGATCCGGTCGGCATAGTTGTAGATGCGGTTGTCATGGGTCACGACCAGAACAGCCCTGCCCGGCCCTGAGGCTGCCTGTTTGAGTAGCCCCATGACCTGGCGTCCGGTTTCTGCATCAAGGGCGGCTGTCGGTTCATCACAGACCACGAGGTCGGGCTCGTGGACAATGGCACGCGCGATGGCGACCCTCTGCTGCTGGCCTCCGGACAACTGTCTGGGAAGCTTGTCGGAGTGTGCCTGCATGCCAAGTGTTTCTAGGACGCGCTTGGCCTTTTCTGCCGCGGGTTTGAGGGGCATTCCATCGGCTATCAGGGCCATGGCGGCGTTCTCTGCAGCCGTCAATGAAGGCAGAAGATTGTACTGCTGGAAGATGAATCCGATCCGGCGCCTTCTGAGAATGACCTTTTCGGAATCTTTCATCTGCGTGATCGGATGACCCATCACGACCACTTCGCCGCCCGTCGGTTTCAGGGTTCCAGAAAGGATCGAAAGAAGGGTGGTCTTTCCGCACCCTGACGGACCGACCAGCATCGTCAGCTCTCCCAGGGCAATCTTCAGGTCCACATCGAACAGCACTTGGGTAAGCAATCCGCTCGACCCAAAGGCCATTTCAATATTTCTGGCTTCAACGGCGTTCATGTTGATCAGCCCCTGAACACAATGGCGGGATCAACACGGAAGACCTTGAGCAGGCTTCCCATCACGGAAATCAGGATTATCGCTGAGACCACAAAGCCGGTCCCGACAAGAACCTGCCAGGGCAGGAAGAAGTCTTCGAGCGCAGCCCCGCCGCGCACTAGGGTGAAGAACAGCGCAGAGCCGCCCATGCCGAGGGCATAACCCATTGAGCCGACAACAGCGGCCTGAAGCAGCACCATTCGTGTGATCTGTTGGTTTGTTGCTCCAATGGCCTTGAGAGCGCCGAACTGACGAAGATTCTCGATCACGAAAAGATAAAACGTCTGCGCTGTAACTGCGGCTCCGACAATAAAACCCAGCATTACCGTGATCCCGAAGTTAACGGGAATTCCTGTGCGGGTGAGATAGTATTGTACGCTCCGCCAGGCGAACTGATCCCACGTCAGGGCCTGAAGTCCAGTCTGCGCTGTAATCCGGGCCGCAAGGGTTTCAGGGCTTTGGCCATCGCGCGCTCTGACCAGCACAAAGGACAGCTTGTTTCGTTGAGGAGGCGTCAGACGGAGTGCCTCAGAGTAGCGCATATAGGCGATAGGGAAGGTGATGAAGGGGGGGGACGCGTCGGCTATTCCTGTCAGGACGACACGGCGGTCATTGATCTCTGCCTCAACCCCTACCTTTTCCAGTGGATCTGCATCGGGCCAGATCAATCCGGCACCTTCTTTGTCGAAAACAATCCCGCCCGGAGTGCGTAGGGCCTCAAGATCTCCCTTGAGCCATTCGCGTGGTGCCCCAACAAGGGTCTCGTCATCTACGCCCACGAGACTGACCTGATTGATTAGGCCGTCCTGGGTGCGAAAGATGGCAAGCCCCTTGTAGAGCGGCACGGCCCATTCAACACCCTCAACGGACCGGACCCGTCCAAGGGCGGCATCGGGCATGGGTTCGACCTCATCGACATAACGAACTCGTGGATCCATGACCCAGATGTCAGCCTCACGGACATCAAGGACCTGGTTTGCGGTACGGGTCATCAGTCCGATGAAGATGGAAACCTGTTGGCTCATCAGCAGGGTTGCGAATGCAACTCCAAAGACAAGGGCTAGGTATTTTGCACGGTCTCCAAGCAGCATTTTCAAGGCTATGGTGTTCATCCCGCCTTATCCTTGATGGTCATGTCGCGCATGACTGAGCCAAGGACGCGCAGCCGGACAGAGCGGGGAAGAAGGGCAAGCTGACGACCTAGGCGACGGGCATTGGACCCAGGGGTTGTCACCTGTCTGTATCCGAGAGCGTTCAGGGTGTGGGCTGCAACCTGCTGGGCCGTATCCGCACTGGAGACACGCATTCCTGCACGAGCTGCAAATCCTGTGTGGACAGGTCCGGGCGCGCTGACGAGGACGTCAACGCCGAGCGGCTTCAGCTCTCGAGAGATGCCCTCTCCCAGGTGGTGAACAAATCCCTTGGTTGCGGCGTATGGCGCGCAGAAGGGGGTGCCTTGGCGGCCAACAATCGAGCCGAAGAGGATGATGCCGCCACGACCGCGCTCGGCAAATCTGCGGCCGTAGGCCAGGCTCTGTAGTAAAACCGCCTCCGTGTTGACCCGAACCATATCGATCAGGGTGTCCGGCTCCGACGTCAGAAAATCGCCCGATTGCCCATAGCCTGCGGCAGCAACCAGAAGTCCGACATCAAGGCCCGCAGTCTGGCTAACCAGTTTGGCGGATGCCCCATCTTCACCAAGATCCAGCGTGGTGACCCGGGCCTCTAGGCCAAGAGCGCGGACCTGGCTTGCGGTGATGTCTAGTCTTTCGGCATTGCGGCCGACCAGTACCGTGTTCAGTCCCCGTCGGGCCAGGTCAACGGCACAGGCCTGTCCGATACCGCTGGACGCACCGGTGATGACTGCCCAGGGCCCATATCGTGCAGCGAAGCGCTTAGGGGTGCTCATCGTGATGCCATCCAGAAAACTCGACCAGTGCCAAGCTGACGATCTGAGTATCGGTGCAGCGAAGCTTCGGTCTGATTTAAAATACTGAACGGTTTAGTATGTCAATATGCCGTGGTGGGGTTAGCCTCACGGGACGGCGTTTGATCTGGTGATTTCGGCATGTTTGCTGTAATCCGACCCTCGATATGTCGCACGACACCCCTATCCGCCGTGGTCGCCCGCGCAATACGGCCAAGGACGAATCGATCCTGCAAGCTGCGGGTGACCTGTTTATGGGGCGCGGCTACGAGGCTGTGAGCCTCGATGCTGTGGCCCAGGCCGCAGGCGTCTCGAAAGCCACGATCTATGCCCGCTATGCTGACAAGGATGCTCTTTTCTCAGCGGTTCTTCGAAATGAGTGCGAGAGCGTTGTATCCACCGACAGCTTCCTGCCATCTCCCGACCAGTCTCCTCGTGACACGTTGATCCTGCTTGCGGAGCGCTTCCTTGAGCTGGTTACGGGTGAAAAGGCCATCCAGATGAACAGGGTGATTGTCGCTGAAGCAGACCGGGCCCCACGCGTGGCCGAGCTGTTCTACGAGACTGCCGTTCTCGCTCTCAAAAGCAGGGTGGCCGCCTGGATTGAAACGGAAAATGAGCTGGGCCGCCTTCAGGTCAAGGACCCCCATGGAGCCGCTTGGCGCTATCTTGGTGCCGTAAAGGCTGAGGCACATCTGCGGGCGACCTTTGGTCTGGAGCCCATAGAACCCCTGCGGTTGAGGTCACATATCGAAAGTGCTGCTGACGAGTTCATGCGAGCCCACGGTCCGGCGGTGGACTAGGCTCGGAGCGTTGCTCTGTTTCTGTCCTAGTGATCTGCAGTGCGATCGAGGCTGACCGTCCATTTCGCCCGGTGACCCAACTTTAAGCCTTGGTACGATCTCGACTATCCCCGATCGGACCGGTTTCTGGTGGGGGCCTGACCCTTTGGCCAGGCCCCCGACCAGTCAGCGCAGTTGCGCAAAAATGGTCACGGCAGAAGCGACGAACACGGCAATGCCGGCGATCATCATGACCAGTGAGGGACTGACGTCGAATGTGGCCTTGGCCTGCTCCTTCAGCCGCCCCATCAACTCCGGCCAGGTGTAGCTGACGAAGTCGCCCTGGCTCATGATGCTGATGATAACGCCTTCGTCGTTGACGACGGGAAGGTGGCGAAAACGCTCATTTGACATAAGCCTCAGCCAGTCGAGCAGATCATCCTCAGCCTTTGCCACCTTAAGGTCTGTTGTCATGATCTGCGAAAGGGGCGTCTCGTCCGGGTTGAGCCGCTTATTGAGCAGGCGACGCATGAAATCCCGTTCCGTCACGATTCCCAAGGGCTTGCGATCGGGGCTTACGATGACGGCGGCTCCGTAGTTCCGCTCGCTCATTACGGCCACGGCTTCCGAAACCATGATCTGCGGGCCGAATGTCAGAACATCGGCCTTGGTCTTGAACTCATGCCTGTCCTTGATTTTCATCGCGTCCTCCCAATCCGTTCCATGCCTTGACTACGCTGGCTTGGGACAATCAGATGCTGATCGTGGATGGATGGCGGGATCACACTGTGCGCCCACAATAGCCAAAGGGTTCAAAAGACCAGGTCCCGGGTCCTCGGATGGGCCGATCTAGACATCCGTGACCGTTTGCCGCGTCATCGCGCATACGCCGGCCTTTGCTTCATCAGCACATTGCGAGCAGTCTGAACGGGCTTGGTGTGGCCTGAGGGCGGGGCCGAGATTAAGCAGGTGGAGTACGATCGCTTGGATGACGGGATGGCCTTCCGGGAAGGTGAGCGCTTTCCCCTGACACGCGCTTCGGCTCTTGAACGGCTTTCGGAGTTTTTGCCAGCAAGTGGCTCTGAGTATTCCAGAAAGCGCAACCTAGATCTTGGGCCGGGCCAGCACCGTCATGTCTCGAGACTGTCGGCGGCCTTGCGGCGACGCCTGCTATCCGAAGACGAGGTCGTTTGCGCGGTTCTGGGCCGGCATGACCCTGACGTTGCGGGAAAGTTCGTGTCCGAGGTCTATTGGAGAAGTTACTGGAAAGGTTGGTTGGAGCAACGTCCAGGGCTTTGGCAAGGTTACCGGGTTGCTGTTTCCCGAGCCGAACGCGCGTTGGCGGAGGATGGCGATCTTCGTCAACGTTATGATCAAGCCTGCAGTGCGAAGTCCGGCATCGACTGCTTCGACGCATGGGTCACAGAGCTCGAAGCCACAGGGTATCTGCATAACTGGGCGCGGATGCAGTTCGCGTCCATCTGGATCTTTACCCTGGGTCTGCCGTGGGAGCTTGGAGCTGACTTTACCCTTTCCCGCTTCATCGATGCAGACCCGGCATCCAACACCCTCTCCTGGCGCTGGGTGGCCGGGTTGCATACGCAAGGAAAGGCCTACCTGGCTGATCCCGATCGAATATGTGCGATGACACAAGGACGCTTTGCTCCACGCGGGCTTGCTCGAAAGGCGAACATCCCGTCTGAAACCCTCATAGTTCCCCAAGCCGGACCCTGGCGCGGGACGCAGGCTCCATGTTCTGATCTTTCGAGCCTGCTCGTCCTCAGTGTCGAGGACCTGTCTCTCGAAACCCTACCGGAGATGTCGAAGCTGCCCGTTCTGGCCCTGGGTGTACTGACCCCAGAAAGCGCTGCTGACCTGGTGGCAATGGATGACGCCGTGGCACGAGCTACCCAGACATGGCCATCAGCCCATTGGCTGGGACCAATAACACCGTCTGGCCTTTTGAGAGCTAAAGACCTCGGATGTCGCCAGATCGTAACCGGCTATAGCTGTGTCGGGCCCACAGCCGATCGACTTGCCTGCCTTGCCCGAACGGCTGAGCAGAATGGCCTGCCTGTGACTGAGCAGATGCGGGACTGGGACAGGGTTGTCTGGCCATATTGCCGAAAAGGCTTCTTCAGCCTCAAGGAGAGGATCCCAGCCTTGACTGAGCGCTACAGCGTGGAGCGACTTCAGGCGCGCCTGGTCTGAAGACCCAGGTTGCCCGAGCCGGCGCCGGACGGGCACCATACGGCATTGACGCGAGCGTGTTTCCCGGTCCCGGCAGGCAGGCTGATGGGTCAACTCGCGCTTCGGCCAGACAGGACCAGCCCGTCCGTGCATTGGCCAAAGCCGAGGCCCTCGAAGATCCCGTTAAGGTTAGCCGATCAGACCTGGCAGTGTCAGGGTCAGGGCAGGAACGAAGGTGATTGCCATCAAAGCCAGCAGTAAGGCGAGATAGAAGGGCCAGATCGTCTTAACGGCCTCCTCGACCTTGATCTTGCCGACGGCACAGCCGACGAAAAGAACAGAGCCGACGGGGGGAGTGACCAGGCCGATACCAAGGTTGAGCATCAGCATGATGCCGAACTGGACCGGATCAACGCCTGAAGCCATGGCGACCGGCAGGAAGATCGGGCTGGTGATCACAATCAGGGGTGCCATGTCCATGAACGTGCCCAGGACCAGCAGTATTACATTGATAAGCAGCAGGATCAGGATGGGATTGTCTGTCAGGGTCTGCAGCAGGGTCGCGAGCTGCTCGGGAGCCTCCAGCAGAGCCAGTAGCCAGCCAAAAGCAGCCGCAGAACCTATAATGAGCATGACCATGGCGGTTGTCTTGACGGCGTTCTGTGCGGCTGCCGCAAATCCCCTGAAACCGAGCGTCTTGTAGACCAGAACGGCGATGACCAGGGTATAGATGACAGCAATCGCTGAACTCTCCGTAGGTGTGAACACTCCACCCAGGACGCCGCCGAAGATGATGACGGCGGTCAAAAGGCCAGGAATGGCTGCAGCAAAGGCTCGCGCAAATGCTGGCCAGCCCGGAAACTCACCCCTGGGGTAGCCACGCTTGAGAGCGATAAACCAGGCCACGGCGGCCAGGAGAATACCGGTCAGTATGCCGGGAAGGATGCCGGCCAGGAAAAGATCAGCGACGGAAACAGAGACGCCTGCGGCAGCCGCATAGATGATCATGTTGTGGGATGGCGGGATCAGGATGCCGAGAATGGCGGAGGTCGAGGTGACATTGACGGCATAGTCCGCGTCATAGCCCTTTTCCTTCATCATCGGCACGAGAGTAGAGCCCAGTGCCGAAACAGAAGCGACGGCCGATCCGGACACGCCACCGAACATCATAGAGGCCCCGACGTCGACAACACCAAGACCACCGCGCATCCGGCCCATGGCGGCGTCCGCCACCCGCACAAGGCGTTCGGCTATGCCAGCCTGCTGCATCAGGTCACCGGCGAATATGAAGAACGGAATGGCCATGAGCGCAAAGACATTGACGCCCGTGGCAATGCGCTGGAACTCGACCAGAGGCGCAATGTCCATGAAGATAAAGGTCGCCAGCGATGCCAGTCCAAGCGCGAAGGCTACCGGAACGCCAATGATAAGCAAAAGGGCCAGCAGCCCCAGCAGAAGGATCAGCTCCACAGGGGCTCCACTTTCTGGCCCTTGGCCTCTGTAATCAGATGTTCAGTTGCAAATAGAACCACTAACCAGCCCGTGATCGGCAGGGGAAGGTAGGCAACGCCCCTCGGGACGCCGAGGGTTGGGATGTCAAAGCCCCAGGTGCGGATAACAAGCTCGCCACCCCAGAACCCCATGGCGGCACCAAAGCCTCCGACGGCCAAAAGACTGATTACACGACAGATCCGGCGTAGTCGCTCAGGCATGGCATCGGTCACAGCACTCATTCCCAGATGGAATTGCTCGCGAACGCCGACTGCGGCAGCCAGAAGGACAAACCAGACCATCAGCAGCAGTGCGGCCTGTTCAGACCAGGGCGGTGCATTGCCAAGAACGTAGCGGGCAAAGACCGACCATCCGATGATAACCGTCATCAGGATCAGCCCGAACGCAGCAAAGGCCAGGGTCGCTCGGCTGATCCAGCGAGATATAAAAGCCAGTCCGGCCAGCATCACGCCATCTCCCTAATCTGCTTCACCAGAGCCGTTTGGGCCTCTGAAGTTATGAATCGATCCCAGACTGGCAGCATGGCAGCTTCAAACGCGGAACGGTCCAGATCTTCAAGGACCTTCACCCCGGCTGCAATCACGGCATTGCGGGCAGTGGTTTCACGTTCTTCCCACAGCGCCCTCATATAGGGCACGCTTTCTGTAGCGGCTTCGCGAATGATCAAGCGATCCTGGGCTGAGAGTTTTGCCCAGGTCCGTGACGAGGCAATCAGGACTTCGGGAGCCATCACATGTCGGGTGAGGCTGTAATAGGGAGCCACTTCGAAATGGCGGCTGTCTTGGTAGGATGGCCAGTTGTTCTCTGCGCCGTCGATCACGCCCTGCACAAGACCTTGAAAGACTTCGCCATAGGACATCGGGATAGGGCTGCCCCCGAGCGCCTGAACCAGAGCCACATAGAGGTCCGAAGTCTGTACACGCATCTTTAGCCCGCGCAGGTCGGACGGAGTCTGGATGGGGCGACGGGTATTGTAGAAGCTGCGCTCGCCTGAGTCATAGAGCGCAAGACCAATCATGCCGTGCTTCTGCAGACTCTGAAGCATTATCCGCCCCGGCGCGCCATCCATGGCCCGGCGCATATGTGCAGTCGACTGAAACAGGAATGGCAGGGCCGGGACAAGTGTAAGAGGCTCAATCGGATTGAGGGGAGCAAGGGCAACGCGGTTGAAATCAAGACCCCCAAAAACCGTGATCTCAAGCGTGTCTTTTTCTTCCCCGAGCTGGCCTCCGGCATAGTTGCGAATCCGCAATCGGCCGTCTGTCCGGGTAGAAAGAAGCTCTCCAAAATACTCAACAGCCGCAACGGTCGGATATCCGGTGGGATGTGTGTCGGCAGATCTCAGGGGGCGCTCGCCGATCTCCTGAACACAGCCTGCAAGGGGGGCCGCCATAGCCGTGGCAATAAGGGTTCGTCGAGTCGTGATCATGAACGATGGGCCTCCTTGACCGCTCGAAAGCTCGAAGAATAGTGCGATTGCCGAGTGCCACAAACCCGTGACCCCATCCCCTGGCACTGTAGTGGTAAAGGGTTTTAGCTACCGGTGTCAATTTGCGTCTTGCCTGATCCATCCGGGGCCGTGATCTTGGCGCAAGAGCGGGCTGGAAAATCTTTGATCAAGTGAGAATGGGCGGGTTGGGGCAAGCCATTCCAGTGACAGGCCGTGTTCAGCCTGTCTGCACGTTCAAGGGCTCTTTGCCCTGAAACCTGAAAGGCCGTCAGACCAGCAGGTGATGACATGACAAGGCAATAATCGTCCGTCGGCGGAGCCGCTTTTTCGGCTCCCGTGAAGGCGCTCAAAACAAGGGGGATGTGCCTTCTCAGGGTTGGTTTCGTGGGAAGACCAACAGACGTTCGGGTTCCACGGATATCTTTGCTTCCGTCCCATTGGGCGGCGTATTGCCCCGGACATGAACCATGAGGGTCTGGGATTGGCAGGAAACTCTCAAGGCCTTGTAGGCCCCTGAATAGCCGGTTGAGACGATGCGAACCGCTATGCCCGAACCTGTCTCTTCCAGAACAAGATCGGTGGGGCGGACCCCGATCCATGCCGGGCCGTCCTCGAGGGGAGTTGCCGTCTCACCGATTGCCGAGATGGCCCGGCCATTGCGGACCTGAGCTTCAAGCAGATTGACGGCACCGAGCAGTTTTGCGGCAGCCAGGCTTGTGGGTCTGGTGTAGAGCTCAACGGGTGTGCCGGTCTGGATAATTCGACCCTTGTCCATCAAGGCCAGGTCATCGGCCATGACCATGGCGTCTTCGGCATCGTGGGTGACGATAATGGCCGAGGTTCCGCTTTCGCGCAGGGCCTGGACCAGATCGTCCCTGACTTCAGTACGAAGCGAACCGTCTAGACTGGAAAACGGTTCATCGAGAAGAATGACAGCCGGATCCCTGGCAAGGGCTCGTGCAAGGGCCACGCGCTGTTGCTCACCGCCAGACAGCATATGGGGAAAGGCAACCGCACGATCAGAAAGCCGCATGCGTTCAAGAAGCATCTGTACGACAGCCTTCTGGTCACTTCGGCCCTTGAGACCGAAGCCGATGTTCTGGGCTACCGTCAGGTGAGGAAAGAGGGCGAAGTCCTGAAAGACCATCCCTACACGCCGTTTTTCGGGGGGGAGTGAGCGATTCTTGCCCGAGACAACCTCGCCGTCGATGGAGATCGTACCGGCGTCAACCCGTTCAAGCCCGCAGATCATGCGCAAGAGGGTACTTTTTCCTGAACCTGAGGCACCGAGCAGGCCGAGTATGCGTCCGCGCGAAAGCACCAGATCGGCATGATCCACAGCCCGTGTCGAGCCGTAGGTGCGGCTTGCACCGGCTACAGTAACCCTGGCTTCAGTCATGGCCGTGGTGATCTCCCGGGCGTGATGATGTGATCTTCCTGGTTAGCCAGATCACGGCGGGAAGTGTCAGCGCAATGATGATCAGACTGGGCCAGCCGGCGTTGGGCAAACGTTCATCTCTGGCATAGTTGTCGGCAATGACGGCCAGGGTGTCGACGTTAAAGGGACGCAGGATGAGGGTAGCGGGCAGTTCCTTGACGACATCGATGAAGACAACCAGCGTGGCCGTCAGCAGGGACCCGGCTGCCATTGGCAGTCTGATGGACAGGGCCGCTCCGGTCTCGCTGCGTCCCAGTGTCCGGGCGGCGGCGACCATGGACGGGGTCACCCTTGCCAGTCCGGCTTCTACGGGTTCGAGTGCAGCCGCCATTAACCGGGCCGAATAGGCGTAGATCAGAAGCACCAGCCCGACCCCAAGCCCTGATACGGCTCCTGGCACATTCTGCCAGATCAGGGAGGCAGGGGCGAGCAGTCCAATGGCCATGACCGCTCCAGGTGTCGCATAGCCTAGGCTGCTCAGGCGCGCCGTGAAGGGCATCCGGTCGGCCGAGAGTGCCAGACCCGTGGCCAGGAAGACGGTGACCAGGGCCCCCATGATACCCAGACCCAGGCTGTGGGCCGCCGCCCGTGACAGACCGCTCCAGTCTATCCGGACATCCAGCGCATTGTAGGCCAGCCAACCCACGGGCAGCAGCAGACCCAGGACAATGAGGCTCAGGCAGAAACCGGAGGCGAGCCATCGCGACCAGGCATTCAGGGGTGTGGGTTCCAGGGGTCTCCAGCGAGCACGCGCAGCCTCGTCTGTCCTGCCCTTGCGACTTAGACGTTCCATCCAGAGCAGTACGGCGGCAGCAGCCAAAAGGGGGAGGGCCAGCCGTGCTGCGGATTCCAGTGAGCCATAGACAAACCATGCCCTGACGACGCCGGTTGTTAGGGTCTGAACGCTCAGGAACTGCACAGCGCCGAAGTCGGCCAGGGTCTCCATGACCGCGAGGGCGACGCCAGCGGCAAGGGCAGGGCGCAGGAGGGGAAGGGCCACTCTGAACAAGGCCTGCCCAGGACTGCATCCCAGACTTCTGGCCGCCTCAATCGCCTGGCTTGACTGGTTCACGAGGGCTGATCGGACAGTCAGATAGACATAGGGATAGAAGGCCATGGACAGGACAAAGGCCGCACCAGGTAGACTGCGCATCTGGGGGCCCCAGTCCAAGCCAGGGACTATGCGCATCCAGGTCCGCAACTCGCCGGCGACATCGAACAGATCTGCATAGGCATAGGCTACCGCAAAGGCGGGCGCGGCCAGGGGCAGTGCCAGAGCCCAGGCAAAGATGGAGCGTCCGGGAAAGCTGTGCATGACGACAAGCCAGGCGGAGGAAAAGCCCAGAACGGCCGTAGCAATGGCCACCAGTGATGCCAGGGCCATTGAAGTCAGGGCATAACGAAACAGGTCCGCTGCTGCTATGTCAGCCTGATGTCCACCAAAGGCTGCCGCAACCACGCCCAGGAGAGGGGTTATGGCAATTGCAGCCGCCAGCCATGCCAGAAGTTTCAACAGTGAAGGCCCGCCGACGCGAAAGGCGTGGCGGGCCGATCGGCTTGCATTTTGATTTGCAGCTATCGCCAGCCCGCCGCGCTCATCAGGCTTTGGGCTTCGGCCTGGCGAGGGCCGTAACGAGCGACTGACATGGGGTGTGCAGCAAAGTCGGCATAGGCATCTGTGGGTGGAGGTGCCGGTACCGCCGGGTTTGATGGGTATTCATTGTTGCCGGCCGAAATCAGGGTCTGGGCTTCTGGGGAGGCCAGAAATTCCAGAAGGCGCAGCGCGTTTGCCGGATTGGGGGCATTGGCTGCGACGCCGGCACCCGAAATATTGATGTGTGCCCCCTGACCGTCGAGAGAAGGAAATGCCAGTTTGACCTTGGTCGTTACAGCCTTGTCGGCTGCGTCTTCACCATTGGCCATGCGGATATAGTAGTAGCTGTTCGTGAGAGCGATCTCGCAGACACCCGCATTGACGGCGCGGATCTGGTCACGGTCCCCTCCCTCGGGTGGCCTGGCCATATTGGCCACCACGCCACGGGTCCACTCAGCTGTCTTCTGCGGTCCCCAGGCTTCTAGAAGGGCCCCGACGAGTGACAGGTTGTAGACACTGTCGGCTGACCGGACGCAAAGCCGTCCGCGGAAGCGCGGTGAGGCGAGCTCTTCATAGGTATCGATTTCCGAAAGTTGAACCTTTGCGGGGTCATAGGCGACGATTCTGGCCCGACGATTGATGCCGTACCAACGGCCTTGCGGATCCCGCAGATTCGCAGGGATCGCAGCCTCCAGTGCTGGTGATGAAGCCGTCTGCAGAAGATTGGCATTCTGGGCGCGCCAAAGTGCACCCGCATCGGCGGTGACGAACAGGTCGGCTGGGCTGGACTGCCCTTCGCTGGTCATGCGCGCGATAAGCTGATCGGCATTGCCCTCTATTAGGTTTACGCGAATACCCGTCAATTCCGTGAAACGGTCATAGAGTGCCTTGTCGGTGTCATAATGGCGGGCCGTATAGATGTTCACGGCCCCGGCATCGGCCTTCCCTTCGGGCGTTGGGCCGCCTTGACCACAGGCTGACAGGGTGCCTGCCAATGCAATGGCGGCCAGGAGTCCGTTTATCTTTTTCATCTGACTGTCATCCTGCCGATCGGAGCGGACGTCAAGGGGAAGCGACATTGCGACGCGGTCGCAGTCATGGTGCCGTTTGAACATCGGGGGAGGGCTCCGGTCACGATTTCCTTTCGAGACACCTCGAGAAGATATCGTGACCGGTCCGCCCTGGGGCATTCAGGCCTTGGCCTGACCCATTCAGCTGAGGCGCTGCGAAATACCCAACAGGGTTTCCTTCAGACCGTTCAGTCGCTTGATCGTCTGGTCCGCACCGGCTGCCTGGATGCTGCCGGCAAGGGCGCGGAGCTCACCGGCGAGGGCCGTGTCCTTGCGATCCGCGTCTATAAGAGGTTTGGCGCGCTCAAGGGCCGAGGTGAGCCGGCTCATATCTGCCACAGGCATGACCTGATCCCTCGCGAGTTGATCGATATAGGCACCGGCCACAACGGGATGGTGTGGCCAGGTTACAGGGAACTGCTGTTGTGGGTTCACGGTCTCACCCTGCTGCGCCATCAGAGCAGCGGCGATTTCGTTTCCAGACAGATGTTCGCTTGGCGTCAGGCTGAAGACGTCGAGACCGCGAGCGATCTCGGTTCCATAGATACGGCCATTGTACCAGTACACTGACCAGTAGCCGCCCATTGTCGCGCGATCGGCGTTGACCGGTCCGCGATCAAAATAGGCAATCTCGCGAGGGTTGGACGAGTCCGAGAAATCGCTGATCGAGATACCCCCCTGGTACCAGGCCTGTACGAACAGATCCCGTCCCGGAACTGGAACCAGTGAGCCGTTATGGGCAACACAGTTCTCAAGGTCGGTTTGTGGGGCCGGTAGCTTGTAATAGCTACGGAAGACCAGCTTGTTGTCGACGATATCGTAGATGGCATTTGCGCCCCAGGTTATGGGGTCCTGGACACGGCAGCGCGGCCGGCCTCCGCCACCCCACTCGTCTGTAAAGACGACCTTGGTTCCATCATTGTTGAAGGTGGCCGAATGCCAATAGGCGAATCCCTTGTCGACAACGGCATCGATGCGACGTGGAGCCATCGGATTTGAGGTATCAAAGATCAGGCCGTTACCCGAGCAGGCACCCCCAGCAATATTGGCTGAAGGGAACAAGGTAATGTCATGACAATGGTCAGTCCGGTTGGTGGTCTGGGTCCCTGTTCCGTGGTCTCCGCCACGCCACAGGCCGGCGACCTGGCCCGCCTCGTCGGCAAAGACGGCGGGACTGTCGATGATTCTGGACAGTGACGGGTCTGCCAGGGGAATCTCGATGACATCAACCCGGAAAAGGGCTGTCCGGTTGTCACCGGGTTGACCCACAACACAGCCAGCAAGCTCTTCGGCATCACGAACTGACGACGTGCCGGAGTTGTAGACCACGAGGCGTCGGGCATCCTGTGCGACTATGGTGTGGGTGTGCGATCCGCGACAGGTCTGCACCTGGCCGACCTGACGAGGTTGGGTAACATCAGAAATGTCAAAGATGCGCAGACCTCTGAACCGGTCTGAGCTCGGCTCTGGTCCTACGCCTTCGCGTCCGCAATCCACCCTGCCGTTGGTCGATTCAACGGACATCAGCAGCAGGTCACCCACAATCGAAACGTCACCCTGCCCACCGGGGCAGATGATGGCGCTGACCAGTTGTGGTTCGGCGGCCTCCGATAGCCTGTAGAGCTGAACCCCATGGTAGTTTCCTACGGCGAGCAGGTCGCCTGAGAAAGCCATGTCAGTATTGGCAAAGTTCAAGAAGGGCGCGCGCCGCCCGACCTGTTCGGGAGCCCCCTGGGTGGCAGCTGGAGCCCGGGGCGGTGCGCCCTCGGGGTTGGAGGGATCAAAGAAGCCTGCAGGTTTGGGCAGGCTGGCAAGAAGCTGCATGCCCTGTATGGCCTCACCTGCATTGCGGAAGCCGGCTGTCAGATTTGTTCGCGGATCCGGTGACTGTTCCCTGATCAGCCCTGTCATACGCTTGATTTCGGCTTCCTGCTCGTTGCTCACATCATTGGCAAAACGAAACAGCACGGGATCATAGGCCGAGCCTGATCGGCCAAAAAGGTCCGACACCATTTTCAGGGCACCTTCGTGGTGCGCAATCATGAGCTGAAGGAAAAG
>JBFZCB010000225.1:0-9113 GCA_041308165.1 Caulobacterales bacterium
GTCTGGGCTGGCTTGTGATGCCGCGCGCAATCAGGTCCAGGGCCACCGCCTGGAAGTCCTCGTGGGCCCTCTGGCGATTTTCCTGGCGCGCAGCCTCGTGCCAGCGGGGTCCGAACTCGCCACCGCCGCGGGTATTGGCCACCACATAGACCCCTCCCCGCTCGAGCCAGAGCTTGCCGACCGTCGCCGAATAGCTGGGCAGAAGCGAAACCTCAAAGCCCCCATAGCCATAGAGAAGGGTCGGGTTGGAGCCATCCATCTCCATCTCGTCCTTGTGGACGACAAAATAGGGAATCATCGTCCCGTCGGCAGAGCGGGCCTCGAACTGGTCCACACGCATGCCACGGGCATCGAACTTGGCGGGAAGGGACTTTACCGCCTCAACAGATCCGCTCGAGGCATCGGCAAGCCAGAGGCTTGAGGGGTTGAGATAGCCCGCAACACTGACAAAAACCCTGTCATCGCTGTCCGAGGCCGAACCGACGCCTACGGTTACGTTCTCGGGCAGGTCCAGCCGGCTGCGGCTCCAGTTTGCGGGATCATAGACATAGACCGATCCGCGAACATTCTCGAACAGGGCCACGACCAGGCGGTTCCGGGTCGCACGGATGGCCTCAATGGCCTCACGCTCTCCGGGACGGATGACCAGTTCAGCCTCAAGCGCCGGATTGGCCAGCCAGTCCTGAAGCGACCAGGCCACAACATCACCGGTCTTGAAGGCCTGGCCTGAAGGTGCGGTCCAGTCCTGTTTAAGGCTGACGACAAGCTTGCCGGCGATGAGGGCGCTGATGTTCGACTTGGGCGGCAGCTCAAGCCGGGTCGTCGTTCCATCCGCATTGAGACGGTAGGTTTCGCTTTCGTAGAAATCGATGGCGCGGTTGATCAGGACCGCCTGGACGACCCCGTCAGGATCGCGGAGCGTATAGGACGAGACAGCGACATCGGTCTTCAGCCCGCTGAACAGGGTCTCGGCCTGGTCGATCGCCTGGCCACGCCTGAGACGCTTGACCACCATCGGATAGCCGGAATCGGTAAGAGAGCCTTCCCCGAAATCGCGCTGGATCAGAAGGGTGTCGGCATCGATCCAGGTCGCTCCACCCTTGGATTCGGGCAGGACAAAGCCACCCTCGACAAAGGTCCGCGTCTGGGTATCGAACTCGCGCAGGGTAACCGCATCCTTGCCTCCATCAGACAGGCTTAGGAGACACAGACGCTCTTGCGGGGGCAGGCAGCTGGCGCCCTTGTAGACCCAGTTGGCACCCTCTGCGGCGGCCAGGGCGTCAATGTCGAGGATGGTGTCCCACTCCGGCGCCGCCGTACGGTAGCTTTCGAGTGTGGTGCGCCGCCAGACCCCGCGAACGTGGTTGGCGTCCTGCCAGAAGTTGTCGATACTGCCGTTGTAGGTAAAGCCCGGCGAGGGGATCCGGTCTCTCGACTGGACAATCTCAAGGGCGGCCTGGTGCAGGGCCTCATAGCGGGGATCGCCCTGCAGGGTGCCCAGTGAATGGGTGTTGCGCTGTGCCACCCACTCCATGGCCCGGGTCCCTTCGACCTCCTCCAGCCAGAGATAGGGGTCGGTTTCATCCGAGGTCGCAAATCCGCCTGCCAGGGCCGGGGCGTGGGCGGCGTGAACAGAGGCCGCGGTCGGCAGGGCTGGTGACACAGGCGAGGATTGGGATTGAGCCATGGCGGCGGTCGATAGTCCTGAGGCAAAAAGAAGGGCGGCGGCCGAAACCAGCGAGCGGGTCATGCGATACTCCGACAAAAAAGGCGCCGACACCTTGGCGTTGCTGCCCGGCCACCACAAGCGGGCAGACCTTACCGATTTGTCATGTCGTTTGGGAAGACGCCTCAATCCTCGTCGGGAATACAGATCAGTGTGCCGCAGGCCTTGCAGTGAACCGCGTCGGGATCATGGGTCTGAAGCCCACAGGCCGGACAGGAAAAGCGCACCTTGTGGGGCTTGATCAGGGCCTGGGCCAGGCGCAGGAACAGGGTAATGCCCGACAGCATGATGGCGATCGACAGCAGCTTGCCCATTGAGCCCGGCAGGGTGATGTCGCCAAAGCCCGTAGTCGTCAGCGTCGCCACGGTAAAGTAGAGCGCATCCACATAGCCCTCGATCCCGTCATGGCCCAGGAAGGTCGCATAGACAAAGCCGGTGACCACAAAGACAAAGGTCACAAGACCCGACAGGGCCCGGACAACACCCTCGACCCGGGTGTCATCATAACGATGCCCAACCGTTCGCCAGAAAAACTCCGAGTTCAGCAGGGTCCATAGTCTCAGGATCCTCAGGAACCCCAGGTTGGCCAGCCAGGCGGGAAAAAGGAGGGTGGCAAGGATGAAGAGGTCAAGCCAGACAATGGGCCGCTTCAACCAGTCCCTGATGTCATTCCAGGCCAGGGCCCGGGCCGTAAGATCGGCTGCCAGAAGGGCTGCGATCATATAGTCCAGCACATAATAGGCCCAGCCTGCCTGTTTCAGCACCGGCGCAGCAATAAAGAAGGCCACGATCAGGAGATCGATCGTGATCACCATCAGCCGGAACTTCACCGCCGGCGGCTGGGTGCCATGGTAGAGATAGCGCAGGCGAGCCCGCAGCCGGAGCGTATCGACCTTCTCTTCGTCCCCGTCCGGGACTGGAGAGCGGTGCCGGGTCAAGAGGGACTTCAACGACATCAGGCACTGATAGGGACAAATCGATCCGGATGCGAGCCTTCAGGCCAAGGCCCCGGTTCATCAGGCCCGCCCGGACGGTCCAGGAGCCAGGGCTCCAGGCCGCGCACCTCGCCTGAACGGTCCAAAGTCTCTATAGGCGCACCCATGATGCGTCCCTTTGTGAAAATGAACGGTGCCGGCAACGACTTTGTTGTCATCAATGCCCTGGAGCATCCCTTCTCCCCGACCCCAGACCAGGTTCGCAGCCTTGCAGATCGCTCAAACGGTGAAGGCTTTGACCAGCTGATTGCCATAGAGCCGTCCGGGGATGGCAGCGACGCCTTCATGCGCGTCTGGAATGCGGACGGCGGGGTGGTGGAGACCTGCGGCAATGCCCTTCGCTGCGTGGGCTGGATGCTCATGCAGGCCAATGGCACCGACCATGTCAGGATCGCAACCCTTGGTGGGCCGGCCCTGGCCAGCCGGGCCGGGGACAGACAGATCCGCGTGGATATGGGGGCCCCGCGGCTGGACTGGACCCAGGTGCCCCTTGCCGAGGAGATGAATACCCGGGGGATAGAACTGCAGCTGGGACCGATAGATGCCCCGATCCTGCACACCCCTGGCGCTGTATCAATGGGCAATCCCCATGTGGTCTTCTTTACCGATCATACGCCAGCCGATGCCTTTGTGATCGCCAATGGCTCATTGATCGAGCACCACCCCCTGTTTCCCCAGGGGGTCAATGTCGGCTTCGCCCACGTCCTGGCACGTGACAGGATCAGGCTGCGTGTCTGGGAGCGGGGCGCAGGGTTGACCCTGGCCTGCGGCACCGGAGCCTGCGCTGCTCTTGTGGCCTGTGCACGCCGGGGTCTGACCGGGCGCTCAGCCTGCGTCGAGGTCGATGGTGGCGAGCTCCAGATCGAATGGGATGAGGCCAGCGACCATGTCTTCATGACCGGTCCCGTCGAAATCGAACGGACAGGGACAATAGGCTTCTAGAGGCGTCGCCAGAGACATGGGGGCAAAGGTTCGCAGCTTGAAGAGCCCCCCGCAGGGTCTTGATGACCAGGGCCTATGGCCAAGCGTACCCGCCAGGGCCTTGTCTGGGGCTAGGGGCTGGGGTTACGGGCTGGAGGCCCCACTTCAGCCGCTGCAGGCCTGGGGACGGGTGCCCAGGCTGAACCCTGCGCAGGACCGGTCAATCTCGGAACGGATCAGGTCGCAAGGGTTGAGCGCATTGCAGGGGGGCCGCGTGGCTGGACTGACGGCAATGCATCTCTCGACAAGCCGCCTGGAGGCCTCCTCTCCGATCGCCTGGCGGCAGGGCGCCTCACTGATCTCTATACGTTCAGCAAAGCGCTCGACCCCTCCGGGAAGCCTGGCCTCAGGCTCACCCGGTGCCGGCTGCGCCGCAAGCTGACAGCCACAGGCCATCAGGCCCAGCCCGGCAATCGCCAGTCCCCTCAGGATGCGCATGGACAGATCCCCCGGTAAAACCCGGGCCCAGACTGCGCTGATTTACAGCCGTGCGGAACCCCGGGATCTGACCAAACGGCCAGGGCTGAACGGATCAGCCCCGCAGGGCCTGTTCAACGGCTGCCTTCTGCCGGATGAAAAGTTCCCCACACCCGGCCTCTGCCAGCTGGAAGAGACGGTCGAACTCGGAGCGGCTGAACCCGCGCTTTTCGCCCGTGGCCTGGATCTCCACGATCGTACCCGAACCGGTGAGAACGAAGTTGCCATCCGCCTCGGCGTTTGAATCTTCCTCATAATCCAGGTCAGCCACGGGCACGTCGCCAAACACACCACAGGACACGGCTGCCACCTGGTCCAGGATGGGATCAGCCTTGAGGACGCCCTCGGCCATCAGATAGCCAAGGGCTGAGGCCATAGCGACCCAGGCACCGGTGATGGAAGCGGTCCGTGTTCCACCATCGGCCTGGATGACGTCGCAGTCGATCAGGACCTGGCGTTCCCCAAGCGCCTTTAGATCAACCACGGCTCGAAGCGAGCGGCCAATAAGCCTCTGGATTTCCTGGGTGCGCCCGGACTGTTTGCCCGCAGCAGCCTCGCGCCGACCCCGGGTATGGGTCGCGCGGGGCAGCATGCCATATTCGGCCGTGACCCAACCCTGACCGGTATTGCGCATCCAGGCGGGAACCTTTTCCTCGACGGAGGCTGTAACCAGGACCTTGGTGTGGCCAAACGAAACCAGGCAGGACCCCTCTGCATAGCGGTTGACGCCGGTCTCCAGCGTCACTTCGCGCAGCTGTTCGGGAGTACGGCCTGAGGGTCTGGCTGAATCGGTCATAGGATCATCCTAGTATGCGGGGGCGGGCGTGCTTATCCTGTATGCAGACGGGCGCGTCCATGGTGGTGCGCCCCATTCTGCCCGGAACATCGCTTTCGATGCCTGATATCGTCCTTTCAAGACCTGTCCTGATCGATTGGCCCGATCGAACCCTCCGTCGTCAGGGCCTCTGCAGGCCATGACCCTGTTTGAGCAAAACCAGGGACCGGCCACGGGCTATGCCGGCCTGAGCGGCCTTGACCAGCGCGCGCGCGACATTTTCCGGCGCATTGTCGAAAACTATCTGGAAACGGGCGATCCCGTCGGCTCCCGCACCCTGTCATTGACCGGCGTCTCCCTCTCGCCGGCATCGATCCGCAATACGATGCAGGACCTTACACTGGCAGGTCTGCTGGCCTCACCCCACGCCTCATCCGGGCGCATTCCGACCCATGCGGGACTGCGGCTGTTCGTCGATGGGCTGCTCGAGATCGGCGACGTGGGTGAAGAGGAACGCCGTGAGATCGATGCCCGAATGGCGGTGCGGACCGGTCGAGGTGGCGGCTTTGATGAAGCGCTTAACGAGGCCTCATCGCTCCTGTCGGGCCTGGCGGGTGGGGCGGGCATTGTCGCCAGTCCGGTGCGTGATGCGGGGGTCAAACATGTCGAGTTTGTCGCGCTGAGCCATGATCAGGCCCTGGCGGTCCTGGTTGCCGACGACGGGACCATCGAGAACCGTCTCATGCCCCTGTCGGCGGGCGTGACCCCCTCGACCCTCCAGGAAGCCTCCAACTTTCTGAACGCAAGGCTGAGGGGTCGCCCGCTTGCCGAGGCCCGCAGCGAGATGCGCGCCGAGTTTGATGCCGCGCGTATGGAGCTGGATGCGGCCGCGGCCCGTCTGGTTGAGGATGGTATGGCGGCCTGGTCCGGCGGGGCTGAACGTGAGCGCGCGCTCATCGTGAGGGGACGAGCCAATCTGCTGCAGAACCCGGAAACGGCAGCGGATCTTGATCGGGTCCGGATTCTTTTTGACGACCTTGAGCAGAAGGAACAGCTGATCGGGCTCCTTGACGGCGTCAGTTCGGCCCAGGGTGTGCGCATTTTCATTGGCGCAGAAACAAGACTGTTTTCGCTTTCGGGTTCCGCCGTCGTCGCGGCGCCCTATATGAACGGCCGACAAAGGGTCCTGGGCGCCATAGGTGTGATAGGACCTGCACGATTGAACTATGCCCGCATCATCCCGTTGGTGGACTACACTGCCCGGGTGCTGGGGCGAATTCTGGACGGAAACGACACGTGAGCGACACGCCCTACACTGACCAAGACACCGAACTGGATGACGGGTTTGATCAACCCGATGCCGAAGGCTTCGAAACAGAGGAGGGCCTGGCTCCGCTCGACGCCGTCATCGCCGAACGCGATGAATGGAAGGATCGGGCGCTGCGCGCCATTGCCGAGGTCGAGAACATCAAGCGCAGGGCTGAAACCCAGTCCAATGACGCCCGCGCCTTCGCCATCCAGCGATTTGCCAAGGACCTGCTTGGCGTGGCTGACAATCTCGAGCGGGGCATACAGGCCGCACCAAGGGATGTGGGCGATGCAGCCGCCGCCCTTGTCACGGGTATGGAGCTGACCCAGAAATCGCTTCTCTCGGCGTTCGAGGCCAACAACCTGCTGCGTGTGGCCCCCGAGGCTGGCGAGGCCTTTGATCCTCATGTCCACCAGGCGATGATGGAACAACCCTCCGATACCGTTCAGGGCGGACAGGTGATCCAGACACTGCAGGCGGGATATGCCCTTTTCGGTCGAACGATCCGGCCGGCCATGGTTGTGGTCGCCGCCAAGGGGTCAGGTCTGAAGTCTGCTGCCTCGGCCTATGCCAGCGTTGATGCCAACGGCGGAAACCTCGACGAAAAGGCCTGACCCCCCGGTCAGGCCCGGCCTGGCTCAGGGGTAACGAATGCCCGTCGAGCCGGCTCGCCCTGGTCAGAAGCCGCCCTATTCAAAAGCCGCCCTATTCAAAAGCCTCTGCGCCAGGTCCCGATCAGGGCCATTTCCGCCTCGGCTGTGGCCACATGGCGGGGCTGATGACTGGCCACGCCCTGAAGGCTGAAAACCGAGCCGTCCCGGAACCTGCGCTCTGCAGCGACGGTAAAGTCGAGCTGGCGGCCCGTAGGCGTGGCATCGAAGCGCCTCAACGAGAAGGTCGGGGCATCAAAATACTCAGCCGGCACATCGGCAAGAAGGGCTGTGAAGACACCCCGCTCCAGCCTCAGGGGCTGGGAAAGACCCACAGTGACCTGGCCACAGCCCAGGGCCCAGGCCGGGCAGTCGGCCGTCAGCGCCAGCCGCCAGGAACCGCTCAGGAGACGGCCTTCCGTGGATAGAAAGCGGCCCTCTGCCCGGGTCTCACCCAGGCCGACTTCTCCGCTCAGCCGCGCCGATGGCCCCAGGGCCCAGTCGCCTGCCATGGCATAGAAGACCGTCTGTGATGGCAGGGCGAGATCCGATCTTGAAGGCATGTAGCCCCCCAGGGGGGCCAGGGCCTCGTCCATCGCCCCGACACCCAGGCTGACCCCGCCCTTCTGACCCCGCCAGACCAGGCTGGCCCGACCGTAGCTCGAGGCATCGCGCTCGACGGTGCGAAGCAGTGCCCGGCGGTCGCCACCCCCGGTTTCGGCTGCAAAGGCAAACCCCGAGCCGAGATCAACCACGCCCTGCATGGCCCGGTCCGGCTGGGCCAGGGCGGCGAAACTGTCACCCGCCCCGGCATGGAAGGGCGAAACCGCTCCACCCTGACCCTGCCATGCCGAAAAGGACATCCGTCCGGCCTGGGCTGAGAACATGACCTCCCGCCTGGGCTCAGCGCCCTGCCAGGGGGCCTCGGTGAGGCCAAGGCGGGGGACAACAGGATCAGGCAGATCCATGGGCTGGGCCGCGATCAGCGCAAGGCGTGAACCGCCCGGACCGGCCATGTCGGTCTGGACACGACGCCTCGGCTCCGCCGAACTCGCCTGATAGGACCGCCCGGGCGCACTGGCATAGACCGCTCCCAGGTTCAGCCTGAAAAGCCGGTCGAATTCATCATAGCCGATCGTGCCAAGTGCTGTCTGGCTGCGGAACGCGTCTCCAAATGCCGAGCCAATAAAGGATCCAGGCTCGCTTGAAGGCACAAGGCTTGCGCCGCTGGCGGTCGGCACAGAGGTGGCACCCACCGGGGCAAAGGCACCGGCAAGGTCCAGAAGGCCCCGGCCAAAGATGACATCCGTACCCGCATCACCCGCATCACGTGCCGTCCTGAGCAGGATCTCGATGGCCGCACGACCCGTCAGGTTGGGGAAGGCCTGAAGCAGAAGGGCCAGGGCGCCCGACACATGGGGTGCCGCAAAGGAGGTTCCGCTCACCCTCCAGCAGGAGGTTCCGTCACAGGTGGTAATGACATCCTTGCCCGGTGCGGAAACAAAGGCGTTGGCCACATTGCCTGCCCTGTTGGAGAAGTCGGCAATGGCGTTGGCATTGTCATGGGCCCC
Organism: Caulobacterales bacterium; assembly: GCA_041308165.1. Taxonomy (GTDB): domain Bacteria; phylum Pseudomonadota; class Alphaproteobacteria; order Caulobacterales; family Caulobacteraceae; genus Brevundimonas. The sequence continues at coordinate 8,485 of JBFZCB010000225.1, forward strand.
GACCGCAATGATCGAGCCGGCAAAACGCGGATCGATGGCGTACCGGGCCGGCCACTCCGGATTGGCACCGCTTTCGTTGCCCGCCGAGGCGACAATAACGGCCCCCGAGTTCACCGCCCTCAGAAGGGCGGCCTCAAAACTGAGGCCCAGGCTGGAGCTGCCGCCCAGCGACATGTTGATGATCCGGGCCCCATTGGCAACGGCATAGTCCAGTGCCCTGACCAGGTCCGAAGACCGGAAACAGGTTTCGTCATCGGGATCCGTACATTCGTCCACCTCTGCCCGGATCGACAGGATGGTTGAGTTATAGGCCACACCGATCGTGCCCAGATTATTGAAATTGGCGGCGATGATGCTCGCAGAATAGGTCCCGTGGCGGTCCTTGGCTTCGGGGGTGTTGCGCCCCAGGACCACATCGGTCGACCGAGGCGAGATCCGGCCTACGAGGTCTGCCTGATCAAACTGGATGCCGGTATCGATGACGGCAACGATCTGGCCAGCACCTGTAGCTCCGGTGTTGTAGGCCGAAATCGCCCCGATATTGGCCAGTCCAAAGTTGCGCAGATACTCCGATGAGGTCGCAGACGGCCCCGGCGTAGGCGGCGGTGGCGGCGGCGGAGGCGGCGGAG
>JBFZCB010000226.1:0-2795 GCA_041308165.1 Caulobacterales bacterium
CCAACCGCTCCCAGGACTTTGACCACTCCGGTGCAGATCTGGGCTTCTTTGCTCCTGATGGTCTTCAGCAAGGCTTTGACGTCTTTACCCAGGAACTCCGGCTTGCGGGTTCAAGCGGCCCTATTGACTGGCTGTTGGGAGGGTTCTTCTCGAGCGAAAAGGTGCTCAACGATTCAGCCTTCAGAATGGGGGCCGACTATCCCCTGATCTATGGGGGCGCAGCCACATTCCAGCCGGCAACACTGGCAGCCTTCACTCCGGGTGACGGGGCAAGAGGGATAGGCAACCAGGACGGGCGGGACCTGTCGGTCTTCACCCACAACATCTGGAACATAACCGAAGCCCTGAGCCTTACGGCGGGTCTTCGCTATACCAGCAACCGCAAGGAGATTTCCTATCGCGGCGAGAACTTCAACCCTGCCTGCGGCGTAGCGATCTCCGGGGCCGATGCGCCAGGCATCATCCGGTTCTGCGCCCCCTTCTGGGATACGCGGCTCAACAATGCGGGCGATTCAGACGAACGGACAGAAACTGCGACCACAGGCACGCTGAACCTTGCCTATAAGTTCAGTGAGGGTCTGAACTCCTATGTTTCCTATTCCAGGGGCTACAAGTCCGGCGGCTATAATTTCGACCGTGCCGGCTTCACGACGCCGGCCACGCCCAACGCTCGTGACCTCGCCTTTGCCGAAGAGACGGTGGATTCCTATGAGCTGGGATTGAAGGGTGAGTTTTTCGACCGTTCGCTCCGCGCCAACCTGGCTGTCTTCCATCAGACCTTCGCAGGCTTCCAGCTGATCGAGTTTACAGGCGTAAGCTTTGTGGTTCGCAGTCTTGATGAGGCGATCACCAAGGGCGCCGAACTGGAACTCACCTGGAAGCCCATCAATGGACTGACGCTGACGAACGGGCTGTCCTACACCGATGCCTATTACCCAAACAAACCGGGCAACCGCATCTATGCCGGCCAGGAAATGGAACAGTCCCCCGACTGGGTGAATGTGGCCTCAGCAACCTGGGAGTTCCCGATCGGCAGCGGCCTGACCGGTGTGGCCTATGCCGATGCCCGCTACTCTTCGGAGTTCTTCACGGGAGGCTTTGACCCAAGGCGAACCCAGGAAGCCTTCACGACGGCCAATGCGAGATTTTCTCTCCGCAGCGCGGCTGGTGACTGGCAGGTCGATGTCTGGGGCCGCAATGTCTTCGACAAGGACTACTACCGCCGCGTCATCCCCGCGACCTTCCAGGCCGGGTCCTTTTCGGCCTTTCTCGGCGATCCACGGACCTATGGGATCACAGTTCGCCGGAATTTCTAGGTCTTACCGCTCACCCCCGATCCGCTCCTGGATCCAACTGGTCCCGCCGCTTTTGCGGCGGGACCTTCTTTTTTGGAGCGGGGTGTCTTTTTGCCCTGCACGGGTCGGGGCCTGGGGCTCTGGCCCCTGGGGTTCGCTCGGCCCTATAGACCGAGCTGGCGTCCCGACAGATCGCGCAGAATCTCCTCGGAACCCCCGCCGATGACAAAGATCCGAGCCTCACGGTAGATCCGCTCAACGCGATTTCCGCCCGTATAGGCACGCCCTCCAAGGACCTGGAGGCTCTCCCTTGCGCAGTGTTCCAGGGTCGTTGTGGCCTGAATCTTGAGCATGGCCAGGTCGGCGATCACATTGTCTCCGCGCTCGAAACGCCAGACCAGCATATCGAGAAAGGCATAGGCGACCTTCAGGCGCTGGACCATGTCGACAATCTTGTGGCGCATCACCTGATGATCGATCAACCGCTTGCCAAAGGTCTGACGTTCTCGGGCAAAGGCTATGGCCTCTGCCACGCAGGTCCGGGTCATCGCCAGCGTTGCTGCAACGCCGCTGAACCGCTCGATATTGAACTGGCCGGCAAGGCCGGCAAAACCCCGGTTCTCCTCCCCGATCAGGTTGGAACAGGGCACCTCGACATTCTCGAAGTTCAACCAGCCATTGTTTTTGTTGTACCACTCAAGGCCCTTGACCGGCCCGCGCGTCACCCCGGCGCGGTCGGTTTCGATCAGCAGCATAGACAGCCCGCCGATACCGGGACCACCGGTCCTGACAGCCGTCAGGAGATAGTCGGCCTTCATGGCTCCAGAGATCAGTGTCTTGGCTCCATTGACGACAAACACATCTCCGGAGCGGGTCGCCGATGTCGAAAAGGCAGACACATCCGATCCGCCTCCCGGCTCGGTCACGGCAAAGGCTATCTTCTTTTGACCGGCCAGGACGGGACGGGCGACCCGGTCCAGCATCTCGGGGGTACCACCGCTGACGACCGGGGGAAGCGCGATCCAAGGCGTAGCCAGGTCAGCAAAGACAACACCGGAACCCAGGCGGAAGAACTCTTCCGCAAATAGGATACGGTCATAAAGACCAATACCCTCTCCGGTTCCTCCGAGATCTTCCCGGAAGCCCATACCAAGAATACCCTCTCGGGCAGCCGTGGTATAAAGATCATCGGGGAAATCAGAGGCCGTATCCCAGGCCTCCAGGTTGGGGGCCACATGGGTATCAATGAAGCCCCTCAACTTGGCGCGCCAGACGTCGTGTTCGGGCGTCATGAAGGGACTGGGGGGCCGCAGATCGTCGAATCCCAGTGCGGCGGGCGTCTTGTCAGCCATCAGCGTCTCCCATTCGCCAGCGTCTTTAGGCGTGGCTTGTAAAGTGATACTAAAACCTCTCGCCAACCACTGCAATAATGGTATTCTAACGCAACCCACTTATTTGGGCGTCATGTCTTGAGGAGGTACTGGTCATGGGTTTTCAACA
>JBFZCB010000227.1:0-6311 GCA_041308165.1 Caulobacterales bacterium
CTGACAACTGGCGCGACAAGCTCGGGCGGAAGCGCAGCCCCCGTCTCCGGATCGATCCAGCCCTCCGTCATACCGGTGAGGGCGTAGGGTGCCAGGGCGTTGGCCAGCACACCCCGTGCGGCACCTTCCAGGGCGATCACCCTGGAGAAGGCGATCAATGCCGCCTTGGAGGAAGAATAGGCCGCCATACCATGGACGCCATAGAGTCCCGCAGCCGATGTCGTGATCAGGATGCGCCCTGCGCCCTTTTCACTCATGTGACGGTAGATGGGCAGGGTAACGCTGACGGTTCCAAAATAGTTGATCTCAAAGACACTGCGCATGTCAGCCAGCGTCTGGTTACGAAGCGACTTCGCCTCTGGAGCGCCTGCATTGTTGACGAGGCCATCGATACGGCCAAAGGCGCTCAAGGCCGCTTCTAGAAGCCGCTCGCCTGCATCGTCAGCCTCCACAACCAGTGGGCAGGCCACCGCCCTGCCGCCGCCCGCCCGGATCTGTTCCACCACCGCCTCCGCCGAGGCAGGGCCGCCGGAGCCCCGGGGACGGGTATTGACCACAATACTGGCACCGCGCGCCGCCAGGTCGAGAGCATAGGCAAGTCCCAGCCCCCGGCCTGCCCCGGTCACTATGACGACGCGCCCATCCAGAGATCTGTCCATCCGCCAATCCCCCAGAAAGTGCGACATCTCAGGCCGCTTGCGTAAAAAGACTTGCAAAACTGGTCCGCTGGCGCAAGCCTCTCATTCAAGTCCGGCCAACGGACAAGAGATTCATGGGAGGACTGCGGAATGAAGCGGATTTACGCCACAGGCTCGTCGGTTGCTGCACTCTTGCTGGCCGGTGGCCTAGCGAGCCCGGCTGCAGCACAGCAGCAGGCAACGGATGTTCAGGCCGTTACGCTCGAGGAAGTCATCGTCACGGCCCAGAGGCGCGAACAAAGCCTCCAGGATGTTCCCGTTGCCATTACCGCCTTCAGTGCAGAGACACTCGAACGCACAGGGGCTACGGGCCTGCAGGACATCGTGGGCAAGGCTCCCGGCGTTACCCTTACACAGTTCAATATCGGCGAGCCGCAGGTCTATATCCGCGGCGTGGGCACCACAAGCGACTCGGCTGCAAGCGACCCCTCCATCGGCGTCTCGATCGATGAGGTCTCGATCGGACGGGCCGGCGCCAGTGCCCTGGCCTTTCTGGACATCCAGCGCGTGGAAGTCCTGCGCGGGCCTCAAGGCACGCTTTACGGTCGCAATGCCTCGGGTGGGGCCCTGAACATCTACACCAACAGGCCTGTGCTGACGGATACAACCAGCCTCACAGCCCGGGTTGGCAGCTTCAGTGAGTATGGTGTCGAAGGCGTGGTCAACCGCCAACTTGGTGATGATGCTGCGGCTCGACTGGCCTTCCGGTACAACACCAGTGATGGCTATGCCGAGAATGTGACGACCGGAGGAAGGCTGCATGGGGGCACCTCTTGGGGGACACGCGCCTCAGTTCTCAACATGTCAGGGGCCTGGAAGACCCTGGTCGCTGTCGACTTTTCCCAGGACGAGATGAATGGCAACGCCCGTATCCCGGTAACGACGGCGCGCACAGCGCCCGCCTTCGTGAGCATCGTCAACGGACTGAGGACCGGTCTTGATGTTCGCCAGAGCTTCTCCTCCGCACAAAACTATCAGGATCGGACCAACTTCGGTCTGACCGGGCGCATTGAGAATGAGGGTGAAGCGTTCGATTTTGTGTCCCTCAGCTCTTACCGCAACAATGACTACAAGTGGCGCGATAATCTGGGTGGCCTCCCCTTCCCCGCCTTCCCGCTTGCCGTGGACAATCAGGCTTCTGAACAGGCTGAGCAGTTCAGCCAGGAGTTCAGGCTAGTTTCCAAGGCGGATTCGCCGATTCAATGGGTTGCTGGCGTCTATGCGTTCCAGGAAAACGTCTCGCGCGGGGAGCGCTTTATTGTCGGCGCGGCCCTTCCTATTGCGCCCCCCTCTTTTGGGGGTGATGTCGGATTCTACCAGAGTGCGAAAAACACCAGCTATGCCGCTTTCGGCCAGGCCAGTATTCCCTTCGCACAGATCTGGGAACTGACACTGGGTGCCCGCTGGACCCATGACGAACGCCGGATTACCCAGACGGCCGAAGATTATGATCGCGGAGCCAGTCCGCCGGCGGGAATCCCGCTTGGGCCTGGAGGAACGCCCTATTCCACCGACGGGGCCAAGACCTTTGAGGAGCCCACCTGGAAACTGGCCCTTGCGGTTGAGCCCATAGAGGATGTGCGCCTCTATGCCAGCTATGACCGCGGCTATAAGGCCGGCTCGTTCGTTTCGTCGGCACAGAGCCCCCTTCAGGCGGCAACCCCGATCCGCTCAGAACTGCTCGACAACTATGAACTGGGTCTCAAGTCGACGCTTCTGGGGGGGCGTCTGCGGTTCAATGCGGCGGCCTTCCGGCTCGATTATCAGGATCTGCAGGTCTTTGAGCTGCTGGGGCTGACCCTGGTGACTTCAAACGCTGCGGCCAAGGTTGAGGGCTATGAGATCGAATCCGCCCTGGCTGTGACCTCGAACATTACCGTCGGTGGCTCCTACACTAGCCTTGACGCCAACTACACCTCAAACGCGACGTCCGGCACCCTCGTGCTGCCCTACAACGGGCTAAGGCTGCCGCGCTCTCCCGAAAGTCAGTACACACTCTATGTGGACGGGGAGTGGAACCTGGGCGGCGGTGTCCTGGCGGCTCGTGCTGATTATCAGTGGCAGGACGATTTCTTCTTTGATCCGTCCAACAATGCCGAAGTCCTGTCTCCGGCCTATGGGCTTGCCAGCGCCTTTCTGTCCTATGAAACCGCAGGCGGCCTGAAGATTGCGGTCTATGGCAAGAACCTGACGGATGAGGAATATCAGACCCACATCATCAAGAACGTCGGCATTGGCTTCAGTGTCTTTGGGCCTCCTCGCGCCTTTGGCGTCGCCCTCTCCAGGCAGTTCTAGGCCTTAAGACTAGGAGGCGGTGGCCTTGGCCATCGTCTCCGTTTCCATCTCCCAGCGAATGTTACGCGCATCCAGAGCGCGACCCGTTTGCGCATCGCAGACAATGGCCTGGATAGGCTCTCCGGTCTGGGTGTCTATGAGGCGCAAGGGCGGCCCATCGGGGCAAAGCCAGCGCTCGCTCCATCCGTGCATGGCCATGATAATCGGAAACAGGTCCAGTCCCGTTTCGGTCAGTCGGTACTCGAACCGAGGGGGCGCTGACTGGTAGAGGGTCTTCTTGAGCACGCCATGCAGAACCAGATGGTTCAGCCGGTCCGCAAGGATGTTGGTGGCCACACCCAGGGCCTCATGGATCTCATCAAACCGCCTCAGACGAAAAAAGGCAGCGGCCAGGACAGCCCAGCTCCAGTAGTCACCCATGATGTCTGTTGATCGATCAATTATAGGCCTGTCGGTTTCGATCGGCTGGGTGCGTCTGCGCCGGCTGGTTGGCGGTGCGATCGGAACCAGACCCTCCCTGGCCTCCCAGCGAATGCGGCGCGGATTGATGGCTCGGCCGTGCTCATGGTCAAAGATCGCCGGGACCACTCGCTCATCGGTGAAGCGGTCGTAGAAGGCCAGGACATAGCGTTCCTGCAACGGGGATCTAGCCCATTTGCGCTCCCACTGACCCTGCATGATGGCGACCCCGAACATGTCGAGGCCCATCTCCGTCAGGCGGTATTCGGTTCGCGTTGCGGACCCGCGCGCGCTTCGCTGCTCCAGAAGACCTGCAGAGACAAGGCGCCCCAGACGATCCGTGAGCACACTGCGCGGAATGCCCAGCCGTTCGCGCCAGACCGAAAACCGGCGAGCGCCGTAAAAGGCTTCGCGCAGGATAAGCTGGATCCAGGCGTCGCCGATTATGGCGAAGGCTCGTGCCGTTGGGTTGCCCATGATGAGATCACGGGGTGAGGGTGGGGATGGATCTTCTGAACGGGTCACGGGGACTCTTCTAGATCAAGTCTGAGCGACAGTGAAATCTTCGGCAAACAAAGACCGACAGTCCAGTCAGAGTCCGAGCAGTGTTCCGTACCGCTCCCGATGCCAGGACGAGGATCCCCAGGACGCTTCAAGGGTCCTGGAGCGCTTGAGGAAGAATCCGGCATCGTGCGCATCCGTCATTCCAATACCTCCATGCATCTGGATCATCTCGCAGGTGGCCAGATGGGCGGTGTCTCCGGCCGTCGCCTTGGCCAGTGATGCCAGGGCCGCCTGATCGGGACGATCCAGATCCAGAGATTTCAGTCCTGCGGCAACAGCCGACCGTGCCAGCTCAATGCGTGTGTAGAGATGGGCAGAGCGATGCTGCAAGGCCTGAAAGGCACCGATCTTCTGGCCAAACTGTTCGCGGATCTTCAGATAATCCATGGTCATTTCAAAGGCTCCGACAGACACCCCGATCAGCTCGGCTGAAGCCAGCAGCCGCGCGCGATCAAGCAGGGAGTGCAACAAGAACCTATCGCCCTGCGTGCAGGACAGGCGAGCCTCGGAACCCACAGCGACCTCATGGAATACGACATCTGCATAGCCCCTGTGGTCCACCAGATGCCTTGGTGTGCGAGACAGGCCCTCAGATGAGGCCGACACAGCAAAAAGTGCAGGACCGTCCTCGGCCTGAGCAGACACAATGTAGAGTGACGCTGCCAGGCCCTCGGCTACAAAGCCTTTTGTGCCGTTGAGCACCCAGCCCCCACCAACCGGCCTTGCCGTGGTCGCCAGACACTCCGGCCCATGCCGGGGCGTCTCATCCAGGGCCAGTGTGCCGATGGTCTCCCCTGATAAAAGCCCCGCCAGCCAGAGCTCACGAAGTCGGGCCTGACCTCCCCGTACCAGACAGTCCGCAGCCAGGGCCGTGCTCGCCAGGGGCGAGGCGGCCAGGTGACGGCCAAACTGTTCGAGGATCAGGCCCAGGGTGGTAAAGCCAAGCCCGGCCCCCCCATCTTCCTCCGCAAGAGCAACGCCGCACCAGCCCAGTGCACGGATTTCCGTCCACGCCTCCTGGCTGAAGCCAAGCGGGTTCCTTTCGTCACGCAGTCTGCGAAAGGCCGTCACAGGCATTCGGTCTCTGACCCATTCCGTCGCCGTATCGACGACCATGGACTGCACGTCGTTCATCATTGCCATCTGCCACCCTCCTGGATGACCGGGATCTGCCGGCTGAAAATCACTGCGCCTGGAGCGCCTGGAGCCTCGCCTCCATCCAGGGCCCGGCCCGGGCGAGAAGACAGTTGAGGTGCAGCTGTCAGGGTCCAGCCTGTGCAGGCTGGATGGGCCTTGCCTTGCGTCATGAGCCTCACGAGGGAAGACCCAAGACCTGTTTGGCGATGATGTTGTTCTGGATCTCGGCACTGCCACCGAAGATCGACCAGGCCTTGCCGTGAAGCCACTCCCGAACCGTGGCCAGCTCCTGGGTCGAAAAGCCGTCTCCCTCCCAACCCAGGCCCTGATAACCCTGAACCTCAAGACTCAGCTCGGCCCGCTCCTGAAAGACTTGAGCCCCTGCGTTCTTGAGGGAGGAGACAGCCGAAGACAGGGGTAGGCCAGCCTCGACAGCAGAGCGAACGCGCTCTGTCGTCAGCTCCACGAGCCTTCGCTCCATTTCGTGCCTTATGATCCGGTCTCGCAGGCCGGGCTCGCCAAGGCGTCCCGTTTCGTCCACGCCAATACAGTGTCTGGCCAGCTCAATCAGGGATACACCGCCGACGGCTTCGTCGTCGTTTCCGGAGATGGCGGCCCGCTCATGCTGCAGGAGTCGCTTGGCAATCCCCCAGCCCCCGTTCAGGGGACCGACCAGATCATCCTTCTCGGCCCGGACATCCGACAGAAAGGTTTCACAGAAGGGCGAGTCTCCCGAGATGAGCCGGATAGGCCTTACCTCCACTCCGGGCTGGCGCATATCGAACAGGACAAAGGATATGCCCCCCTGTTTTCGGGAGGTATCGGTTCTGACCAGGCAGAAACACCAGTCCGCCAGGTCGGCATAGCTGGTCCAGATCTTCTGGCCGGTAATCGCAAAGTGGTCGCCTCGATCCTCGGCATGGGTCTTGAGGGCTGCCAGATCTGATCCGGCTCCTGGCTCAGAGAACCCCTGGCACCAGCGAATGTCGCCACGCGCGACCGGTGGAAGATGACGCAACTTCTGAAGTTCGGTTCCAAACTCCAGAAGGGTTGGGCCCAGCATCATGGTCCCCATGCTGATAACGGGATTGTAGGCACCGGCGAGCGCCAACGCCTCTTCAATGCGCTGCTGGTGGACATCGTCCAGTCCCGCACCCC
>JBFZCB010000228.1:0-4198 GCA_041308165.1 Caulobacterales bacterium
GACTAGTCCAGCGCAGCCATCAGGTCAGGCACGGCGGACTTGTAGTCTGCCACCAGGCCATAATCTGCGACCTGGAAAATCGGGGCATCGGCGTCCTTGTTGATGGCGACGATGACCTTGGAGTCCTTCATTCCGGCCAGGTGCTGAATGGCGCCAGAGATACCGACAGCGACATAGAGGGCTGGTGCTACAACCTTGCCGGTCTGGCCCACCTGATAGTCGTTGGGAGCGTAGCCGGCATCGACCGCAGCGCGCGAGGCCCCAACCGCAGCTCCCAGCTTGTCGGCCAGGGGTTCGATCACGGCATGGAACTCCTCGGCCGAACCCAGGGCCCGTCCACCCGAGACCACGATCTTGGCGGCACCCAGCTCAGGACGGTCCGACTTGACCTTTTCTTCGGAGACAAAGGCTGTCCTTGGAGCCTCGGCTCCGGCGACGGTTTCGATAGCGGCCGAGCCGCCTTCCTCGGCTGCCGTAAAGGCAGTCGGGCGAACCGTGATGACCTTCTTGGCGTCAGAAGACTGGATCGTCTCCAGGGCATTGCCCGCATAGATCGGTCGCACGAAGGTGTCAGCGGAGACGACCTCGATGATGTCCGAAATCGGGGTCACATCCAGACGCGCTGCAATCCGGGGTGCGAAGTTCTTGCCGTCGGTATTGGCCGGCGTCAGGATGGCCTCATAGCCGGCGGCCAGTGGCGTAACTGTGGCTTCGACCGCCTCGGCCAGACCGGCACCCAGGCCTGTGCTTTCGGCCATGAGGACCTTGCGAACACCCTTGATACGGGCGGCCGCTTCGGCCGCAGCCTGGACGCCCTGGCCCAGGACCAGGAGATCCACGTCGCCAGAGATGGCAAGGGCGGCCGTTACGGTCTTGTGGGTAGTATCGCGAACGGTTGCGCCGTCGTGATCGGCGATGACGAGGACGGCCATTACAGAACTCCTTCGGACTTGAGTTTGGCGACCAGTTCGGCGGCGTCCGCCACCTTGATCCCGGCTGAACGCTGGGCAGGGGCCGTGACCTTGAGGACCTTCAGGCGGTCGGCAGTGTCCACCCCGTAGTCGGCGACCGCCTTGATGGCGATCTCCTTCTTCTTGGCCTTCATGATGTTGGGCAGGGACGCATAGCGGGGTGTGTTGAGACGAAGGTCCACAGTCACGACCGCAGGAAGCTCGGCGGCCAGGGTCTGAAGGCCTCCATCCACTTCACGGGTGACCACAGCCTTGCCGCCCTCGATCACCAGTTTTCCCGCGAATGTGGCCTGTGGCCAGTCAAGCAGGGTTGCCAGCATCTGGCCCACGGCGTTGTTGTCGCCGTCGATGGACTGTTTGCCCATGAGGACAAGGTCGGGCTTCTCTTCGTCAACGACAGCCTTGAGCAGCTTGGCCACGGCCAGGGGTTCCAGGTCCGTGTCAGACTGGACCAGGAGGCCGCGATCGGCTCCCATGGCCAGAGCGGTCCTGATGGTTTCCTGAGCCTGGGTTACACCGATGGAGACCACGACGATCTCCGTCACCGTGCCCGCGGCATGGTGTTCCTTGCCTTCCTTGAGCCGAACGGCCTCTTCGACGGCGATCTCGTCGAAGGGATTCATGCTCATTTTCACATTGGCCAGATCGACACCGGTCTGGTCCGCCTTAACACGGGCCTTGACGTTATAGTCGATCACCCGTTTGACGGGGACGAGAACTTTCATTGCTGATCCATACCTTCGCCGAAATCCAGGCGCAGGAAATGGTACGCGCGGCCGCGCCTGTCAATGTAACGTAACGTGAACCCGGCGAGTTAAGCCGGACCTGTGTCGGAGATTTGCATGAAACGCTTTCTGAGCATGAAACGTTTGAGCATCATGTTTGTGAGCCTTTTTACCCTCTCGACGGCGGGAATGCTCATTCACCAGCATTTCTGGGTTGATCCGGCTGAGCGATGTGAGAAGTCCGGCCGGTGGTATTATGCCGCGGATCGCAGTTGCGTGACACCTATCTATATCCCCGAGATTACCGGAAGAGCGCCCGGCCAGAGCCGCGCTGAGGCGTCTGCAGCCAGGAACCGTGAGGTGGTGGAGCTGGAGGCCGAGGCTGCGCGTCAGAAGGCGGCACTGGCTGCTGAGGTGCGCCGCCAGCGCGAGGCGGCCCTGGCAGCGCGGCCAGACAGCTAATCGGGTTGTGAGGCTGGGGTCCGGGCGCAGCAAGAGCCTGGCATCGATCAGATGACCTTGACGCCCTTGGATTGGAGGGTGCAGGCGATATATCGCTTGTTGCCAAAGGTGCCTGATGGCCAGGTCTTGACGATACTGACCGGTTTGATCGTGGTCGTGACCAGGGTGCAGACGCCGTTGTCATTGTTCCCGGGCAGGACCTTCAGGGCTTCGGCTCGAACATCGGTCGGAAGATGGGTCATGTTGCCGAAGCTGACCAGAATGTTCGACCCGCTGCGGGACACATAGGCCCAGCTGGTGGTCATGGGTGTCGGTGCCATGAAGGCATTGGCCTGGCGGGACATGAGCACCTGACCGGCCGCCAGAACACAGGCACCGGACTTGCAGGCGGCCAGGGCCTGGCTGGCTTCGCTTGCGGCCCTCTCGACGTCGCGCGAGGCCAGCATCAGTCTTGAGACATCAAGACAGGCGCACATCAACAGGGTGACAATCGAGGCGATCAGGCCGAACTCGACCGCTGCGGCCCCCCGCTCGTCGGCCAGGAAGCTGGATTCCTTGCGGATTTTTACGGGGAGATGAAGCCGGATCATGGCCGCATCCAGATCGAGGATGACCGAACCTTCAGCGGCCCAACTCCCGGCACAAAGGTCAGTACAGAAGCCTCGGCGCGGCGGACCATAAGATCTCCTGACTGCCCCTGGTCAAAGGTCGTCCCGGAAATAGGGGTCGCGCCCGTGCTCATGCTCGCCAGCACCCTCTGCTCAAGCATAAGGGCCGCATCGCAATCGACTACCAAGACCAGGTCTGAGCAGAGGGTGGAGCGGATCTGGACCGGGTCCAGCGACTGGGGGCTGTGGGCGGTCAGGCCATAGAGCTGGGCGTTGGCGGTGCTCTCTGTCAGACTGCCCCGCAACTGCATTGCCGTCACCATATAGAGGCCGAATTGCAGGCAGGCGAGCAGGAGGGTGATCAGCGCCGTGGCGATCATCGCAAACTCGACTGTGGTTGCGCCTCCCTGATCGCGAAGAAAGTCACCACACCAGGCTGACCTTGATCGTCTTGCGATCATGGACAGGCTTCCCGGCACATCTGGAGATAGTCGATGAGGCCGCCCACAGTGTCCTGCCGTCCTGCAGCACGCCAGGTGACCTTGTACTCTCCAGCCTTGGTGACCTCATAGTCGACGCGCCGCTGTATCCAGGTTCCGGAATAGACGCAGACGTCGATCATGGTTTCTGAATCCAGACGGGTCTGGGTGGAATCCTGGATATGGAGCTCGACACGGTTTGTCTCGTCCTGCCAGGCCCGGTAGGGGCTGACGGCTGGATCACTGTCCGTGGCGGCACAGGCGACCACATTGCTCCAGGCCGGGTTGGCGTTGCGTATTCGCGACACATACCAGTAGCCGATCTGATAGGTCCCGGGCTGAAGGGTCACGGTCCGGGTCATGCCGGAGTTCGAGTTGCAGCCGGCCACGTAGCAGTGGGAATCCAGCTCAGCGAAGAAGTCACCGAAGCGTATCTGACCGCCAGACAGCTGGGGTTGGCCATTGATCTCGATGCCGGCATTCTGGGTTGCCCAGCCGTTCCAGCTTGCCCCGCTGCTGTTGGACCCGTTCTGGCCGAGAACAGTCCAGCTGTTTCTGGCAACGTTATGGCCAGCCTCGAAAGATTCGACAAAAAGGGTCTCGCCATCCGGCGGTGGCGGGGAAGGATTAAAGGGGCATCCGCGCGTGACCTCGACGGGCACATGGGTCATCCCGGCCAGTTGGGAGAAGGCTGTAGCTGACTGGCTCGTCGCCTTGATCGTTACGGTGTCGACCGTATGGGTTGCCAACACAGTCACGTTGCTCAAGCCGGCATCGGCAAGACGGGCCTGTGTCAGGGGCAGGATGATATCCTGGCTGTAATCACCCTTGGCATCCCCGCCCTTGTAGATCTTGAAACTGATCTCGAGGGCTGACTGGGAGCAGGCCTTCTCGACCGCACTGGCGATCTGCTGGCGATGACCCATGGCCTTGGTCAGGTCGGTACCGCCGCC
>JBFZCB010000229.1:0-4302 GCA_041308165.1 Caulobacterales bacterium
CGACGCATCGATGGTGTCGCTGTCCTTTCCTGTGTCATGCGCCAGAATGATCGTGTCTCGAACTGCCGCATACTCTCCGAAACCCCGCGGGGTCTTGGCTTTGGGCGAGCCGCCATCGAAGTCGGCCGGATGAGGGGCGTGCGGGCACCAAGGTTAAACGGCCAGCCCCTGCTGAATGAGCGCATCAGGCTTGAGGTGCGTTTCGATTATGCTTCCACCACCAGCTTGGTCCAGTAGGGATAGGAGGCCGGCCCGCACCCCGATCGCCACTGGAGTTGGATCGGCGTGTTGACGATTTCTGAATCCCATGTATAAGGCGCGCTTCCCGCGAAGGGCGCCACGCTCCTGGTCTGTTGACCGGAGCGTTTGTTGCGTCCGTCAAGCGCATCTGGAGAATTTCGTGGCCCGTATCGCTGGCGTCAACATTCCGACCAACAAGCGCGTCGAAATCGCGCTTCAGTACATCCATGGCATCGGCGCTCACGCCGCCAAGGAAATCACGGCCAAGGTAGGCATTGAGCCCGCCCGGCGTGTGAATCAACTGACGGATGCGGAAGTGCTGCAGATCCGTGAAACGATCGACAAGGATCACACCGTGGAAGGTGATCTGCGTCGCGAAACCTCCATGAACATCAAGCGTCTTATGGACCTGGCCTGTTATCGTGGCCTTCGTCACCGCAAGGGCCTGCCTGTCCGTGGTCAGCGTACCCACACCAACGCCCGCACCCGCAAGGGTCCCGCCAAGCCGATCGCCGGCAAGAAGAAGTAAGATAGACACATGGCCAAGGAACCGGGTCGCGTAAAGAAGCGCGAGCGCAAGAACATCACCTCGGGCGTCGCCCACGTGAATGCGTCTTTCAACAACACGATGATCACGATCACGGATGCCCAGGGCAACGCGATTTCCTGGTCATCCGCCGGGCATATGGGTTTCAAGGGTTCGCGTAAGTCGACACCCTATGCGGCCCAGATGGCGGCAGAGGACGCGGGCAAGAAGGCCCAGGAGCACGGCGTCAAGACCCTGGAAGTCAATGTGTCTGGCCCAGGTTCCGGTCGCGAATCCGCCCTTCGTGCTCTCCAGTCTGTCGGCCTGACCATCACGACGATTCGCGATGTTACGCCGATGCCGCACAACGGTTGCCGCCCGCCCAAGCGCCGTCGCGTCTAAGCGTACTCCGACCACCGCCGACCCCATTCTCCGCCGGTTCCCATGCCCTGACGAGGGCAGCTCTCAGGAGCTTTGACGAACCGGCGAAATCCGCTCCGAGGGACACCTATGATCGAACGTAACTGGCAAGAGCTGATCCGTCCCGAGAAGCCGCAGATCGAACTTGGCTCTGACGCCCAGCGCAAGGCGCGCCTGGTCGCTGAGCCTCTCGAACGCGGTTTCGGTGTGACGCTTGGCAATGCCCTGCGCCGCGTACTGCTGTCATCCCTTCAGGGAGCGGCTGTGACGGCCATCCAGATTGATGGCGTTGTCCATGAATTCTCGTCGCTGGAAGGTGTTCGCGAGGACGTGGTCGACATCGTCCTCAACATCAAACAGCTGGCGCTGCGCATGCATGCCGAGGGCCCCAAGCGCATGACGCTGCGGGCAACCGGCCCAGGCGTTGTGACCGCAGGCCAGATTGATGTGCCCGCCGATATCGAAGTTCTGAACCCCGATCACGTGATCTGCACGCTTGACGATGGTGCCTCGGTACGCATGGAACTCACCGTCCAGAACGGCAAGGGCTATGTGGCCTCCGAGTTCAACCGCCCTGAAGATGCACCGATTGGGCTGATCGCCGTTGACGCGCTCTATTCGCCTGTGAAGCGTGTCGCCTATCGCGTGGAGCCTACCCGCCAGGGTCAGTCCATGGATTACGACAAGCTTGTGCTCGAGATTGAGACCAATGGTGCGGTTTCACCCGTTGATGCCGTAGCCTACGCTTCGCGTATCCTGCAGGACCAGCTTCAGATCTTCATCACGTTTGAAGAGCCCAAGAAGGCCGTCGAGGCTACGGACGGAAAGCCGGATCTTCCGTTCAATCCGGCCTTGCTCAAGAAGGTCGACGAACTGGAGCTTTCGGTCCGTTCGGCAAACTGTCTCAAGAACGACAACATCGTCTACATCGGCGATCTGATCCAGAAGACCGAGGGCGAAATGCTTCGCACCCCGAACTTTGGTCGCAAGTCGCTGAACGAGATCAAGGAAGTGCTTACTGGTATGGGCCTCAGCCTCGGCATGGACGTACCAAACTGGCCGCCTGAAAACATCGAGGATCTGGCCAAGAAGTTCGACGACCAGATCTAGTTTCAACCCTCCGCCCACCTCTTGTAGAAAAGAGGATTTCCCTTGGGGAGATGCCGGGGCGGTTAGAATGAATGCGGTTCAGGGTCCCTCACGTTGGGGAAACCGGAGCCGGAGTAGGAGAGACCCCGATGCGCCACGGCGCCGCCTATCGCAAGCTCGGCCGTACGAGCAGCCACCGGACTGCCATGTTTGCCAACATGGCTGCGTCCTTGATCAAGCATGAGCAGATCAAGACGACGCTGCCAAAGGCCAAGGAGCTTCGGCCCTTCGTCGAAAAGTTGGTGACCCTTGCCAAGAAGGGGGACCTGCATGCTCGCCGTCAGGCCATCAGTCACGTTCGTGATGTCACCCAGGTCGGCAAGCTTTTCGACACGATCGGGGCGCGTTACGCCGAGCGTAACGGGGGTTACATCCGCATCATGAAGGCTGGCTACCGTCATGGCGACAACGCTCCGATGGCTGTCATCGAGTTCGTTGACCGCGATGTAGATGCCAAGGGCCTGGATTCAGGTCCCGTGCAGACCTTCGACGAAGGCAGCGACGACTAAGCGTCTCTCCGAATAGACGTCAAAAGGGGCGGCAGGAGCAATCCGGCCGCCCTTTTGCTTGGCCCCATGTCAACCTTGCCGGTTACGTAGCCCTGTCTTCGACGGGGGAGGTCTGCCTCCCCGCAACCTTTCAGCTATCAGGCGTTAGCCCGGCTCAGGGTGGCTTCGTCACCCTGCGATAGGCCCGGCCAGACTCCAGGGCCTGACCCGCTAGGGCTTCCTTCGGTCCAGCCTTTTTTATCCAATGAGCAGCACGCGTAGCCCAATGGCTGATCCTGTAATCCGTGGCCTGTGGGCCGCCGAGACAACGACATGAGACCCTGCCAGCCGCCATTTCAGCGCTACTCCCCGGAACCCGTGACGGTCGAGAGGGAAGGCGATTATCGCGATCTATTCCTTCGAAAGGTCCTGGCGCTGGAACCAGGCGATCGATGCCAGTAGGGGGACAAGACACCACGCACTCAGGCTGAGGGCCGCCATCCAGAGGGTCTGTGCTGAGGCAGAGCCAGCTTCCCCCTGTATCGCAGACATGAGCGTGTCCGTGGCCAGGCCGGGCATCAAGGCCTGAGCATACCAGTCGCCAGGCCCCCAATTCATCAGTGGCATCGCCTGCAAGAGAAAGAACTGTCCGATGGAAACGGCCAGTGGGATGAACAGAGCTGCAAGCAGGGACCGGGTGAATGTGGCAGCCAGCAGGCCGATAAGCGTGACCTGTAGAACGCGGATATAGGCTGTGAGACACAAGAGGCTGAACGTAGCCGCGTCGCCGGCATCAAAGGTGAAGGTGAATGACCGCTCGAAAATCGCTCCCGTGAGCAGTTCGCTCAGGAAGCCGGAAACGAGCAGGATGGCCAGCGCGACGAAACAGAGCAGTTTGACCACGGCAACCTTGCCGAGGATCAGGTTGGGTCGAATATTGCGGGCGCTGACCAGCCGCCAGGTCTCCCAGCGGTAATCGCCCGCAAAGAGCGTGGCTGCCCCGATCAGGATGAAGAGCAGGAGTATCGGGTTGGCCAGATCCGCGGCCTGGCCAAGCATGGCCTGGCCAAGGTCAAGAGGGCCCACTTTGAGAAGCTCGGGTGGGAGATTGGCATCCTTCAGTTCAGCCGTTCTGGCCTTCAAAAAATACTGCGCCGCTCCCGAGAGTATCAGAAGGAGGACGGGTACGAACATCGTGCTCCACAGCACTGCCGAGCGGTTCTTGGAAAACCGATAGGCTTCGGAGCGGATGGCGTCAGCTAGCATGGATGGCCTCCGGGGTCTGAATACTGCCTGTTTCGGTCATGAAGACACTCTCCAGGTCAGCTCCGACCCATCGGGCCTCTGTTATGTCCACGCCCTTTTCGACGAGGGCCCGGATCAATGCGGGGCCTTCAGCGCGCTTGATCGTCGCCATGATCGCATCTCCCTCAAGCACGCCGCGAGACCCCACGACGTCAAGGGCTGGGGCCAGGGGGC
>JBFZCB010000230.1:0-9312 GCA_041308165.1 Caulobacterales bacterium
GCCCGAACCCAGCCCCGCCCGGATCCACCGGGCGGGTTTTTTTTTCGCCTCAGCCCCCGCCTCTAGTTCCCATCTTCAGAGCCTTGCCCAAACCCCTCCCCGGATTTCAGAGACCCTAAAATGCCCCAGATCAGCCTCGCCCTCGTAGACCCGCTTGAACCGAAATCAGCGCATCCTGCCTCGACCCCTGCCTATGCTCCGGCCGTTGAGGTGGTTGTGCTCAAGTTTGGATCCTCCATCCTGCGCACGGCTCTGGAAGCCCCGGCGGTTGCCTCGGAAATCTATGCTCATGTTCGGGCTGGTCGTAAGGTCGTGGCGGTGGTTTCCGCCCTTGCGGGCCAGACCGACCAACTGCTTGCCGAGGCCCGTGATCTTGGCCTTGATCACTCCAACGACCTCCTTCCGGCCTATGTTGCACTGGGCGAAGAGCGGGCTGCGGCCCTCACGGCGATTGCCTGTGACCGGATCGGGCTGGAAGCGAAATCCCTTTCGGTGCGCGAACTTGGCGTGATTGCGGAAGGCCCGCTTGAGCATGCCCGCCCCTGCGGCCTGAATGGAGAGGCCCTGGGTGAGGCACTCTCGGAGTATCAGGTCGTTGTCGTGCCCGGGTTCGGGGCGGTTACGCCGGGCGGACAGGTGGCCCTTCTTGGCCGAGGCGGCTCTGACCTCACGGCTGTGTTTCTGGCGGCGGAACTGGGACTGAAGCGGGTTCGCCTCGTCAAGGATGTGGATGGCCTTTACGACCGTGATCCGGCGGCAAAGTCCGGCCGGCCGCTGCGCTATCGTCAGGCCTCCTGGGAGGATGCGCGTCGTCACGGCGGGGCTCTTGTTCAGCACGATGCCATCGATCTTGCACAGCGTCGGGGTGTTGAGATCGAGGTTGCAGCGCTCGGCCGTGCGGACTGCACAGTTGTGGGCAACCATTCTGCGCCTCCAGGGCGTTCCCTGCCCGATGCCCCTGTCCGTGTGGCCATCGCCGGATGCGGAGTGGTCGGGGGAGGCCTGCTGGCTCGGCTCCTTCCGGATGCACGTTATGAAGTGGTCGGCGTTCTGGTGCGGGATCCGAAGAAGCCGCGTGACGTCGAGGCGGATGCCAATCTGTTTACCTCTGATCGCGATGCCCTGCTGAACCTCAAACCTGATCTTCTGGTTGAGGCTCTGTCTGAAGGGGGGGCGGGCCATGACCTGATCCGTGCCGCCCTGGAGCGGGGCATTGATGTCGCCAGTGCCAACAAGCAGGCGATCAGTCGCGATCCGGAAGGCCTTGCGCGTCTGGCCAGCGAGAAGGGGGCCCGTCTGGCCTATTCGGCTGCTGTGGGTGGAGGTGCACCGATGATCGAAACCCTGCGCGTGGCCCGGGCCGCCGGTCCCGTAGCCGGGTTCGAGGCGGTGCTGAACGGTACGGTCAACTTCATGCTCGATCGTCTGGACCAGGGCGCTGACTTCGCCGACGCCCTGTCCGATGCCCGGGTTGCAGGTTTTGCCGAGGAAGATCCGTCATCAGATCTCGAAGGGCGCGATTCCGCCGCCAAGGTGAAGCTTCTGGCCTTCGAGGCCTTTGGCGAGACCCCGGCAGATGCAGACCTGCCTTGCGACACTCTCGCGCCTGACTTCCGATCGGATGGCCCGGTTCGTCAGATCGGGACCTGTCACCGGACCAACGGTGAGCTCAAGGCCTCGGTCGTGCTTGATCGCAATCTTGATGATCCTCTGTTCAGTGCCCTGCGGGGCGAGCGCAATGCGCTGAAGGTCTATGGTGAAGATGGCAAGGTCTGGACCTGCAAGGGTCGGGGAGCGGGACGCTGGCCGACCACGGAAAGTGTCCTGGCTGATGTCGCTGACATCATTCGTGCACGTCATGCGGCTCTGGGCTACCATTAGGGGAGGCGTAGGACAGGAAGGGTCAGATGGCGGTCTTTACGCCTGTATCATTGAGCGAGGCAGCGGCATTCCTAAAGGGCTACGACCTTGGAGAGGTGGTGTCCCTGCAGCCTATTGCTGAGGGCGTCGAAAACACGAACTATCGGCTGGAAACAGAAACAGCGCGCTTTGTTCTGACCCTTTTCGAGGGGCGTACCGATGCGGAAAGCCTGCCTTTCTGCCTGGGGATTACCGACCATCTCGGTGCCAGGGATTTTCCCGCGGCCCGACCCTTACGCAATCCAAGCGGGGATTGGGTCGGTGCCCTAAATGGACGTCCGGCCGCTCTGGTCGAGTGGCTGGAGGGGGGCTGGCTTCGCACCCCAGCGCCCGCGCAGATCGCCGAGGCGGGATCCAAACTGGCCGAGCTTCACCTGAAGGCTGCTGACTTCAAGGCCTCAAGGGTTAATCCGGTGGGACCCCGAGCCTGGCAGGTTCTGCTTGATCGCTGCACTCAAGGCGCGACCTCGGGTCTGGACAGAGGGTTGGTAGCGGATTGCCGGACGGCCCTTGCCCGTATTGGTGATCCGTTCACGGATGATCTTCCATCCGGTGTGATCCATGCCGACTATTTTCCCGATAATGTGCTGTTCGAGCATGGTCATCTGTCCGGGGTTATCGATTTCTATTTCGGCTGTAACGGTCCCCTTGCCTATGACCTGGCTATCGCCCTTACGGCCTGGGGCTTTGATGGCGATGGACGGGAAATTCCCGGAGCCGTCGAGGCCTTCCGTCGTGGCTATGAGGCGGTCAGGCCATTGGTCCAGTCCGAAATGGACGCCCTGCCGGGCCTTGGTGAGGCCGCCTGCCTGAGATTTACACTCACACGACTTCATGACCGGATTTTCCATGACCCGGCAAACCTGGTCACCCCGAAGGATCCGGCGGCCTTCTATCGCCGCATGAGCTACTGGCGCATCGCTGAGACGGCCTGACCCAGCCGCTCTCCGAGGCGGCTCAGGAGGTTGGTCTAGGTTCGGGGGCCCGTCATGGGCTCAGGCCTGGGGGTGGGCCATGAAACGCCTGACGGCGTCGAGGACGGCCTCCGGGGTTCCGCTGACGAGACTTAACCGTTCGGGACGATCGCCGAGATCGCGAATGACCGGACAGGGTAGGGGGTCAAAGCCGAGGACTGAGGATACATCCCCGCCAAACTTGGCGGGATGGGCGGTCGACAGGGCCACGAGGGGCGCGCCCCTGCCCTCGAGCCTGCGCGCCGCGGCCAGGGCGACAGCGGTATGAGGACAGACGACCTGTCCCCAGGCCTTATAGGCATGCAGGATCTCCGCGCGCGTCTCCGCCTCATCGATAGAGGTGGCCGAGACCTGTGCACGCAGGGCGCTCAGCAGGGTTGGTGAGAGCTCGACCCGGCCGGTTTCGGCAAAGGCTCCAAACAGCGCGCGGGTCTCCGGGGCATTACGGCCCGAGGCCTCATAGACAAGCCGTTCGAAGTTTGAAGGCGCCTGGACATCCATGGAGACGCTGGCGGTTTCCAGGGCCGGGCGACGCTCATAGAGCCCGTCATTGATGGCCCGTGCGAGTGCGTCATTGCGGTTGACCGCTGCCGTGAACCCGGCAACGGCGAGACCTGTGCGGCGTGCAGCGATACCGGCAAAGGCATCGCCAAAGTTCCCTGTCGGGACGACGAAATGGGGCGCTCGATGCTCGCCTGCGGCCTTCAGCTGCATGGCTGCGGAGACATAATAGGGTATCTGGCCAGCCAGTCGGGCCCAGTTGATGGAGTTCACGGAGCTGAATCGGGTGCCATCGCGCAGGGATTCCTCAGCCAGAAGACCTTTGACCAGCCTTTGGCAATCGTCGAAATCCCCTTCAACAGCCAGGTTCAGGACGTTGTCTGCATCGATGGTGGTCATCTGACGTCGCTGAACCGGTGAGACCCGATCAAGCGGGTGAAGCACTACAAGTCTGATACCCGCCTTATTGGCAAAGGCATTGACGGCTGCGGCACCGGTGTCGCCGCTCGTTGCCGTTACCAGAGTTAGCCTCTCTCCCGATGCGGCCAGGGCCTCCTCTGACAGGAAGGCGGCCAGCTGCATGGCCAGATCCTTGAAGGCGGCCGTGGGTCCGCGCCAGAGCTCGAGCATCCAAAGGTCATCGCTGAGCTGCACAAGGGGTGTCACTGCCGGATCGTCAAAGCCGGCAACGAGCTTTGCCAGGGAGCGGGAAAGGGCGCCGGCGGGCAGGGCATCTCCCAGGTAGGGGGCCAGCACATCCTGGGCGATCTCGCCATAGCTGCGACCGGGTCTGGCTACATCCTCGGGCAGGTTCGGCCAGGCTGCGGGCATGTAAAGGCCCCCATCCGGTGCCATGCCCCTGAGGAGGGCGTCCGTGAAACGGGTGGGTGTGATGTCTCCACGCGTGGACACGTAGCGATCACTTGACGGGGGTGCGACAGGTTCGGCGGAAGAGGGGGTCATGACGGCTCTGTTCCTAGCCAGACGCCGCGCAGGCGTCACCCATAAAGGCTGAGAATTCGGAGAAAGATTGCGCGTTTCCCGGCCCGTTCTCCCCGGCTGGGCAAATCCTTGCCTGTGACAAGAGATCCAGAGCTTTCCTCTGGCGCTGGACGGCGTAACGGGCCATTTCAGAGGTATGAGGCGTAACAGTCCATGAACCGCCGCACGCTCCTGTTCCGGCTGGGGTTATTGGGGGCCGCTGTCGGCGGTGGCGTCCTGCTGCGCGATCGCGTCATCTGGCGTCCGCCTGATGTCACCTTTGTCTCGGATGACTGGCAGGAATGGGCCGAACCCCGGGTGGACAGTCCAACGGTTGATGTGACTGTCAACGGTCAGCCGGCCAGGGCGCTGATCGATTCCGGGGCCCAATACTCGGTCATTGACCGAAGTTTCTTCGAGCGTCTCAACATCGCCGACGCCTTCAACATGCCCGTCCTGGCCTATGGGGTCGGAGGCATGCCCCAGCTTGGACGCGGAACCACGCTGACCGTGCAGGTTGGGGGAGCCCGGATCGACCGGCTGCAAGCCGGCATTCTTGATCTCGGCGCTCTGGCGCTCGACACCGGCCTGGGTACACCGCTGATCCTGGGGCAGGACGTGTTGGGAGAGGCGCTCCTGGACATGGACCTGACGCCGCGAAAGCGTGAGCGACGGCGTCTGAGGCTTCTAGCGCCGGAAACGCCTGCGCCTTCAGGTCTGGCTCGGTTTGAAGTGCGCAGGGCAGGACGCAGTCTAAAGACGCCGGTTCTTGTCGAGGGCAACCTGATCGAGGCTGTCGTGGATACGGGCTCAACCTCGATGCTGGCTCTGAGTGAGGGAGCCGCCAGACGCGCAGGCGTCCTTGATGGCCGGACGCAGACCCCGGGGACCAGCCTTGTGCTTGGCGGGGTCATGCGCACGCGGATCGTCGAAACCTCCAGCCTCAGGATCGGTGGAGTGGATTATGGACCGTCGCAGACCCCGATCTATCCGGGGCTGCCGGTACCCGGGTTTCCAAGGGCCTTGTTAGGTATGGCTGCCTTTCGACATCGTCGGGTTCTGCTGGACCTCAAGACCGCCCGCCTGTTTAGCTCACAACCGCTGGACCTCTTGATCAGGTGAGGTGAAACTGGGGCCATGATCCGTCTTCATGTCTCTTCTGATCTTTCTGCCGATGCCGGTGTCGCCCCTACGCTCGACCAGTCCCGATATCTGACCCAGGTCATGCGGCTGGGCGTTGGTGATGAGCTTTTGCTGTTCAACGGCCGTGACGGTGAATGGCGGGCACGTGTGATGGAGGTGCTCAAGAAGGGAGTGATCCTAAGGGCTGAAGAGCGGATCCGGGCACAGACCTTTGGGCCGGATCTCGAGCTGATCGTGGCTGTAATCAAAAAAGCCCGGGTCGAGACCGTCGTCGAAAAGGCGGCTGAACTGGGTGCAAGGCGGGTGAGGCTGGTGATAACCCGACGCACCAATCCAGACAGAATTCGGCTGGACCGGCTGGATGCCATTGCACAGGAGGCCGCCGAACAGACCGGTCGGTTAGATGTCCCGCAGGTCGATGACCCGGTCAGGCTCGAGACTTTGCTGGAGGCCTGGGACCCGTCGCGCAGGATCATGTTCTGCGACGAGACCGGCGGGTCTCCGGCAATTCAAGCCCTGACCGCTGCCGGGCTCGAAGGCACAGTCGGGGACGGCAATGCAGCGGGCTCCGGGCAGGCCCCTTGGGCCATACTGATTGGGCCAGAGGGCGGTTTTTCACCGGAAGAAGGCGAAAAACTCCGCAGCCTGGACTTTTCTCTGGCTGTGTCGCTCGGGCCGCGAATACTGCGCGCCGATACGGCCGCCATCACCGCCATGAGTCTCTGGCAGGCCGCCATCGGTGACTGGGACCGATTATAGACGGCGCTCGTCTTTCAGCGACCGGGGGTGGCTGGGCCTACGAACCGCTCGCAATAAGCCCTACCCCCTTGAGCAGAGCCGCAATCTCTCCCATCTAGCCGCCACAGGAGAGGTTACAAATGGCCGAACAGGAACCGTTGTCGTTTGATCAGCTGGTCAGTGCGATGTCGAAGGGCGCAAAGCCACAGAGCGAGTGGCGCATTGGGGCCGAGCACGAGAAGTTCGGATTTGACCGCTCTAGTCTCAGGCGGCCCGGCTATGAGGGTGCCAATGGCATCCATGCCATGCTTACTGGGCTTCAAAGGTTCGGCTGGTCGCCGGTTGAGGAGGGCGGCTATCTGATCGGGCTGGAGCGCCGCAATGCCGAGGGTTTCATTGCTTCGGTCTCACTTGAGCCGGGTGGCCAGTTCGAGCTTTCCGGTGCTCCACTAAAGACCATCCACGATATATGTTCCGAGACCGGCCAGCATCTGATGGAGGTCAAGATGGTGGCTGACGAGCTGAATCTGGGCTTTCTAGGAGCGGGTTTTGATCCCAAATGGGCGCGCGAAGACGTGCCCGTCATGCCCAAGGGGCGATATACGATCATGCGGGCCTATATGCCCAAGAAGGGGTCTCTTGGCCTCGACATGATGTTGCGGACCTGCACCATTCAGGCCAATCTCGACTTCTCGTCTGAAACGGACATGGTCGCTAAGTTCAGGACTTCGCTTGCGCTTCAGCCCATAGGGACAGCCCTGTTTGCCTGTTCCCCCTTCACCGAGGGGCGGCCCAACGGTTTCCTGTCCGCCCGTGCGAATGTCTGGACGGATACGGATCCGGATCGGACGGGCATGCTGGATTTCGTCTTCCGGGACGGTTTCGGGTTCGAGACCTATGCCAACTATGCTCTTGATACGCCGATGTATTTCGTCAAGCGCGACGGTAAATACATCGATGCCTCTGGCCAGTCCTTCCGCGACTTCATGGATGGCCGTCTGCCGGCGCTTCCCGGGGAACGGCCCACACACAAGGACTGGGCCGATCACCTGACGACCCTGTTTCCAGAGGTTCGACTGAAGCAGTATTTGGAAATGCGTGGTTCTGACGGAGGGCCCTGGAGCCGCATCTGCGCCCTTCCGGCGCTTTGGGCAGGCATCTTCTATGACGCCCCTTCGCTGGCGGCGGCCTGGGACCTCTGCAAAGACTGGGATATTGCCGATCATGAGCGCCTGCGCCGCGATGTCACCCGTCTGGGCCTGAAGGCTGAGGTGGCTGGCCGGTCCGTGCGTGACATCGCCGTGGACATGGTCGCCATTGCCCGTGAAGGCCTCAAGAACCGCGCCATGTTCAGCGGAGGCATGGTTGATGAGCGTGGCTATCTATCGGAGCTGGAAGACATCGCTGAAAGCGGGATCACACCGGCAGAGCGACTTTTGGATCTCTATCATGGCGAGTGGCAGGGTGACGTCAGCCGGATGTATCGGGACTTCGCCTACTGAGCTCAGCCGGGCACTCTTGGTCACCAATGGCCAGGGGTGGGGCTGAGCTCGAAGTTTACGGGCGCGGGCCGCAGCTGGTACGGGGTGACCGGTCTAGGGGGCAGGCCCATCAGACGGCTGCCATAGAGATTCGGGTGCGTTGGCGGATCAGGGGTCTGTCCGGCGTGCATGACGTCCGATAGGGGCATCGGCAACGTCTACTCGAAGTGAACCTGTTGGGGATCGCCCAGAACGGGCACCATGGTCAAGGCTAGGTAGTTCTTTCGCCCCGAAGCCATCTTGCGACAGCATGAGCGTTTCCTCGTCGTCTCCTCCAAACGCAGAGTTTGGAGGGAGACAGGCGGCTGCCGGGTGCCGTTCGGCTTCAGGGCTTGCGGTGAGGTGGCATGCCCGTCCAGATCTGGGCACCGCCGACGGCAACGATGAAGACGCCGAAGAAGGCAAGTATGGCAAGAACGAATGGTACAGCTTCGGTTGGCATGGAGCGCTCCTTTTCTGGAGACCAGGCTGATCCCAAATCGCAGTGCGCGCCTTGATCCAGGTCAAACGTGAAATCGCTGCCAAAGGCGCTGGATTGTTCGGATAGGGCTTGAGGCTTGCGCAACAATCGCTAGTTTGCGCCTCGCTTCCGCGGGCGTGATGTAGTGGTAGCCTGAAAGCTTCCCAAGCTTTTCGTGCGGGTTCGATTCCCGCCGCCCGCTCCAGCATTGGCGAAAGCCGTTCGGGCAATGTCTCGAGCGGAAATGCATGATCCGGCCGAGGGTCGGGGTGAACAAGCCGCCGAAGTTTCACCTCACTGCGCAGGCTTGCACATTCTCATTAGCGAGTCTGGTTGAACGTGAGCTTAGTTCCCTCGAACGCCGGACACGATAAAAATGTTGAGCAGAAAATGCAGTGCAGCCGTGGCCAAGACTCCAAGGGCAAGGCGCTTTTGGCTACCGCCTGAGCCCTGCACTAGCATGAGCAGTGCTGTGAGGCCGCCGTGTACGACTAGGCCTGCGCCATACTCCGCCGTGATGTAGGCGACGTCCGCAGCAATCAGGCCACTCGGTGGAAGGCCAGCATCAGCTAGAGCCACCCGAGCCTTATCCACAAACAACCAGTTCGTGGTTTCGAGAAGTCCAAACAACATGCCAACACTAAGGGCAACATGTCGACGCTTGAGTGCCGCGGGACGGTCCTTGACGATTAGCCAACGTGCCCATTCTTCCGACGCCACCACAAAGACTAGAGCTAGCGGCACGATACCCGTGGCGACGCCCAAAAAGGTCAGGGGCCACACAATCAGGAATGTCAAAAGAAGCCAGCGCAATACAAGGTTGAGACCAACGCCTGCCAGCCGCCAGTAGATTATGGACACAGCCAACAAGGCAGCCAGGGTAAAGCCGTAAACAGCAACATCCATGTCAGGCATGTTACAGCTCCATTCGGTCACAATGACACCCGAGGCACTGCTATGACTTGGGTTTCATCTCGGAACTTAAGTTCCATAGGCCAAAGCCTATCGTGACGGGTCCCTGTCCGCGAGGAAGGGGCTCCGCTCCTGAGGCTCA
>JBFZCB010000231.1:0-7057 GCA_041308165.1 Caulobacterales bacterium
TTCGTCTGCCCATAGCGGCCGCCATGCGCCCGCGCAGTCTTTCGGCCGTTATGGCCCAGATGCAGCCCGCCCAGGCCCGCGAATTGACCGAAAAGCTGGCGCGGCGGTATCAGGCCCAGCAACTGGCGGCCAAGGCTGCGATTGCCAATGCCGCAGTCGCTGCGCCTCAGGCAAATGCTCCCCAGGCTGCGCCTCCTCAGTCTGCAACACCCAGACCAACTCCGGCCGCTGCCACGGCAAATGCACCAGCCCCGCAAGCCGCGGGTGCCAATGCGCCCTCACCAACGCCCAACGCAGCTGCCGCATCGCAACCTAGACCTGCGGCTGCCCCCCCACGCCGGCCTGCGCCCCGTCCGGCAGCCCGTCCGGCATCCGAGCGCACCAATCCCGGCGCTACTCAAGCCGCTACTCCGCCTGCTGCGGGGCCTCAACCCTATCAGGCACCGACGGGCGCGGCATCGACACCGACGACGCCCGCTCAAGCCCCTGCGCCGCGACAGTCTGTGCAGTAGACCCGGGCCGGGTTCGCTGGTGAAGGGCTGAAAAGGACCTTGGCCGCCCGGTTCAGGGTGGTGAAGAAGTCTCCTGAAGGCGGTAAACTGGGGCGAATATCTTCTGGCAGCGGCCCCTTGGTCTTCGCAACCCTGCGCCAGGGAAGGCAGAGATATCTTTCTTTATCCAGGGCGCTGACCGCAACTTCAGAAGTAGGGGAAGCCGGGCAAGGGCTGGCAGTTGGCTTTAGGGTCAACGACGTCTAATGAGCCCTCCTGTCACTACAAGAGTTCAATCCATGTCTGATGCCCTTCCTGATCGTCTATCGGTCGATCCCTCGAGCCCATTCCACGATGCTGAACTTCTGGCGCGTGGTATCGGGATCCGCTTCAAGGGCGAAGACAAGACGAACGTCGAGGAATACTGTGTTTCGGAGGGCTGGGTCCGTCTGGCGCTTGGTAACCGGGTTGACCGCAAGGGCAAGGCTCTTACGGTCAAGCTTCAGGGACCGGTCGAGCCCTATATCAAGGGTGAGGCCGAGGCCTGAGCCTGCGGTCGCGGACTTCCCAGATCGGGTCTTCAGATCAATGGGCGAGCAAGTTCTGATCCCGTCTGATCGCTGGGTTTGCGGCAATCTTTTGGATCTGAAGGCGCTGGGCTAGAGACGGTCCCAATCCTGCTTGTAGAGATCTGTGCTAGGAGATCTTGTCTCCACTGGGCGAGCGTGGCGAAACTGGTAGACGCAAGGGACTTAAAATCCCTCGACTTCGGTCATGCGGGTTCGACCCCCGCCGCTCGCACCAAAATGAGACATTAAGAAGCATCCAAATCCGGGACTTGCACGTATCAGTTGCTTGTGGGGCCAACCTAGAGGCGAAAAATGCAATCTCGTTCTCGATTTTTGAACTCCGCTCTCATCGCAGGCCTGCTCCTGGCCTTGCCTGGCCTTGCCCTGGCGCAGGCACCGGAGCCGAGGCAGTCCCTCGATCTTGATCGCTTTATGGGCCGTTGGCACGAAATCCTGCGCACGCCGAACGACCATCAAAGGGATTGCTGGGCCGGCAGCCAGGTCTGGGCACAGACTGCGCCCGGCCGGTTCTCGATCGCACAGACTTGCCACCGCGGATCGCGCAATGGCCCGGTAAGGCGCATCAATACTGTGGCACGCGTGACCGACACTGCGACCAATGCCAAGTTCGAGGCGAGCTTTTTTGGGGGACTGATCCGTCAGAGGTACTGGGTCATCGATATTGCGCCGGACTACAGTTGGATGATTGCCACTACGGCAGATGGCCAGTTTCCTGCCCTACTGTCACGCAGCCCGAATATGTCACAGGCACAGCGCCAGCAGCTGACAGCCCGTATGGCCAGGCTTGGTCTCCCGACCGGCCAGCTCGAAGCCTCGGTCAGGTAGTTGACCTCTCGATCCAAGTTATTGTCCAGGAGTAATGCGTGAGTTTGATCGCCAATGCCGTGAACCGCATGCAGGATGCTCCGTTCCCGGATTCCGTAACCCGGCCCGCCATTGCCCTTTTGGTGGCTAATGCGCGCCGCCGCCTGGTCTCACCGCCCAATGGGGCTGAAGCAGAGTTTGCCCGGGAAATGGCGGCTCGTCCGGTGGCGGAGTTCACTGAGGCGGCCAATGAGCAGCACTATGAGCTCCCGGCTCGCTTCTTCGAACTCTGCCTTGGCCCGTACCGCAAATATTCAAGCGGCTTCTTTCCGACCCCGACATCGACACTCGAAGATGCCGAGGCAGAGGCCCTTCGCCTGACCTGCGACCACGCCGACATTCTTGATGGACATGACATACTGGAACTGGGCTGCGGATGGGGGTCGCTTTCGCTCTGGATGGCCAAGCGCTACCCCAATGCACGCATTACCTCTGTGTCCAACTCGAAAAGCCAGAAGGCCGAGATCGATTCCATCGCCAAGAGCCGAGGCCTGACGAATCTAACCGTGATTACCGCCGACATGAATGTGTTTCAGACGGATCAGACTTTTGATCGGATCGTTTCGGTCGAGATGTTCGAGCACATGGCTAACTGGCGGGCCCTGCTTACGCGTGCAAGAACCTGGCTGAGGCCTGAGGGTCGGATGTTTGTGCATGTGTTCAGCCATATAAACTCGCCCTATCGCTTTGAGGTGTCAGACAATAGTGACTTCATTGCCCAGCATTTCTTCACAGGCGGCATCATGCCAAGCCATGGATTGATGCATCAGTATCCTGATCTCTTTGAAGTCGAAAAGGACTGGCGCTGGAGTGGAACCCACTATCAGCGCACCGCAGATTTGTGGCTGGAGAACTTCGACCGCAATGAAGCCGAGATCAGGGGGCTCATGCAGTCAGTCTATGGTGACAAGGCACCGTTATGGATGCGGCGTTGGCGCCGTTTCTACATGGCTACAGCGGGCCTGTTCGGCGACAGCAAGGGTCAGGTTTGGGGTGTCAGTCACTATAGAATGAAGCGGAGTGGATCATGAGAAAAGCCCTTGCAGCCTTCGGATGTTCAGCCGTGGCCTTTCTGGCCATTGATGCTGTCTGGCTAAGCAATATGGGAGACCTGCTTTATCGCCCCATCCTTGGCGATCTTCTGGCTCCAGCCTTCAGGATCGGTCCGGCTGTTGCCTTCTATCTTATCTACATCGGAGGGATCACCCTGCTGGCAACCCTTCCGGCCCTGCGCGAATCGTCGTGGCGAAAAGCGGCCATCAACGGGGCCATCCTCGGCTTTGTAGCCTATGCGACCTATGATCTCACCAATCAGGCAACGTTGCGCACATGGAGCACAATGATCACGGTCTTGGACATGGCCTGGGGCACGTTTCTGACGTGCAGCGCTGCCTTGGCCGGCTATTTCGGATCACGCCTGTTAGTGAAATAGGTTTCGACGTCGCGGAAAAGGGAATCAGCGCCTAGATAGTGGGCATCATGACCCAGCCACGTAACGTTCGTCTCGCCATCATCGGATCCGGCCCCGCAGGCTGGACCGCTGCCATCTATGCCGCCAGGGCCTTGCTCAATCCGGTGATCATCGCCGGACTGCAACCCGGCGGGCAGCTGACCATAACCACGGATGTGGAGAACTATCCCGGTTTCGCCGAGGTGATTCAGGGCCCGTGGCTTATGGAACAGATGCGGGCCCAGGCCGAGCATGTCGGTACAGAGGTCATTGAGGATATTGTCGTCTCTGCCGATCTCTCCTCGCGCCCGTTTCGCCTGGTCCTGGACAGTGGTGCGGTGCTGATGGCTGAGACCGTGATCATCTCTACCGGAGCCCAGGCCAAGTGGCTTGGGCTTGAAAGCGAGAAGAAATACCAGGGCTTTGGGGTCTCTGCCTGTGCCACCTGTGACGGCTTCTTCTATCGCGGCAAGAACGTCATTGTCGTCGGCGGTGGAAACACAGCCGTTGAGGAGGCGCTCTTCCTGACGAACTTTGCCTCACGCGTCACGGTCATCCATCGCAAGGATGAGTTCCGAGCCGAGAAGATTCTTCAGGACCGCCTTTTTGCCAATCCCAAGGTTATGGTCGTCTGGGACCATGTAGTCGAAGAAGTTCTGGGTCAGTCAGACGCCATGAGCTCTAATGTGACCGGCGTGCGTGTTGCCAATGTAAAGACGGGCATCACACACGAAATCCCGGCCGATGGAGTCTTTATTGCCATTGGTCATGCCCCGTCTTCAGAGCTGTTCCTTGGCCAGTTGGAAACCAAGTCAGGCGGCTATCTTGTGGTCAAGCCGGGGTCAACCACGACCAATATCGAGGGCGTCTATGCGGCCGGTGATGTGACTGACGATATCTATCGTCAGGCCGTGACCGCAGCGGGTATGGGGTGCATGGCTGCCCTCGATGCCGTGCGCTTTCTGGCCGAGCAGGATCACAAGGCCGACGGCAACCCCATCGGTCATGACCAGGCCCAGAAAATTGGTGCCTGGTAGCTGAGAGGCGGATTGGCTCTGTGGGCCTTCGTCTGCACGTCTAACGAATGCGGGATCTGAAAACGTCTTTAGGAATGGGCTCCATTGCGGAGCAATGATCATGGTCTATCCGAAAGTTCCTTTGGCATTGGGTCTGGTAGGCTTGGCTCTATCTGCCTTGCCGGCCAGGGCCGAAGTGGCTTTTCAGGGTCAGCTGGAGCCCACATCAGTTGTGGCACAGCCTGCAGATCTGCAGCCGCCTGCTTCCCGACCTTCGCTGATCGTGACGGTCGTAATCGACCAGCTCGGGGCCAATCTGTTCAACCAGTACCGCGGCCAGTTCACGGGTGGACTGAAGCGGTTGTCGCAACAGGGACGGGTTTCGATAAATGGCTACCAGACCCATGGCCTGACTGAGACCTGTCCGGGACATGCGACTGTCCTGACCGGCGTTCATCCCGCAAGGGCGGGTATTCCTGCCAATGACTGGATCGATCCCAGTACAGGCCAGGAGGTCTATTGCCTGGCCGCCCTGCAGAACACGCTTGCCCATGGTCTTAACAATGACAATGGTCCTGTAGGACCTGATCAGCTCCAGGCCACCACGCTTCCAGATTGGTTGAAGGCGGTCAGTCCCGAAAGCCGGATATTTGCGGTGTCAGGCAAGGATCGCGGCGCGATCACTCTCAACGGACATAATGGTGATGGGGCCTACTGGTTCACGGGAGACTTCGGCCTGACGACCTATGTCGAGCCGGGCCAGACAGCTGAGGCGAGGCTTGCCCCGGTCGCCGCCTTTAATCAGATGTTCCAGGCCGCAGCCGGTGAAGGGGACCAGGCCGGCCCGGATCAGGTTCCGCCCATGTGGTCTGGTGCCTTCCCACAGTGTCAGGCCCTGGCCGGCGACTGGATCGTGAGGGGCCAAACCTTCCGCTCGAACGTGCCGCCACAGGCTCCCGAGTTCGACGCATCCCCTTTGTTGGACGAGGCCACGATTTTTGCCGCCGAACACCTCCTGACCACCCAGCAGCTGGGACGGCGGGGTGTGATCGATATGCTCGGCATCAGCCTGTCCGCGACAGACCGTATTGGTCACAGGTATGGCACCCAGGGCCCGGAAATGTGCGAGCAGATGTTTCGCCTCGACGCGGCCATGACCTCCCTTCTGGATCGACTGGAGGAAATCCCGGGCGGTGTGCTGCTCGTTCTCACTGCCGATCACGGAGGATCGGACTTCGTGGAGCGCCAGGCGGCCAGAGGCTATCCGCACGCCCATCGCGTGGACCCGGCTCGCCTCCAGGCTATCAATGGAGCCCTGCGGGAGCGCTTTGGACTCGAGGCGGCCCCCCTTCAGGGTGGATCCAGCGGCCTGCTTGTCGCTGACGGTGATCAAAGGGCCCTGCCGGAGCCTCTGCGAACGGAGGTGGCGACAGCGGCAGTGGAACTTTTGAGAGCCTGGCCCGAGGTCGGATTTGCCGAAAGACGAGAGGTCCTGGCTTCCGAGCCCTATCCGGCATCCACCCTGCATCCTGAGATGCTGACCGTCAGGGAGCGAATGCGGTTGTCCACTATGGCGGATGGCCGGTCTCCTGACATTGTCTTTGCCTGGGTCCAGAACGTGTCCTTCGGGGGACGCCTGGGCGGCTCGATCGCCGGTCATGGTTCACCCTGGGAGTATGACCGTCGGGTTCCGATTATCTTCTGGGAACCGGGGGGAGTGGGTCAGGAGAGGTTTCTGCCCATTCGTACGGTCGATATTGCCCCCACCTTGGCCAATGTCATGGGGTTGGCTGCACCCACGGGGCTCGACGGTCGCTGCATTGATCTGGGCGGAGCTGCAGGGCGGCCGTGTCAGTCTGTGGCCCCCTGACCCAGCGCCTGACCCCGAAACCAGAAGGGGATCTGCGTTACAGAGCCTCACATCCTGTTTCGATCTCGCGAGTGGCCTTACTGCGGCAAGGTTTCATTGGCAAAAGACATATCGAGGAAATGCTTCGGGCCAACCGGATCACCAGGAAAAGAGACACGACATGAAGAGGGACAGGCGCGCTCGTATCGTTGCGACCCTTGGGCCGGCGAGTGCGGCACCAGGCATGGTCAAGGCGCTTGCCCAGGCCGGCGTTGATGTCTTTCGCCTGAACTTCAGCCATGGGACCCATGCTGATCATGCCGCAGCCCTGAAGGCAGTGAGGGGGGCTGAGTTGGCTCTGCAGCGCCCACTGGGTGTCCTTGCTGATCTACAGGGCCCCAAGTTGCGCCTGGGGCGTTTCAAGGATGTCGAGATCAGCGTCAAGCCGGGTCACACCATGCGCTTTGATCTGGATCCCACGCCGGGTGACGAGACCCGTGTTCAGATGCCCCATCCCGAGATATTCAAGGCCCTCAGGACAGGGATGTTGCTGCTGATTGACGACGGGCGCATTCGTCTGCGTGTCGGTGAGCGGACCGATGACTGGGCCGATGTTACCGTCGAGAGCGGGTCAAAACTTTCAGATCGCAAGGGCGTCGCGGTTCCCGAAGCCATCATTCCGGTTTCAGCCCTGACACCCAAGGATCGTGAAGATCTCGCCTTTGCGCTGCGCCTGGGGGTTGACTGGGTGGCGCTCAGCTTCGTGCAGAAGGCTGAGGACATGGCCGAACTGAAGC
>JBFZCB010000232.1:0-3677 GCA_041308165.1 Caulobacterales bacterium
GCCCTGATCGCCAGCCTCTCCAATCCGTGGGGCGAGACCGTGGATGCGACCCGGGCCTCGACCGGTTACAAGGCCGTCTGGCCGCGTGACTTCTATCAGGTGGCCATGGCCATGCTGGCCCTTGGCGATACTGAGACCCCCCTGGCCGCCTTCCGCTACCTGCCCAAGGTCCAGGTGCGTGCAGACACACCCGGCAATACCGGCGCCACAGGCTGGTTCCTGCAAAAGACCCAGGTGGATGGCCAGATCGAATGGCTCTCCGTCCAGCTGGATCAGACGGCCATGCCCATAATGCTGGGCTGGAAGCTCTGGAAGGCAGGCGTCGTCTCGGATGCAGAGATGGCACAAGCCTATGCAGACATGCTGCGTCCCGCTGCCGACTTCCTCGTCGATGGGGGCAGGATCGGCCTGCAGTGGAACGACGCAACCATCAAGCCTCCCTTCACCCAGCAGGAGCGCTGGGAAGAACAGGACGGGTTCTCGCCCTCCACGACCGCAGCTGTCATCGCTGGCCTCGTGACGGCTGCCGACATCGCCCGCGCTGCGGGCGATGCGGGCTCGGCCCGTCGCTACCTGGCTGCCGCCGATGACTATGAGGCCAGGATTGAGGCCCGCATGTTCACGACGCGCGGTCCCCTTGGAGATGGCCGCTACTTCATGCGTCTGTCCAAGACAGAAGATCCCAACAGCGGCGCCTTGATGGGCGACAACAATGGTCAGCCCGGGCAGCCCCAGGACCGCATCATTGACGGCGGCTTTCTGGAACTGGTGCGCTATGGGGTGCGACCGGCCAACGACCCCTATATCCTGGCGACACTGCCGGAGTACGATGACCAGTCCCTCGATCCCCTCTTGCGGGTCCGCTACGACTTCGGTCCGGAAGGCGATCGCACGCCCGGCTGGCGGCGGTACGGCGTTGACGGCTACGGCGAGGACCATGTCACGGGTTCAAACTATGGTGTCGGCGGCGTGATGGCGCCGGGACAGCGCGGCCGGGTCTGGCCCTTCTTCACAGGCGAACGTGGCCACTATGAGCTGGCTGCAGGCACAGACATCACGATCCTGAGGCAGACCTATGTGCGCGGCATGGAGCGTTTCGCCAATGACGGCCTGATGCTGTCCGAACAGGTATGGGATGGCGTGGGCAATCCAACGCCACGCAATTACAGGCTTGGCCAACCCACGGATTCTGCTACGCCTCTGGCCTGGACTCATGCAGAGTACCTGAAGTTGTTGCGTTCCCTGGCCGATTCTCGCGCCTGGGATTTCTATCCTATCGTCGCCGAGCGCTATGGCTCTGCAACTCCAAATCGTTAAACCGTGTTCGGCAGGGGCGCCGATCCGGTCAGCCACCCCTGGGGGAGACCAAGATGACTGACAATACCCCGACAGCGGCTCCCAAGGGGTCCGGTGCCGCCTTTGCCTATGTAACGACCCTGTTCTTTGCCTGGGGCTTTGCGACCTCTCTGATCGACCCCCTGGTGGCCGCGGTCAAAAGGGTCTTTGACCTGAGTTTCACAGAGGCCCTGCTGACCAGTTCGGCCTGGTTCATTGCCTACGGGATTGCCTCCCTGCCCGCGGCCGCCATCCTGTCGCGCTATGGCTATTCAAAAGCGATCCTCGGGGCCCTCGGGGTCATGGTCCTGGGCTGTCTCATCGTGCCCGGCGCCACAGCCGTCGACCAGTATCCCCTGGTTCTCCTGGCGCTGTTCGTCATCGCCCTGGGCGTGACCTTGCTTCAGGTCGCGGCCAACCCTCTCGTGGCGGTTCTGGGCGAGGCCAAGCGGACCCATTTCCGGCTGAACCTATCCCAGGCCTTCAACTCCCTGGGCACGGCCATTGGCCCCTGGCTCGGATCGCATGTCCTTCTGACCGGGGGTGTATTTGCTGCCGGGGCCACCATCACGGCGGCGACCCGGGGCCAGTCCCTGCGCAGTATTGACGTGGCCTTTCTGGCCCTTGGAGCCTTCTTCCTCCTGGTGGCCCTGTTCATCTTCACCGCACGCAAGCGCATCGACGCCGCGGCCCCCGCAGCTGCAGCTCCCGGGGAAGTCTCCCCCTTCAGGGCCCTGCGTTCTCCATGGGCAGTCGCCGGTGCCGTGGCCATCTTCATCTATGTCGGTTCAGAAGTCGCGATCGGCACCATCATGACCAACTACCTCAACAGTCCAGAAATCCTCGACAAGCCCTATGAGGCGGCCGGCAAGATGGTCAGCTTCTACTGGCTCGGGGCCATGATCGGCCGCTTCATCGGGGCCTTTGCGCTGCGCTATATCACCGCCGGTTACGTTCTGGCCTTCTGCACCGTCATTGCCGGACTGATGTGCCTCTATGTCACCCAGACCCAGGGCGTCTCTGCCGGCTATGTCGCCCTGTCCATCGGCCTGTTCAACTCCGTGATGTTCCCAACCATCTTTACCCTGACGCTGGAGCGCTCCAGCGCCCCGACGTCAGCCACATCGGGACTTCTCGTGTTCGGCATCATCGGCGGTGCCTTCCTGCCCCTGATGACGGGTTATCTGGTGGACATCTCGGGCCGGGTCTCCACAGGATTTGTCGTCCCGCTTGTGGGCTACATCTGCCTGACGGTCTTTGCGATCGCCTGCATCCGTTCGCTACCCCGCTCCAGCGGGCCCAAGCCTGTCGTTACCCACTAAGTCGTTTCGAGCTTTAGACACAGGCCTCGGCCTGGACATCGGGGCTGGTGCCAGGACCTGGCATCAGCCCCGATCCTTATTGATCTGTCGATACCAAGGCGCAGCGTCGCTGGCCGGACCTTCAGGTCACACCCCGCCCCTTGGCCGTCTACGGCCCCCAGGACGTTATCGGGCAGCGGTTTTCCGCTGCAGTCCAGACGCGTCACGGCTGGCCAGTTCGCGGCCCTGAACGCTTTGGTGCAAGTGGACCTGAAACCGATTGGTATCCATGATCGTATTCTCATCTGGTACGACCATTTACAGAGCCGACCCTCAAGGACCCCGCCATGCGCTTATTCCTGCCCCTGCTCAGCCTCCTGCTTGTAGCAGCCTGTGCAGCGCCTAAGGCCCCTGACCGGATCAGGCCCGACAACACCGCCACAGCCGTCTTTGCTGCGGGCTGTTTCTGGTGCGTGGAAGAAGCCTTCGAGAAAACGCCTGGCGTGGTCGAAGCGGTCTCGGGCTACACGGGGGGGTGGACCCTCAACCCGTCCTACACTCAGGTCACCCGTGAAAATACAGGCCATTATGAAGCCGTCAGGGTGACCTTTGATCCTGCCGTCATCACCTATGCCCAACTGCTCGAGGTCTTCTGGAGAAACGTCGACCCCTTCGACGCCGAAGGCCAGTTCTGCGACAAGGGCTCATCCTATCGCGGGGCCATATTCGCAGCCACCCCGGAGGAAACGCAGGCTGCCAATGCCTCCCGAGAGGCCGTCGCTGCCCGCTTTGCCCGTAATGTCGAGGTGACGGTCTTGCCCGCGGCAACCTTCTATCTCGCCGAGGACTACCATCAGGACTACTATCTGAAGAACGCCAGCGCCTATAATTTCTACAAGTGGAGGTGCGGCCGCGCCCAGCGGCTGGAAGCCCTCTGGGGCCCATAAACCGTAGTGCTCTCCACTTCAGCCCAGGCCGATGTAAAATGACCCATCCCTCAAGGCGCGCCGCCCTTGCCGGTGCCGGCGCTGCGCTCCTGGC
>JBFZCB010000233.1:0-3944 GCA_041308165.1 Caulobacterales bacterium
CAGCGAGGGGAAGGGACAGAAGCAGGGCCCCAAGGGCCAGGATACGCAGACTACGCACAATAAACCCCTTTTCCTCTCGTCGGGACCTAGGCCTTGAGACGCTTGTCAAACAGTTCCAGCATGCGGCTCCAGCCATCAGAGGCATCGGCTGCGCTGTAGCTGGCGCGATAGTCCGCATGGAAGCCGTGCTGGGCCCCGGGGTAGACGTGGATGGAGCTTTCCGCAGCCGCCGGTGCGTCCGAGCCCGCAAGCGCAGCCTGCATGGCCTCGACAGCCGTCAGGGGGATGCCCTGATCTCTTTCGCCGTAGAGGCCCAGGACCGGGGCCTTGAGATCACGGGCCAGGTCTACCGGCCAGGGCGAGCCAGCCGTGATCTGTTCGGGCGTAGCCGTTGCCGAGGGTGCCAGCTGGCCGTACCAGGCGACCCCCGCATCGAGGGCAGCAAACCGGGCGCAGGCTTGCCAGACCACCTTGCCACCCCAGCAGAAACCGGTGATCCCGGCCCGCTCGGCATCGCACCAGAGCTGGCCCGAGGCCCAGTCCAGGGTCGCAGCGATATCACCCATGACCTGTTCAGGACGCGCAGCGCCCACGATTTCGCGGATACGGCCCATCTCGCTCAGGGTCAGGGGTGCCGGATCAGCGACCCTCACAAAGAAGGCCGGTGCAATCGCCGCATAGCCGGCCTTGGCCAGCCGGCGGCAGATGTCCTGGATATAGGCGTGGATCCCGAAGATTTCGGACACCACAATGACAACCGGAAAGGGGCCCTGCCCATCTGGACGAGCGACATAGGCCGGAAGATCAAAGCCATCCGGTGCCGGATAGGTCACGGTCGCGATCTTCAGACCGGCAGCATCGGTAAGGATCGGTTCGGCAGACTGGGCCAGGGCCGCCGTCGCATACTGGGTAAAAAACAGACCGCCCAGGGCTGCCGATGCCAGGGAGCGTCGCGACAGATCCAGATCACCAGGCAGTGGGCCCTCCGGCCGGGTCAGAACAGTCATCAGAATCTCCAGCTGTTGGGCTTTGACAAGGATTTGGACACTGGGCCGCGTCGGGACCGTCGTCCATTCACGATCGCGATCATGGGCCGGCACATCTTAGCGTCAGATTGATGCGCCCCCCGTCAGGGAGCAGGGCTGACGATCCGTTGAGAAGTCGATCAACACCATGTCGGGCCAGCCTGGCCGGACCGGTAAGGGCACAGATGTCACCCGAGGCCAGCTTCACTCGCAAGCGGGCTCCGCCTTCGGGCGGCACCAGGCTGAACAGAGCCGTATCGCCCAGGGAAATGGACAGGACCGGAGCCCGCAGATCCGCCTCGTCACGGTCCTGGTGCAGACCCATGCGAGCCTTTCCTGTATAGATATTGACCAGGCAGGCATCGGGCGGCTTAGGCCAGCCGGTCAGACTGGAAAAGAGCCGGATGAGCCTCGGCGGGATTGGCGGCCAGGGTTCGCCCGTGTGGGGATGATGAGACTGGTAGCGGTAGCCCCTTTGGTCAGAGACCCAGCCCAGTGCACCCATATTGGTCATCTGTACCGAAAATGGCCGACCGCCCGGGGTCATGGGCTGAAAGGGTGGTACATTGCGGATCGCAGCAAAAACCTCCTCAACCAGCCCCTGCTGCTCGGTCAGCCCCAGGGCTCCTGGCCAGAGCCGGAAGCCCTCCAGACCCGTGTCGACTTCCCTGAAACCGTGCATCACCTGACGTCATTCCCCACGAGGAGCCGGCCCCGCAGCCTGAACTGCAAAGAACGGCTTGCCCGTGGCAGTGTGCCATAAATCCTGTGTTCTTCGGCCTGGATACGCATTTGGTTACATTTCCCAGCCCGGTGATTTGTGTTTTGCCCTTGCGGCACCAGACGGCCTTCCCATATCCGCACGCAGCCGGAGAAAACCCCGAGACTTATGGGGCTTTTGACCGGAGACCACACAACCGTCCGGTGGCGATCCCTTCATCGCCGGACAATGACTTTGAAACGGGGACGGTCACGCGCGGCGCTTCGCTTTAAAAGGCCGCCGCATCGCCCGCCAGACGGAGAGACTATAAAGCTTATGGCCAAGATCATCGGCATCGACCTCGGTACGACAAACTCGTGCGTTGCGGTCATGGAAGGCAAGAACCCCAAGGTC
This sequence comes from Caulobacterales bacterium, assembly GCA_041308165.1. Classification (GTDB taxonomy): domain Bacteria; phylum Pseudomonadota; class Alphaproteobacteria; order Caulobacterales; family Caulobacteraceae; genus Brevundimonas. The sequence continues at coordinate 2,140 of JBFZCB010000233.1, forward strand.
GTCGAGAACGCCGAGGGTAACCGGACCACGCCATCCGTCGTCGCCATCCAGGACGGCGGCGAGACCCTGGTCGGCCAGCCGGCCAAGCGCCAGGCGGTGACCAACCCCTCAAACACATTCTTTGCGATCAAGCGCCTGATCGGCCGCAGCTTTGACGATCCTGTGGTCGCCAAGGACAAGGGCATGGTCCCCTATGAGATTGTAAAGGGCCCCAATGGCGACGCCTGGGTGCGCGCCAATGGCAAGGACTATTCCCCCCAGCAGATCTCGGCCTTCACCCTGACCAAGATGAAGGAGGCCGCTGAAGCCTACCTCGGCGAGAAGGTCACCCAGGCGGTCATCACCGTCCCGGCCTATTTCAATGACAGCCAGCGTCAGGCCACCAAGGATGCCGGCAAGATCGCCGGCCTTGAGGTCCTGCGCATCATCAACGAACCCACGGCTGCGGCTCTGGCCTATGGCCTGGACAAGAACGACGGTCAGAAGATCGCGGTCTATGACCTGGGTGGCGGCACGTTCGATGTCTCGATCCTCGAGATCGGGGACGGCGTCTTCGAGGTGAAATCCACCAATGGCGATACCTTCCTGGGCGGTGAGGACTTCGATGTCCGTCTGGCCGACTACCTGGCCGACGAGTTCAAAAAGGAACAGGGCGTCGACCTTCGCCAGGACAAGCTGGCCCTCCAGCGACTGCGCGAAGAGGCCGAAAAGGCCAAGAAGGAGCTGAGCTCCACGACCCAGTACGAGGTCAACCTGCCCTTCATCACGATGAACGCCTCGGGTCCCCTCCACCTGAACATCAAGCTCTCGCGTGCCAAGCTCGAGGCCCTTGTGGACGACCTGATCCAGCGGACCATTGAACCCTGCGCCAAGGCGCTCAAGGATGCCGGGCTTAAGGCCTCCGACATCGACGAGGTCGTCCTTGTCGGTGGCATGACCCGCATGCCCAAGGTCGTCGAGGCCGTGAAGGCCTTCTTCGGTAAGGAGCCGCACAAGGGTGTGAACCCTGACGAGGTCGTGGCCCTCGGGGCGGCCGTCCAGGCTGGCGTCCTGCAGGGAGACGTCAAGGACGTCCTCCTTCTGGACGTAACCCCCCTGACCCTGGGTATCGAAACCCTGGGCGGCGTGTTCACGCCGCTGATCGAACGCAACACCACCATCCCGACCAAGAAGTCCCAGGTGTTCTCGACCGCCGACGACAACCAGTCCGCTGTCACCATCCGCGTCTTCCAGGGCGAACGCCCCATGGCTGCGGACAACAAGGTGCTGGGCCAGTTTGATCTCATGGGCATTCCGCCCGCACCGCGCGGTCTTCCCCAGATCGAGGTGGCCTTCGACATCGACGCCAATGGCATCGTCCATGTTACAGCCAAGGACAAGGCCACCAACAAGGAACAGTCGATCCGTATCCAGGCCAATGGTGGTCTGTCGGACGCCGACATCGAAAAGATGGTCAAGGAAGCCGAGGCCAATGCCACGGCCGACAAGGCCCGCAAGGAGCTTGTTGAGGCCATCAATGCGGCCGACAGCCTGATCCACTCCACCGAAAAGGCCATGGCAGAACATGGCGACAAGGTGGGGGCTGAAGAGAAGGCTGCCATCGACACCGGCCTTGCCGAGCTGAAGACAGCGCGTGAAGGCACCGATCCCGAGGACATCCGTACCAAGACCAATACCCTGGTACAGGCCTCCATGAAGCTGGGTGAGGCCATGTATGCCGCCCAGGCCGGATCGGGTGAAGATGAGACCACCGGACGCTCGGAAGACGGCGTTGTCGATGCCGAGTTCGAAGAGGTCACCGACAC
>JBFZCB010000234.1:0-12015 GCA_041308165.1 Caulobacterales bacterium
TTCCCTGCGTGTAGTCTCTAGGGCCAGAGCCAGGGTCTGGATTTGCTCTTGGCTTTCATCCACGATCTGGCGACGGGCCTCGGCCTCCCGGGTGGCCTGTGCCAGTCGCTCGGCTAATCTCTCGGCCTGGGTCTGGCTTTCAAGCGCCAGGGTACGGGCAGCCGCCGCGTCACTGCGGCTTTCTTCAAGGCGATCAGCCAGGCGACGATATTCCTGCTCTGCCGCCGTCAGCGCCGCATCAAGCCTGGACTTGTCTGCAAGCTTGACGTCCTGAACCGCCAGCCGGACATTTGCCTGTCCAAGAGCCTTGGCCAGCGAGGCAAGGTCATGCCCTACAGGGGCATCAAGAAGCTGCTCGACAAGGGCGGCGACAATGGACATGTCACCGGGAGCTGCGGGTCTTTCGGCCACCGCTGGTGATACCGGTGGCCGGGCTTCGAACCAGAGGTCCTTGGCGGGATCCAGAAACATGGAATCAACCCCTTCCATTCGGGGGAGACTGCGCTCGCCAACAATCCAGACTGTGCGCGCAGGACGCTTCATCCGCACGACACCGGCCATGAGACCCGCACCGGGTGCGGTCGTGTATCCGCGATACTCCGCCGTATTGGGGCTGGAAGCGCGGTCAACCGGACTGAGGGCAGAAGCGGCGACGATCCGTTGGGACAGGGCCAGACGGTGATCAAACACGCGCTCCAGCGCGGCAGAAAAAGATCCCTCACCCCCCGCAGATTGCGTCGGGCCGAGCAACAGGGCGAAACCCTCAGGTGTCAGAACCCGTCGGATTTCGGCAAGGACGGCACCCGGTTCATCCGCCCAGTCCATATCAAAGGCGACAACGGCATCGAAGGCGTCAGCGTCGGCAGGCATGGCCGAGAAGGATCCCGTCAGGAACTGGAGCCGGGGCGAGGCCCCAAGACGTGTCTTTGCCGCTGAGACAAGGGAGGGGTCAGCATCCAAAAGAGTGACGTGCAAGGCCCGTGTCGCAAGCAGCGCCGTTCCCGAACCCTCACCGGCACCAAGGCAAAGCACCTTGAGTCCGGCGACCTGATCGCAGGCTAGAGCATAACGATGCAGATGAAGCTGCTGGAGGGCACTCGACGACAAGGAGCCATCGTGTTCAAGCTCAGACATTCGGCCTCTGGCGCTGGATGAGGATTCAAAAGCCCGTACCGTCTTACTCGGCAGAGGATGGGTTCAGGCACCATGTCTAGTAAGTGCAGCAGCTCAAGTCCATGGGTTCTAGAGATTGTGCGCCTCAAACACCCATGGCTGTCTTGCGCAAATACTGTCCATAGGTGCTCTTTCCAAGCGCATCAGCCAGCCTGACCAGTTGGTCGGCGTCAATAAAGCCATTTTCGAACGCGATTTCCTCTGGACAGGCAATCTTGAAGCCCTGGCGCTTCTCGAGCGTGCGAACGAACTCGGCCGCCTCGATCAGACTGTCGGGTGTCCCTGTATCGAGCCAGGCAAACCCTCTCCCCATGATCTCAACCGACAACTTGCCCCGTTCCAGATAGATGCGATTGACGTCTGTAATCTCAAGTTCGCCCCGCGGTGATGGCTTCAGGTTGGCCGCGATATCCACCACGTCGGAATCGTAAAAATAGAGCCCCGTCACAGCCCAGTTCGACTTTGGAACCGCCGGCTTTTCCTCAATGGACAGAGCTCGCATACTGTCGTCGAACTCGACAACACCATACCGCTCGGGATCTGCCACCCTATAGGCGAAGACGGTCGCCCCCTCAGGGCGCGCGAGGGCACTGGTGAACAGATCGTTGAAGCCGTGGCCATAAAAGACATTGTCGCCCAGGATAAGGGCTGACGGGGAACCCCCGACAAAGTTCGCACCAATGATATAGGCCTGGGCCAGACCATCCGGACTGGGCTGTTCCGCATACTGGATATCCATGCCCCACTGGGATCCATCGCCCATAAGGGCCTGAAACGACGGAACATCACGAGGCGTGGAGATGATCAGAACTTCGCGGATACCGGCCTGCATCAGGGTCGACAGGGGATAGTAGATCATTGGCTTGTCATAGACAGGCATCAGCTGCTTTGACGTCACCGTCGTCATTGGATGCAGCCGTGTGCCCGAGCCGCCGGCCAGGATGATGCCCTTCATTCCGGGCTCCTTTCAGGATGAAGTTCAGCCACAATCTCGGCCACCGCGACCTGCCAGGGCCGCGGCACAAGCCCGAAATCCCGGGTCAGCCCGGACGTGGAGAGTACGGAGTTCGCGGGGCGGGCCGCCGGTGTCGGATATTCGGCGGTCGTAATCGGCTCTATTTCACAAGAGGGGCCGCCGCTTTGAGCGCTGAGCGCCATGATCTCGCGGGCCAGGCCCGCCCAGGTGGTCTCACCGGCATTGACGAAATGATAAATACCGGTCGGGGCGTCTCGATCCGCAATCATCCGGGTGGTGATGGCAATGACCGCCGAGGCAATGTCCTTGGCCGAGGTAGGGCAACCCCGCTGGTCATCAACCACTCTCAGCTTCGGACGGTCTGCCGCCAGTCGAAGCATTGTCTTGAGGAAATTGTTGCGGTGCCGGCTGAGCACCCAGGCGGTTCTCAACACCACCGAGCGCGGGGCCCCTGAGAGAACCGCAAGCTCTCCGGCAAGCTTTGAGGCTCCATAAACACCCAACGGGCGAACCGAAGCCCCCTCGGCATAGGGGCCCAGGGCCGTGCCATCAAACACATAGTCGGTCGAAATCTGTATCAGGGGAATGTCCTTTCCCCGGGTCAGCTCCGCCAGAACGGCTGGGCCAAGCGCATTTGCCGCAAAGGTCGCTGCAACCGCACTCTCGGCCGCATCCACCCCTGTCCACGCGCCAGAGTTGATGACGGCAGCAAACCGTTGGGTGGAAAAGGTCGACCGAATCGAAACCGGGTCTGTCAGGTCAAGCGTATCGCGACCGGGAGTATGAATGACGAAATTCACCGGCCATTCGCCCGCGGCCAACTCCAGGCCCAGTTGGCCACCCCCACCGGTGACCAGGATGTGAACCTGTTCAGCCATTGGACACGCCCAGTCGCTCGGTCCGGTAGCGGGTGCCAAGAATGTCGCCCCACCAGTCCGTGTTCTCCAGATACCAGGCCACGGTCTGTTCTATGCCCTGTTCGAAGGTCACTGATGGTGTCCAGCCCAGATCGTCCCGGATCTTCGACGCGTCAATGGCATAGCGCTGGTCATGGCCCGGCCGGTCAGTGACAAAAGTGATCTGCTCGGCATAGGGTCGACCGTCTGACCTGGGGCTGAGACGATCGAGAATACTGCAGATTGTTCGCACCACATCGATGTTACGGCGCTCGGCATTGCCGCCCACATTATAGGTCTGGCCGGGAACGCCCCGCTCGAACACCGCCTGCAGGGCCCGGGCATGATCATCTACAAATAACCAGTCGCGAACATTCGAACCATCCCCATAGACGGGCAGCGGCTCTCCGTTCAGGGCGCGGATGATGATCAGGGGGATCAGCTTTTCAGGGAAATGGTAGGGTCCGTAGTTATTCGAGCAGTTGGTGACGAGAACGGGAAGACCATAGGTATGGCCCCAGGCCCTGACCAGGTGATCCGAACCCGCCTTTGATGCCGAATAGGGGGAACGTGGATCGTAGGCCGTCGTCTCGGTGAAGAAACCCTCCTCGCCGAGTGAACCGAAGACCTCATCGGTGGAAATATGGTGGAAACGGAAGGCCGCCTTTTCGGCGTCTCCAAGGCCGCGCCAATAGCCGAGCACCTGATTGAGCATGACAAAGGTGCCCACCAGATTGGTCTGGATGAAGGCCCCTGGTCCATCGATGGAACGGTCAACATGGCTTTCGGCCGCCAGATGCGCCACGACGTGAGGCTTGAACTCGGCCAGAGCCCTGCCCACGGCCTCGGCATCGCAGATATCGGCTTTGACAAAACCGTAGCGATTAGAGGCCGAGACCGGTGCCAACGAGCTTTCGACACCGGCATAGGTCAGGGCGTCATAGACCCGTACCTCATGGTCCGACTGACCAATGAGGCGACGCACGAGAGCAGAACCGATGAAACCGGCACCGCCGGTAACCAGAATACGCATGGACAGGGCTCAGCTCTTCACAAGGGGCGACAGGGGTGTGCCGTCATACTCAAACGGGCTCTGGAACTCGGCGAGGCTCGGCAGCTTCTGGTCCTTGTCAGACAGAACCGGACCTGATGCGGGCAGCGGCCATTGGATGCCAATCTCAGGGTCGTTCCAGACGATCCCGCCATCACAGTCCGGCGCATAGATGTCTGAGACCTTGTAGGCCACCTCTACATCGGGCCCGAGGGTTATGAAGGCGTGGCCAAAGCCGACCGGCACGTAGAGTTGCTCACCCCCCTCTGCGGTCAAGGTCGCCGACACATGATGTCCATAGGTCGGCGAGCCCCGTCGCAGATCGACAGCATAGTCGAGGATGGCTCCGCTCAAGCAGCGCACCAGCTTGGCCTGAGCATGCGGAGGACGCTGGAAATGCAGTCCGCGGATTGTGCCCTCAAAGGCAGAGAAGGACTGGTTGTCCTGAAGGAACCGGTCATAAACCCCGATGCTGGCAAGAGCGGCTTCGGAATAGGTTTCCATAAACCAGCCTCTGGCATCCCCGAAACGACGAGGCTTGAACAGGACAGGGATCGGGGCGGATACTGGCATGAAGAAAACGGCTTTAGCTTTCCGGCAGGACTGCCGGATGGCCTGAATAAACATAGAGCCGACGACTGCATAGGCTGCATGTTAGGGACCGTGATGACTTTCCAGAAACAACAGCGGGTGGGTGAGACTTGGCTATGAACTGGCCAGGATGGCTTCAGAGAGCCCGAGCCGCAGTCGCTCAGGCGCTTCGTGAACGCGACCGTATCCGTTTCGGCATACCAGACGCCGACCTAGCCCGCAGGCAGTTCCGCCTGTCCGAGGCGGCAGAACGCTATTCACAGTATCTGGCCAAACGGCCAGGCGACGCTGCCATCTCTGTACGGCTGGCCCAGACGCTGAATGCCGCCGGACGCTTCGATGACGCCCAAACCATACTGATCACCGGCCTGAGGCACAGGCCCGCAAGCGGGGCGCTAAAACGTGCCCTTGAGGCGCAGCTTGATCCTGGCGCCATCGCCCAATCGACCGATCTGTCCCCAACAGACCTGCCACTGGCACCGATTGGACAAGGCAAGCGCGACACCATCCTGCTGCAGGCTGGCCAGGTCGAGCCCTCTCCGCAGGCCCTGGCCTGGCTAGAACACGCCCTTTCAGCCACGGGTGCAGTAGCGGCCTATGCAGATCACAGGATGGGCCCGCCTCCGCAGGGCGGCACAGGAAGAGCCATTCTCTATGGTGCTGCCCACATTGAGGACATTGCAACCACACCCTGGCCGCCGGTCATGGCGCTCTTTGACAGGCAGGCGGTGACCGGCGGGAGCCCTGATCTGCACCAGACCCTGCTGAACGCCTTCGCATTGGGTCCCGTTGTCCATGTACCGCTGGTCCTGGCCAGGGTGCCGTGGATACAACCCTCCTCACCGGATCAGACCGCACGGGCTGCAGGCGGGACGCTTGAGGACCGTATTCTGGTTATTGTGCCCACCCGCGACGAGGCGGGCGTGCTGAGGGCCATGATTGACAGTCTGACGGCGACCGCCGAGCGTTGCGACCTTCTGGATATCGTTGTGGTGGATAATGGCAGTCGTGATCCGGCAGCACTCTCGTTGCTGGACGAGTGGGTGGCCACCGGTCTCGCCGATGTCATGAAGATCGATGAGCCGTTCAACTGGGCCGACCTGAACAACCGGGCGGCTAAGGGCAGGCAGCAGGGAATCTTCCTGTTTATCAATAATGATATGGTCATGCAGACAGTGGGCTGGGATCAGCGGCTGAGGCGGCACCTGGGTCGTCGCGGAATCGGAGCCGTGGGTGCGCGACTTCTCTATCCGGCCGGCAACCTGCAACATGCCGGCATGGCCCTGGGTGTTACTGGCGCAGGCCAGGCTGCAGGCGAGGCCCTGCATGAGGGTCTCGGGGCATGGCCCGACGACCCCGGCCCTCTGGGACGTTGGGCGAGAACGCGGCCTGCCGCGGCTGTCACAGGGGCATTCCTTGCGACCCGGCGCGAGGTGTTCGAGGCCACTGGAGGATTTGATGGAGACAATTTTCCGGTTTCCTGCAACGACATCGACTTTTGTCTTAGGGTCCGTGAACTGGGCCTGACCGTGCTCTATGCCGCCGACATAGAACTGACCCATGATGAATCCCGCACGCGCGGTCATGATGACAGCGATCTCCGACAGGCGCGCGCCCAGGCAGAGAAGGCCGCGCTCTCGCACATCTGGGGGGAGGATGCTGTGCGTGATCCCAGCCGGAACCCGCATTGGGTTGCCCATGGAACAATCGTCTTCCACGGGCTGCGCCAGCCCGAACCAGCCAGGGTTCTGGCCGAGATCGCAAGGGGAGAAGACGCCTGGCGCACACAGCGCAAAGTCCCGCTTCAGTCCACGCCCAGGTCCCTATAGACTGGCCTGAGCCGTTCCATACAGGCTTCTCTTGAGAAGTGGTTTGCGCGGACCCTTCCTCGCTGGACGAGTTCGGCCCGCAGGTCTGCATCGGCATCAAGCCGGCCGAAGGCTTTGGCCATTCCCTCCAGGTCGTAAGGATCAGACAGAAGGGCCGCGTCTCCGACCAGCTCCGGCAAGGCGCCCCCTGTCGAGGCCAGGACCGGAACGCCCAGCATCATGGCCTCCAGAGCCGGCAGGCCAAAGCCTTCGTAGAGCGAGGGGAAGACCACCCCGCGTGCGCCCCGGACGAGACTCATCAAAAGGGGACGCGGCAGATGGTCATAGCGCCTGAGCCGCCCCGCCGCACCGGCCTCACCCGCAATCAGATCCTCAAGAAAGCCGACCTCCTGATCGGCCATCCAGGCGCGTGATCCGACAACGACCAAAGGAGTCTTCACACCACTTCTCAGATAGGCCTCAACCAGTCGGCCGAGGTTCTTCTTGGGTTCGATAGCGCCGAAGAACAGAAAATAGCCGCCCCAGTCCAGCCCGAAGACATCCTCGATCTCTGCAGCTACCTCACTATCGGGCCGGTCCAAGGCACCGGCTGGAAGGTCGGCGGTCTGTCCCGTGGTGGTAATGCGGCCCTCATCCACTCCCAGCAGCTCAATCGCATCCCGCCTGGTGGTCTCAGAGACCGCCACCAGGTGGTCAGCGGTCAGTACCACCTTGCGGCACAGGTCCAGAAAGCGCCGCTTGTCATCAAGCGTCGTATGCGGGAGCTTGAGCGGGATCAGGTCATGAAGGGTGTAGATATTGGGTATCCCCCTTGCCTTGAGGGGCGTGGGATGGGTCCAGTGCATCACCCGGGGCGAGGGGCCTGCCGGATCGAAACGGACCGGCGTCATGACCCGGTCCTGGGTGAAGGCCCGGTTGGCGATGCGGAACAGGTCCCGGGACAGCCAGAAGCCATCGGCCTGCGGCAAACCCTCCCCCGGCCAATGGATCCGGCCACTGGGCGCGACATGATAGGCCGTGCGGCCAAAGCGGGCCAGGGCCGCCTGGACCCTTCTGTTGGATTGGGGCTCCATAAGGTTGCGAAGCCGCCAGCGCGCGTCACCAACAAGGACCTCGCGCAGCAGGGGGTCGGCCGTGACATCGGTCAAGGGGCCATGAAGGACTTCGCGCTTCAGGCCCATGGCGGCCAGGGTTGAAAGCAGGGTCCGGCTGTAGGTGGCTATGCCCGAACCACGAGGCAGGGCCAGATTGTAGCCGTCAATACAAACTGAATTCCTCATGTCACCGAACGTTTGCGGCGAAGTAAGAAGGTCTTCCTGTGTGTCTTCACGACAGAGGCGATGTCCGTTTCCGCTTGAACCGGGCCAGACGCGGACGGTGTAAAGGCGCAGGGCTCAGGAGACATTTGTGCCGCTGGCTCCTGTGTATCAGGTTCGCTCAGGGTTACAGCCTCAACAAGACGCATCCAGGTCATGGTCAGTTCAAAGGCGACTTCTAGGTCATGCCGACCGGTCCCTTCGCTTGCGGCATCGCCGTCCAGACGGGCCAGGCTGGACGAGACCTGGTCAAGAAGATCCGCCGCCAGGGCAATGACTGTATCCCCGGGTCTTTCCCGGCGACCGATCTGCGCCAGGCCCGCATAGCGCCAGCCTTCTTCCGGGGGATTGTGCAACACTTGTTCCCACCGCTGGGCCGGTGTCAACGCGGTGCCTAAAGGGGCCCAGTCGGCTACGCCGGGATCAAATCGGTATGTTCCGGGCTTATCGGGAAGGTCAGCCGCCCTGAAGGCATCCAGAGCCTCGGCCTGGGCAAGGGCCAGTAGCTTGCGAACCGACGAGGTAGAGGCCGGGCTCGGCTCGGGTAGAGACGGCAGCGCAACGGACGGGACTTCAACCTTGGGCTGGGCTTCATCCTCAGCCTGGGCTGGCCTGGCCGAGAGGCCAGTCAGCTTGCGCAGGATCTTGCCCAATACCCCCAAGATCAGTTTCGGGGCAGAGAGGTGGTGACACTGATGTCGTAGACGATCCCCGTGATCGACCGCACGAACTCGAAGAATTTTCTCATCTCGGCCACACTGGATGGCGGAACATAGATGACGTCGTCGGGCCGGATGACAAAATTATTGGCAACGAAAAAGCCGGCCGGATCCGCCAGGTCCAGTCTGTAGATGGTCGGCACACCCCTTGCCGTGGCTGGGGCGGTGGCACCCGCCAGAGCCGCCACATCGGCCCGCTCATAGCGGAAGACCAGGACCGACCGCGCATCAGCTACCGTCCCATTGAGACCGCCCAGCTGACCGAGGGCTCCGGTGAGGGTCAGTGTTCCGCTTGGCATTTCGAGCTGGCTAACCCGGCCCAGGGCCCCGAAGGAGGTATAACGACGCGGCGCATAGACAAGGTTGACCTGATCACCCCGACGCAACCGGATGTTCTCGTCAAAACTGGACAGCACCTTGCGCAAAGGCGCCTCATAGGTCGTTCCAGCCCGGTTCACGGTGACCGTAATATCATCGATGTTACGGTTGGGACCGCCGGCAGCGGCAATGGCGTCCAGAAGGTTCTCTGCACCGGGCTGGACCCGTGCACGACCCGGCGTCCGGACCTCGCCAAGGACCACTATGCCATTGGCAGGACTGTCAGCCACAGTGACGATAACCTGGGGATTGGTGATCTTGCCCCTGAGGCTTCGCAGAACAGCCGCTGAGGCCTCACGCGCCGTTAGGCCCAGGACACTCACCGATCCACCAAATGGAATGGAGACGGTTCCGTCCCGGTCAACAACCAGGGCCGGAAGGGTCTGATTGCCCGAACTCATCGACGAGCCTGCGACCGCGGGCCGGCTCGAGAACAGAGAGCCACCCGGATCATAGATTGAGACCTGCAGGACGTCCCCGACATTTATGGTGTCGGCTGTAACGCTATTGGCCAGGGCAGAAAGGCTGCTCTCGACGACAGGGACAGCCTCAAGGATCCGCTCACTCAGGGCGAAGTCCAGGTCGACGACACCATAGGCCAGTCCCCCAACCTCCTGTCCTGCCTGACCGAAGACCGCGCTGCCCGTCGGGCCGTCAGCAGGCAGGCTGGTGCAGGCCGAGGCAAGGGCGGCGAGAGCGACGATGGCGACACTACGCATGTTCGTTACGATCCGGAGCACTGGGCTTGATCCTGCTGATTAGCGGGTTTTGCAAAGATTCAATACGGGTTTGTTGTCCATTGGGCGGTTTCGCACGCGCAGGCCTCGACGCAAACCCCTCCTTGCACTGCCCCCCTTGCACTGGCCCTTCTTTGCTCTGGCCCCTACTTGTACTGGGCAGAGCGGCACACTGCAGAGGCCGGCGAGCGCCTGGACACCCTTTGCCTGCGTAACCATCAAAGGGGGCCCAGGCCCTTGACCCGGAATCCGCGCAAACGATGGACAACAAAGGCCGTCAGCTCCCGGCGTAGCGAATGAACCGACAGTCGCCCTCTGTGGTTCGAAGCGTCATGATCACCGTGGAATCCCTGACCAGATTGGCCGTCGACACCGAACACCGGCCGCCGTCCTGAATGTCCAGAGAGGGCGCCAGAGTGTAACTCCAGGGCCGGCGCAGCTCGATACGCCGGGTCATCCCATCGTCGGAATCGGAAGGCTGGGGCGCAATCGGATCCACCAGTCTGAGCGGCAATCCTGTCCGGTTGGCCTCTCGCCTGAGCTCGGATACCCCTCGCTGGAACTCAAAGAAGACGGCATGTGAGGTGGCCTGGTCCATCATGCGAGACGTACTGGGCATGATCACGGCGGTACTGAGGCCCATAATGGCGAGAACCACCAGAATCTCGATCAGGGAATAGCCGGCACGGGCCTCAAGTGCACGGGGACGGCGATCAGCTCTGATCTGAGGAAATATCGGCATTTGCACCTTCGCCGCCCTCCTGACCGTCTGCCCCATAGCTGATCACCCGCGCCCTAGCCTCGGGTGCGCCAGGCGCCCCTGTGGCTGCCTCTGGCGGCGGGATATAGATATAGGGTCGAGCCCAGGGGTCTGCAGGCAGGGCCTTGTCGAGATAGGGACCTGACCATCCAGCCACCTGGCTCGGATCAGCCTGCATCAGCAGGCCAAGTCCCTCTTGCTGCGTGGGCAAACGCCCAATGTCCAGCCGCATGGTTTCCAGCGCAGCCTCAATGGCCCGGATCTGCAGCCTTCCTGTCGTGGTTTTTGAACGATCCAGCTGCGCAAACAGTCTGGGGCCGACCACAGATGCGATGAGAGCAATGATGGCCAGGACGACAAGGATCTCGAGCAGGCTGTAGCCTGCGCGCGGGCTGGCAGCGGTCCGGCACCTTGAGGCCAGAAAACGCTTGTGAAACCGAGAATGCACGCGCTCAACCATGATTTCAGAGGCCTGTTGTATGGGCTTCGGTGCTGCTATAACTCAGCGCCTTGCGGGCGTCGACACGAAACGACCCCGCACGCAATGGCCCGGTTGGCAGCAACGTGACAGGAACCCCTTTTTGCGCAACATTCTGGCTGGAATGAGGGCTTTCGCCCGGCAGCAGTTGCAAGACTTGGCGGTCCGGCTGCGGAGCACGACGCCTCGTGAACGCGTGCTGCTTGCCGTTTTGCTGATCGGTGCCATCGTAATGGCTCCGGTTGCCGCCGCTGACTGGCGCGCGCAACAGCAGGACCGATACGTGAATGCCCTGATGCAGCAGTCTTCAGCGCGCCTGTCCTACGCCGCTGCAAGGCGGATCGAGGCTGCCGCCTCGGACCGGGTCGCTCTGGAGGATATGAAGACCTGGGGCTTTTCAGCGCTGAACGCCGAGGTTGCCGCCGTGGACATCGAACGCAGGATTTTCGAAACCGCCACCCGCGCAGGACTGCCATCCTTCTCGGTCGCCACAAACGCAGAACCCGAGACGGCAGGACCTACTCAGTGGATGGGGGCCGAGGTCCAGGCCGATCTACGTTGGAACCCAGCCTTTGATTTTCTGGACTCCGTTGCGGCCTGGCCAGAGGGATTTCGGGTGACGCAGTTTTCCTTCACAAGCGAGACACCCTCTGCAGCCTTTGAATTCCAGGATGGAGTGACCCCTCGCGGCAGGCTGAGGATCGGGCTCGCCTTTCCCGTAAGGCTGCAAGAGGTAACCGGGCCCGCTTCTGACGCCTCCGGTCAGGCTCTTTCCGGACCGGGCACGGGATCATGATGCGCTGGCTGACCTTCCTTGTGCCCGCCCTCCTGGCCAGCAGTCTTCTTTGGGGATGGCTGTCACCCGGACGCCCCGAAGCCCCGTCAGGCGTGACCCGCGGGGAAGGTGCGGGGTCAGGATTGCTGGCCTTGAGACCCGGAGAGACAGCCGCCGGAGCCGTTCGCTTTCTGCGGACCTTCAGGTCGGACCCGCCACCACCGACACCGCCGCCCGCACCGGTCGCCCCCCCTCCTGCGCCTCTTCCCCCTCCGCCAGATGTGGCGGTCGTGTTTAAACAGGCTCTGCTGGGCGTCAGCCGAGACCGCCTTACGG
>JBFZCB010000235.1:0-9689 GCA_041308165.1 Caulobacterales bacterium
ACAGCCCGGCGCGATGGCGCTGGCTGGGTCATAGACGGCCAGAAGGTCTGGACCACCAACGCCCACAATGCCCATGTCATGATTGCCCTGTTCCGCTCTGTTGAAGGCTCCGAGCGCAACACCGGGCTCAGCCAGTTTGTCATCCCCATGGATGCCCCCGGCGTCACGGTCAGGCCGATCTATGATCTCACCGGCGGTCATGACTTCAATGAGGTCTTCTTCGATGGTGTCAGACTTCCCGAAACAGCCCTGCTCGGCGTTGAGGGCGATGGCTGGAACCAGGCGACGGCTGAACTGTCTCTAGAACGATCGGGACCGGAGCGCTACCTGTCATGCCATACTCTGCTCACCCAGCTGATCCGTCTGGCAGGCCCTGCACCCGACGCCGCCGTAAAGGCCCTGATCGGACAGCTCGTGTCTGAAACCTGGACGCTCAGGCTGATGTCCGCCTCCGTCGCAGCACAGATTTCAAAGGGTATAGATCCGGCCCTGGAAGCCACCATCGTCAAGGATCTCGGCAACAGCTTTGAACAGGCCATGCCCGGACTTATCCAGGCTTTGGTTGAGGCGGATCTGGCAAGCGAAGAGGCCCTGCCGATCATGCTCGGGCACCTGCTCCAGGTTTCGCCCTCCTTCTCGCTGCGTGGTGGCACACGCGAGATTCTGAAGGGCATCATTGCCCGGGGACTGGGACTGCGATGAACGACCAGCAACTCATGCTCACCGAGATGGCGAATGGCGTCTTCTCCGGCCTTGGGCCGACCGCATCTCTTGAGGAACACTGGGCACAGATCGAAGAACTGGCCCTGCCTTCTCTGCTTCTTCCGGAAGAGGCCGGGGGCTTTGGGGGCAGCTGGCAAGACGCCCTGATCGTGTTTCGGCTGGCGGGCTATCACGCCCTTTCACTGCCCGTTCCCGAGGCCATCATCGCCGCTCGACTGGCCCTGGGCACCGATCTTGAAGGGCGAGGGACCCTGGCGTCACGTACAGACGGTCGCCTTGAGAACGGACGTTTCTCCGGCACCCTCTTCGGGGCTGTTGCCAGTGCGGGGGCCAGTTTCATCGCGGCTCCGGCACCAGAAGGCGGAACGATCCTCATAGCTACATCGGAGGGTCAAAGAACGTCCGCTGAAAACCTGGCCGGCGAAGGTCGCGATGTCTGGACCTTCTCCGATACCGCCGTTTTCAGCCTCCAAGACGATGTCCTGATGCTCGGGGCCTTTGCCCGGGTTGCCCAGATTGCCGGCCTTCTTGATGCGGCCCTGGGACTTTCTGTGACCTATGTGAACGACAGAAAGCAGTTTGGCCGGCCTCTGGCCAAGTTCCAGGCCGTGCAGCAGTCTCTAGCCACCTTTGCAGGCGAAGCCGCCGCTACCAATTGTGCAGCAATGGGCCTGGCCCAGGCTCTGGACCGGGGTCAGGCAGAGTTCGAAGTGGCAGCGGCAAAGCTGCGCGCCAATCGTGCCGTCGGCATCGGTACCTCGGCCGCACATCAAGCCCATGGAGCCATCGGCTTCACACAGGACTACGGCCTTCACCCCCTGACGCGCAGGCTCTGGTCAGCCCGCTCGGAGTTCGGCGGCGACAGCTACTGGGCAAACCAGCTCGGCGGCCGTGTCGCGGCCGCAGGGGCCGACAGCTTCTGGGCAGACCTGACGGCCCTGACGGACTGAACCCGCCGTCTTGTTACGGCCTGCCTTGCCCACCGGGAACTGACATCCGGCCTTCGTCCGGAACCGGGTCGAACGCGCCTGTCCTGGGCCAGCTCAACCCGATATTGAGCGCCATCCGGCGTCAAGGATCAGAGCGCGATCCAGACGTTCTTGGGTCTCAGAAACTCACGAATACCGTGGATGCCGCCCAGGCGCCCCACACCACTCTGGCCCACACCGCCGAAGGGTGCAGAGTTGGGAATACCGGCAAAGCCGTTGATCCAGATGTTGCCGGCAACCATCTGGGCTGCTGCACTGTGGGCGCGCTTGAGGTTCTGGGTCCAGATGTAACCGGCAAGCCCGAACTCGGTCCCATTGGCCAGGGCAATGCCTTCCTCATCAGTATCGAAAGGCGTGATGGCAAGCACGGGTCCAAAGACCTCGGTCTGCGATAGCTCTGCCCCATGCTCCACATCGGCAAAGACGGTCGGTGCAATGAAATAGCCGTCCGAATAGGCCCCTCCACAGCGCTCTCCCCCGGCAATCAGGCGCGCACCGCTACCTCTGGCGCGGTCGATCATCCCCATGATCCGCGTCACAGCGCGATCGTCGATCACAGGCCCGATCACCGTCGTCGGATCCGTCGGGTCCCCGATGGGCAGATGGTCGGCGACCATTTTCAGGCGCGCCACGACCTCGTCATAAATGCCTCTCTGAACAAGAAGACGGGTCGGGTTGATGCAGCCCTGACCGCTGTTGTTGATGACACCCGAAAGCCCGAAGGGTGTGAAGGCATCAAGATCGGCATCGTCAAAGACAATAGAGGCCGACTTACCACCCAGTTCGAGATGCACGGGTGTCATGTTCGGGGCTGCCCCGGCCAGTATATGCTGGGCCGTGGCCCCACTGCCCGTGAAGCTGATCTTGTTTATTCCCCTGTGGCTCGCAAGAGCCGCTCCGGCAACCGCATTCCCCGGCACAATATTGACGACACCCGGCGGCATGCCGGCCTCGAGGCAAAGCTCGCCAAAGCGCATGGCCGCATAGGGGGAAAGCTCAGGCGGTTTCACGACCACTGTATTGCCGGCGGCCAGCGTAGGGCTCAGCACCATTCCTAGGGCATAGACCGGACCATTCCAGGGAATGATGACACCCACCACCCCATAGGGCTCATCCAGAGTGTAATCGAGCGCCGGTGCCGGCCAGGTTGAGATAACCTCGCCCCCGATCTTGTCGGTCCATCCGGCATTGTAGAGCAGGGCATCGGCCGCAACGTGGGGGCCATACTGCTGGAACATCAGCGGGATGCCATTATCGATGGTCGACAGGCGAACCAGATCTCCAGCATTGGCAGCAAGGAGGTGGGCCAGCCGGATCAGGCAGTCACGCCTTTCGTTCCTGGGCATGTTGGCCCAACCCGGGGCTGCACGACGCGCCACAGCGACAGCCAGATCAACTTCCTCGGCACCCGCGAGCGGAACCTGGCCAGTGGGTTTTCCAGTTGCCGCATAAATGTGGGTGAAGGTCCCCCCACTGGCGGTCTCGAGGAACTGGTCTCCGATCAGTAGGGCCCGCCTAGGGAGGACAGAGAGGTCAGGATCACTAATCATCAGGCAGTTCCAGTAGGCGGTCGGGGGGAGGAGATGTGCAGGAGAGTGAGCCTCAGCCCACGAGATAGCCGCCATCAACGGGCATGACGTGGCCGGTCATGTAGCTTGAAGCCGGACTGGCCAGGAACAGGATGGCGCTGGCGAGCTGCAGGGGCTGGGCAATGCCCAGCAGGAGGCGTCCAGGCATCATGATGGGGCCCTTGGGCGTGAATGACATCGCGGAAGGGTCTTGCTGCATCTTGCGCGATCCTTGCGTGTTTACGCCCCCCGGCATGACAGCGTTGATGCGGATTCCATCAGCGGCAAACTCAGATGCCGTACTTCTGGTGATAGCGTTCACGCCTCCCTTGGAACTGTCATAGTGGACATTGTTCACGATGGTCGGCAGGGCCGTGCCAATCGTGGACACATTGACGATGACCCCTCCGCGCTCCTTGCCCTGAGCCTTCATCACCTTGATGGCTTCACGCATACCCAGAAAGGTGCCGCGGGTATTGACCGCATGCATCTTGTCCCACTCGGCCACGCTCATCTCGAAGAAATCGGCCTTGGGCCGATAGGCCGCATTATTGACCAGCACATCAATCCCGCCGAACGCCTCGACAGCCCGCGCGGTCATGGCCTTGACCTGCTCTTCCTCTGAAACATCCACCTCGACGGCGATGGCCTCGCCGCCAGCGGCGATGATCGCGTCTGCTACCCTCTGGCCTTCGGCCAGAACGAGATCGGCAACCACGACCTTGGCCCCAGCCTGAGCCATAAGGGTTGAGGTCGCCTCTCCAATACCGGAACCGCCTCCAGTCACAATCACGACCTTACCGGGGATGGCAAAGAGGGAGTTGAGGACGTCTTGGGCGATGGTCATGGGAATACCTTTGAGAAATCAGGAAACGAGGAAGCCGCCGTCGACGGCGATGCACTGACCGCTGATGAACCGCCCCGAGGGCCCCGCCAGCAGCAGGATCAGGCCGGTCACATCGTCAGGTTTGCCAAAGCCGCCAAGATGACGGGCAGGATTGGCCCCGGGCCCGGACGGAACGAAGCCCGACTTTATGGTCTCTGTGATGATGGCCCCTGGCAGGATGGCATTGGCAGTGATGTTCTCTGAGGCAAAGTCCAGAGCGATATTGCGGGTGAACTGGTTCAGACCCGCACGGGACGAGGAATAGGCCGCATTGCCGTTGAGCACCGGGTGGACACTGCCCATGGTCGAGAGGTTTATGACCCTTCCCCCGCCGCGTGCGCGCATGGCCGGAACAGCTGCCTTGGTGACCAGGAAAGCGCCTTTCAGGTTCACGCCCTGAACCCGGTCCCACTCATCGCCTGAAATCTCAAGGAGGGGTCTGTTGTGGTTCATGACCGCCCCATTGACCAGAACATCAAGACCGCCATACCGCACCGTGATGTCAGCAAGGGCAGCCTCCACAGACGCCTCATGGGTGACATCAAGGGTGATGACCTCGATCATCTCTCCAAGACCTGAGAGTTGCTCCACGCGCTCGGCGTCATCGGCAAGAATGACCCGGGCTCCAGCCGCAGCCAGGGCCAGACATGCCGCCCGGCCCATACCCACAGCCCCCCCGGTCACAAGGGCTACCTTTCCAGCCAGGCCGAACATCGGTTCGAACAGGGCTGCCATATCAATACTCTGGCTCATGTCTGGCTCCTGCGGTTGCTTGCAGCCCGCACTTTGTCAGGCGTCTCGGCTCTGGAAACAGGACCGACGGCCCCGACCCCAGGCGTGAACGGTTTCATGTGTCCCAGATCAGATGCAGGTCGTTGACACCATTGACTGCGCCCGCGTGACTGGATGGGGGGCGTTCGGGGTCAAGCCGGAAGTCCGGGATGAGCCTGAGCCACTCTTCGAGGAATACCTTGATCTCCTGTCGAGCCAGTGGGGCGCCCAGACATTTGTGCGGACCATTGCCGAATGTGTTGTGAGCCGGCACTCCATTGGCCGTGAAGAGATCTTCACGGTCGAAATCTACCTCGAAGGGGTTCGGATGCTTGCGTTCATCGAGGCTGGACATGGCAATCGGCACCATGATCATTTCGTCGGCCTTCATGAGCACACCCTTGTGCTCGATGTCTGACAGAATCAGGCGGCCTGTATTCGAAAGGCCGTGACGGCGAAGATACTCCTCGACCGCACGGGGGATGATCTCGGGCTCCTCGATAATCCTGCGCCGGTGTTCGGGATGGGTAGCAAGGTGCCAGGTAATGAAGGACAGCATGGAGGCCACGGTGTCGAGCCCACCGAAGAACATCAGGATTGCCATGCCGATGATCTCCTGCTCGCCCTGGAACCGCGGATTTTCACGAAAGGCGACGATCTTGCTGAGCAGGTCTTCACCCGGATTAGCCGTCCGATCCGCAATGGCCGTCTGTAGATAGGCGACGATCTTGCCGAGATAGGCGTTCCTCTGGTCCTGGTTGGTGCCGGCCTCCGTGAACCCCTTGGCCCATGAGACGAACTCCTCACGTCGGTCCAGTGGCAGGCCGGCGATGCCCAGGAAGATGCTTGTCGGCATGATCCGCGAGAAGTCATTGACGAATTCGCAGCGACCCTTGGGCTTGAGGTGTTCGATGACCTCAATGGTCAGGGCGCGCGCGGCCTCGGCCGACTGCTGGACCTTGCTGGCCGTGAAAAAGGGATTGAGGACCGCCCGGTAGCGCGCATGAAGCGGGGGATCGACTGTCAGCGGAGGCATGATGATGGGCATTGAACCCCGCGGAATGGTGAACACCTCATGGCTGAAAACCTGATAGTTCTCCTGGACCCAACGGATGTCCTCAGCCCGGGCCACGACCCAGTGACCGCCGTTTCGGGGCGTCCAGAAAATGTCGGGTGCCTTTTGAACCGCCCGAAAGGCCTCATAGACATCACCGCATTCGAGGCCCGCGGGGCTGAGATAGTCAAAATCGAAGACCAGCTCCGCTGGGACATGCTCGGGCTTGTCTACGGTTCCAAAGTTCACGGTGGACGCGCTCATTGGCTTCTCCTGTGTTTCCATACCCGGTGAGAGCGCCTGTCGCCGGCTAGGCAGCGCCTTTGATTTTGCGGTGACGAAAGCTGCAATTCGCTCCTCATTCAAACCCGCGCCAACAATGATCACATATGCAAAACCGAGCTGAGCTGCGCAGGTATGGCCTAGCTTCGAACTGGGCCATCATCTTCCGGTCCGATCACGAGGCTGGACGGACACAGAATGAACCTGGCCCGCGATCTCAGGCCTGCCCCCTGATGAGGTCAGCCGCACGTTCGGCTATGGCGATGGTGGCCGCATTGGTGTTGCCCGAGACGATAGTCGGCATGACCGAGGCGTCGACAACACGAAGCCCCTCTACACCCCGGACACGGAGTTCAGGGTCAAGGACACTGCCCTGTGGCCCCATGCGGCAAGTACCAGCCGCATGATACCCGATGCTCGCTGTGGCCCGGATCAGATCGATCCATTCGCTGTCCGATCCGGGAGATCGGGCCGGCATTAGCCGACCCACAACGTGGTCAGAGAGCGGTCGTGTCTCAAACAAGGCTTCAAGGAAGCGTCCAAGCCAGACAAGCCGCTGCACATCGCGTTCGTCACCCAGAAGACGATGATCAATCACAGGCTTGTCGTGCGGGCTGGAGCTCCTGAGCCTGATCTCCCCTCGGCTGTCAGGCCTCATGCAGTACCCACCAATGGTGATCCCCGGCCTGTCATGCATCTGGGGGACCCCCTTTTCGAAGTTGATGGCCAGCGGGATGAAACTGATCGCGATATCGGCCTCTTTACTTTCTGGCGAGGACTTGAGACCGGCCATGACGTGCACCGCCGGCGAGGCCATCGGCCCCTTTTTTGTCAGGAGCCAGCGCGTGAGATCGCGAGCGATGGTCCAGGGACCAAAGGGACTGTTGTAGGTCGGGAGATCGACCAGGCGGCTGACCGATATCCCGCAGTGATCCTGCAGGTTCTGACCCACAGGCAGATCGGCGACCACCGCCAGCCCCATGTCCTTGAGATGCTGGGCAGGCCCGATCCCTGACCTCATCAGTATGGCCGGGGACTGGATGGCCCCACCGCAGACAAGGGTCTGGCGCGCCCTCACCTCTGACATCACGCGATCGCGGATGATCCGCAGGCCTGTGGCTCGACCGTTCTCGATAATCACCTTGTCAACCATGGTCTCAGTCATGATGATCAGGTTGGGGCGCCTGCGTACCTGATCCAGATAGGCCCGGGCGACACTGCTGCGACGTCCTCCGGCAGCCGTGGTCAGGATGTCATAGACGCCGTACTGGTCACCGGCGCAGTATTCATCTCGCCGGGGGATCCGCTGGTTCTCGAAGGCGGCGATGACCGCATCACTGATCGGGTGACGCTCATTGGCCGGCCCCACAGCCAGGGGACCATGGCTTCCGTGCCACTGGGAAGGCTCGCCCTGAAAACTCTCCGCCTTGATGAAATAGGCAAGCATGGCCCGCCAGTCCCAGCCGGTCGCCCCGGCCGCAGCCCAGCGATCGAAGTCGTCACTATTGCCGCGGACATAGACCATGCCATTGATCGAGCTCGATCCCCCCAGCATCTGCCCCCCGCACCAGCCCATTGTGCGGTGATTGATCGAAGGGTCCGGTTCGGTTGTGTAAATCCAGTCAAAGCCCTTTTTGCCCATCATGGCAAAGGAACCGGCGGGCATGCTGACCAGCAGGTTGGAGGACCTGTCCTTGCCGGCCTCGATCAGGATAACAAGAACGGACGGGTCTTCGGTGAGCCGCGAGGCCAGCACAGCGCCGGCGCTCCCGGCCCCGGCGATGACATAGTCGGCAACAGGTTCAGCCACGGCACAGTCTCCCAGGCGGCTAGCATCCTGCCTGCCGATATCCTGGCCAATAGTGCCCGCAGAGGTTGGAGGCCGTCCATCCAGCGCGAACTGAAGATCTCCAGTGAAAGCCTGCTAACGGACAGGATCTGACCCCTGGGGCCTTATGAGAATGGGGTCCTGGAACAGGGGATCACGGATGCGATTTTGCCCCCAAGTCACGGCAACCCTTGAAAGCCAGGAGCCCGAAGGCCGATCAGCTCAGTCGTTCGCTGCAGCCGAACTGATCTCACCGGGCCCCAGAAGGGCCAGGGAAGCCGGTTCAATACGGTCTTCAATGAGCTGCATGAAAGCCCCCCTTTTCAATCCCGCGGGTGCCGGTTCGAGAAACTCAAAGACGACCTTGCCCGGAAAGCGGCGAAAGCCGTGCGCAGGCCAATGGACACCCGAGTTTGTAGCCACCAGCGCGCAGGTGGCCTGCACATCCCGATAGAGCGCTGCCACACCGGGCTTATAGGTCCCGGCAACTCCAGGCTCCGTGCGGGTCCCTTCGGGGAAAATAATGATCTGGCGCCCCTCGGCAAGCCGGTCGCGTGCCTGTCGTGTCATGTCTCGCAGGGCTGTGGAATGTCCCGCCCGGTTGACGGCAATCATCTTGGTCTTCCAGGCAAACCAGCCAAAAAAGGGTATCGGCATAAGCTCCTTCTTCAGGACGAAGCAGGGATTGGGAAGGATGGCAAGCAAGGCCACAATATCCAGCATCCCCTGATGCTTTGCCGCGACCAGAGCCGCCCCGCTCGGAATCCGATCCGTCCCACGGACCTCGACCTCGACACCAGCAATCCATTTCAGGCCAAAGAGAACGCCCCTGGCCCATGCCCGTGTGACCTTTATGGCCATGGGCACAGGCATCACCAGGGCCGGCGAAAGCCCGACCGCATAAACCGGGATGGACAGATACAGCCATACGCTGAATAGGAAGGAGCGTATTTCGATCATGAAGGCACCAAAGACGGGCTGGTTTCATCTGCATTTGAAGGCAGGGCCTCACGCTCGGGATGCTTGCCGGTAATGCGGTGCAGGCCTTCTCGGCCGAGTACGGCCAGATATTTCATATACTCCAGGGTCATGCGCCGGGCTGTCACCGCAGCCCGCCACCAACGGGAGCTATCGAGGGAAGGCGTCTCGATCGCATAGGGCACCAGCGTAAGGTCCGGATCTACGCTGCGGATTTCCATCAGGGCTCGCGGCATATGATAATCGGAGGTAACGACGATAAGGTTGCTATAGCCCCTTCCCTCTGCCCATTGGGCGATCTCTCTTGCATTGCCTATCGTGTTTTCAGCCTCAAAACCGAGGTCGACGCAGCAGGTAAAAAGCCCTGAAGATCCTGGTGTGAGAGCCTGAAGCTCGCGACGCCTGACTTCCCGGTTCACTCCCGAGATCAACAGACGGTCACCCTTGCCCTGCTCCAGCAGGCGCACCGCGGCATTGACCCTTTCGGCAGCCGGCCCGGTTAGGGCAACGATCGCATCCGCGCGCGCGGGCTCTGAAGCCGGCGTAAGGCCGCGCACGCGATCTGCGAACACGAACAGGCCGACCAGCCACAGCAGGGCTATGATGCCTA
>JBFZCB010000236.1:0-10378 GCA_041308165.1 Caulobacterales bacterium
CACAGTGTGGTGCCCAGAAGAGGACTCGAACCTCCACGGCCTTTCGGCCACTGGCACCTGAAGCCAGCGCGTCTACCAATTCCGCCATCTGGGCCCAAACAGGGATGTCCTCAGCACTTTCTGAAGACGTCGTCGTTCGGAAGGGGAGGACCTCTAAGGTAGAGCCCTAGTGTGGTCAACAGGGATTCTTGCAGTTTAATGGACGGTTCGCAGGCCGCAGCAAAACGCCAAAAAATGTGTATAGACGCGTCATGACTGTTTATCTGCATCAGGGCGACCTGCCCGACGGCCTGGACCTCGGAACCGAGGTTGCCGTCGATTCCGAGACCATGGGCCTGCGATATCATCGCGATCCCCTGTGTGTGGTTCAGCTTTCGGACGGAAAGGGCGATGCGCATGTCGTGCGACTGAACCGCCCCGACTATGACTGCCCGAACCTTAAGGCGCTCATGGCCGATCCTGGGGTTCTGAAGATCTTCCACTTCGGCCGGTTCGATATCGCCATGATGCAGCTTTGGCTCGGTGTGGAGACGACGCCTGTCTACTGTACCAAGATCGCTTCCAAGCTGGCCCGAACCTATACAGACCGGCACGGGCTGAAGGATGTGGTTCGAGAGTGTGTCGGCGTTGATCTGTCAAAGGCCCAGCAGTCTTCGGACTGGGGGGCGGCCGAGTTAAGTCAGGCCCAGCTCGATTATGCGGCCTCAGATGTCCTCTACCTGCATGAGGTCAGAGTACGCCTGGATCAGATGTTGGCCCGCGAGGGACGAACGGCACTGGCGCAGGCCTGTTTTGACTTCCTGCCAACCCGATCCCGGCTTGATCTCGAAGGTTGGGAAGAGATGGATCTTTTCGCCCATAGCTGAGTGTTGGATCCAAGAACGTCTGCGGGCTGATGAACGAACCCCTGCCACCCCTTTCAGAGAGACCGGCTGCCGACGGTGAACGCCTCGCGCGGGATGAGGCGCGGCTGGCTGAGGCCGGTGCGCGCTGGCGTGCCCGCTCTCGGCGGGTTGCCCTTTACCGGCGCCTCTTGCCGATACTGATTGTGGTCCTGGCGGGTGGGGCTGTGACCTGGACGGTCTTTCGCACCGTGATGTCCGGGGTAGAGCGCAAGGCAGCCGCGAGCCGTGAGGTTCGGTTCGATGCCCTGGTGTTTCGGGGCCAGGACAACCAGGGGCGCTCGTTCCAGATCGGAGCCGAGGGTGCCGTACGGGATCCGCGAACCGGTCAGTTCCGTCTGGTGCAGCCTGCACTCCAGCTCAATCTGGGCGGTCGCAAGGTGACCGAAATGTCTGCTGATGCCGGTACCTATGACGAGATTCGAAAAACTGTAACCATAGGCCCCAATGTCAGGATCTCTGACGGCGGATCCGGGTTCGTTTTGACGACACCCGAGGCTGTGGTCGATACAGCCACGGGCATCATTACCGGATCCAAGGGTGTAAACGGTTCAGGACCCCTTGGCGTAATTTCAGCTTCGTCCTATGCCATCTATGATCAGGGCGAACGGGTCGTGTTCAACGGCACGCCGGGTAACAAGATCAGGGGCGTCTTCAATACTGCCCCAAGGGACGACTGATGCGGATAGATGCAATGTCGATGAAACGATCCGCTGCCCTGGCAGCAACGACCCTCGTGCTCGCGGCCTTCGTTGGAGGAGCCGTTGCCCAGTCGGCTGGCCAGAGGGCCAATGTCAGCCGTCAGCCCATCATGGTTGGTGCCAACTCCGGCGAGTACACGGCCACCGGCTTTTCACTGCGTGATCAGGTCGAGATCACTCAAGGGTCCAACAGACTGCGCGCCAATGCCGTGGAAGGCACCCGCTCCAACGACCAGTTCAGCTCAGTAACTGCGACGGGCGATGTCTATTATGTCACCCCCAGCGAAACGATCCGGGGCGACCATGCGGTCTATACGGTCTCGACAGCGACTATCGTTGTGACGGGGGATGTCATTTTGACCCAGGGCAGGAATGTCCTGACCGGCTCGCGATTGACCTATAATGTCGACACGGGAGCCGCCAACATGGCTTCGGCCTCGGGGGGCCGTATTCAGGGTGTCTTCTATCCGCAAGGCAGTGGCAACTGAGGCTGCGGCCCGGTTCCGGTTAGGAAAAGCGCGTGGCACGCAAGGAGCTTTCGGCCCTGAATGTGAACGACCCGGCCGAGACGGTCGTGTTGGCGCCAGCGGTTGAGGACAAGGGACTGAGGGTCCGAAACATCGCCCGGAGTTTTGGCGCACGCCAGGTTGTCCGCGATGTTTCCCTGACCGTTCACAGGGGTGAGGTCGCCGGTCTTCTGGGCCCCAACGGGGCCGGAAAGACGACCTGCTTTTACATGATAACGGGCCTGATCGCAGCAGACAGCGGTTCGATCTGGCTGGATGGCGAGGACATAACCTCACAGCCCATGTATCAGCGCGCCCGCATGGGGCTGGGGTACCTGGCTCAGGAAGCCTCAATTTTCCGAGGCATGACGGTTGAGCAGAACATCATGGCGGTGGTCGAGCTGCATGAAAAGGGTGCGGCGGCCATAGAGGCTGAGACGACGCGCCTGCTTGAGGAGCTGCGTATCGATCATCTTCGCAAGGCCCCGGCAAGCGGGCTATCGGGTGGTGAGCGGCGCAGGGTCGAGATTGCCCGTGCGCTGGCTGGAAAACCGGCCTTCATGCTGCTTGACGAGCCTTTTGCCGGGATCGACCCCTTGGCTATTGCCGATATTCGCCAGGTTATACGCTACCTTGCCGGACAGGGCATCGGAGTGCTGATAACGGATCATAATGTCCGCGAGACGCTGGATATCATTGATCGGGTCTCGATCATGTCAAACGGGGCCGTCTTGTTTGAGGGGACGGCCGAAGCGGCCATTCAGGATTCGGAAGTCCGCCGGGTCTATCTTGGCGAGATGTACGGCTGACGCAGGCGACTGTCTCGGTGGCTTTCAGTCTTTGCGCCGTCCAAATACCTGTACCGCCCCCTTCTGGGCGAAAGACCCTCCCTCAGACCAGACGCGGGGCCCTGAGGGGCCGTTCGTCCCGGGCTGGTCCGACGCTAGGGCGGCCATAGCCTGTTCACGCTTGGCTTGAGCAATCAGGGCGTCAAGGCGTTCTTCGCTATAGCCCCCCAGATCCTGGCTTGAGGCATGACCGGTGGCCAGGGTGTTGACGCCTTGGGGGTCCCTAGGGTCCGGACCAAAGCGGTTGGGTCCCCGTGTCCCGGGCATGAGCGTCATGATGAACAGGGCCAGCCTGCACAGAATAGCCAGGGTGCTGACAAGCAGAGAGCTGCCTGCAGCCGACATGACGGCATCGATCATCGCCTGCGTATCAAGGCCGGCCGTGGCCAGGCGGATCATCTGTCCGGCCGACAGGATCAAGACCATCTGGGCAAGCACGTCAGGCAAGAGCAGTGACATCCAGAGCGCAGACCTATTGCTGTCATGCAGCCTTCGGCTCAGGACGGCCGAGTTCGGCAAGGCGAACACCATCATCAGCAGACCCGCTGCCCCCAGAGCGGCCAGCAGGCCACCCAAGGCCTCTCCCGCATCCGTTTCGAAGCCGGAAAGTGACCTCAGCGCCAGGCCAACGCAAAGGCCGAGAGCCATGACCTGAAAGCCCAGGAACAGAAAGAACTCGGTCCGGCTGGCCCGACCCTTGAAGTCGGCGTAGCGCAGGAGCGGTCTGAACATCAGCATGGCGGCTATCGGGCAAGGGGTGCAAACGTCTCAAACCTGCCCGACGAACATGAAGGGGGTGCCAAGCATGATGGTTTAGATTTTACTTCACGGGACAGGAGGCCCGCCGGACTGAAAGTCGGCTTTTCCGGGGCCCGCGCTTAGAGCGGCGTTAACCGATCCGCTTCATTACTGTGCGCCAGCAAGTTTCGGGCCAAGGGGCCCTGGCGGGAGATTTGGGCGTAGTGGTCGGTCAGAGACTGGAAATCAGACAGGGCCAGGGGTTGGTCATCACCCCCCAGCTGCAGCAGGCTATAAAGCTGCTGCAACTGTCCAACCAGGAACTCGAAGCCTTTGTCGAAGGCGAGATGGAGCGCAATCCACTCCTCCAGCGCGATGAACCGGTCGCCGTCTCCGATGGCGAGATCGCGCCTGCATCGACAGTCAGTCCTGAAGGGGCAGAGCTGAGTTTCTCTGACCAGGGCGCTGCCGAGCGCAGCCATAATGTTGATGCCCAGGACAGGGATGTTTTCGGGGATGCTTCGCCCGGCGAAAGGACCTCGGACCGAATGATCGATGAGGCCCAGCCTGGGCTGGGAGACTGGTCAGGTACAGGCAAGGGCGGTGGGAGCTTTTCTGAAGGTGAGGGCGGGGAGCGTCCTGATCATCGTGAGCCGACCCTATGGGAACATCTTCAAGCCCAGGCCTCGTCGGCTGGCTTTACTGCCGGTGACCATGCTGTAGCCCTGACCCTGATCGATATGGTCGATGAGGGGGGCTACCTTCGTGGCGACCTCGAAGAGGTTGCAGATCGATTGGGCTGCGGCCTTGAACGTGTAGAGGCGGTACTCGCGACCTGCCATGGGTTTGAGCCAACCGGGATCATGGCCCGCTCCGTTCCCGAGTGTCTCAAGCTGCAGTTGCTCGAGAGAAACCGGTTCGATCCGGCCATGGCTGCCTTGCTCGAGAATCTTGAACTTCTCGCACGGCGTGACCTGGCGGCTCTGCGCACGGTCTGCGGGGTCGATGCAGAAGATCTTTCGGAGATGATCAGCGAGCTGAAGGCCCTGACGCCTCGGCCCGGTGCAGGCTTCGGCGGTGAACCCGCCCAGACCGTCATCCCTGATGTGCATGTGCGCCCCGACCCGGCTGGCGGCTGGAAGGTCGAACTCAATACCGACACCCTGCCGCGTCTGCTCGTGGACAAGCGTTATCACGCCACGGTCGTGGCCGGAGCCCGATCGGAAACCGAGAAGGCCTATGTCGCTGACTGTGCGGCCCAGGCGAACTGGCTGGTCAAGTCTCTCGACCAGCGGGCCCGGACCATTCTGAAGGTCGGATCCGAGATTGTGCGTCAGCAGGATGCCTTTCTGGCCTTCGGTATCGAGTTCCTTCGGCCGCTGAACCTGAAGACGGTTGCCGATGCCATCGGCATGCATGAATCGACCGTCAGTCGTGTCACTTCCAACAAATATGTCTCTACCCCTCGAGGGGTATTTGAACTGAAATTCTTCTTTACGGCCTCCATTCAGTCCATGGACGGGGCCTCCTCACATTCGGCAGAGGCCGTAAGGCACCGCATCAAGTCGATGATCGACCATGAGGTGCGTGATGGCGACATCCTGTCTGATGACCGGATCGTTGAACTCCTCAATGAGGCGGGCATCGACATTGCACGACGGACCGTAGCCAAATATCGCGAAGCGCTGCGCATACCCTCCTCTGTCCAGCGTCGGCGCATGCTCAAGGCCTCCTGAACACGGAGCCTTCAAGGATTTTCCGATTGGAACTGGCGATCATCACCTGACGGATGGATCGAGCATCCCGCCTTACAGAGAGCGGCCTTACGTCTGGCCAACGATGATCGCTGACAGGCCCCTTTAAGATGTCAGAAGAGACATTCGGTCTCCAGGCCTTGCGAGCCCCTGTCTCAACACGGCCAGGCGGGGCCTCCCGCTCCAGTCCATCTATAGCCTCCGTCCGCCCCGAGGCAGCAAGCCTCGAAGGCCTGGCGATCTCGACGCTGTTTTCACTAAGATAACAACGATTTTGATTGACACCGAACACAGTCCGTCGCGTTCTATGAGGATGCAAGTCCAAGTCAGCGGCAAGCAAGTGGATGTCGGCGAAGCGTTAGGCTCGCGCATCTCCCAGGAACTCCAGGAAGGCGTCGGAAAGTACTTCGAACGCGGCGGTCAAGACGCCGAGGTCGTGGTCTCCAAGGATGGCCATCTGTTCAAGGTGGACTGTTGGGTCCGTCTTGCATCAGGTCAGAGCCTTGTGACGACCGGGCATGGCGGTGACGCTCATTCGGCGTTCACCGACAGCCTCGACAAGCTTGAAAAGCGCGTCCGGCGCTATAAGCGTCGCCTCAAGGATCATCACATCGGGCCCAAGGGACTGTCGCCCGAAAAGACAGAGATGGCGGCGGCAGATGTGGCGCGCAGTATTGTTCTTCGTAACCCCGACACGGTTGAGGATGAGGTTTTCGGCGCAGCAGGGCAGGCGGATGGTCCGCCTCCGGTCGGCATGGTCATTGCCGAAACCCAGTCTGAAATCCGTACCATCACCGTCGGCCGCGCCGTCGCCGAACTCGACATGACCGGCTACCCGCTCGTGCTGTTCAGGAATGCGGCGCATGGGGGCATTGCCGTGGTCTACCGTCGACCCGATGGCAATGTCGGCTGGATCGATCCGGAGAGAACGGTCTCTTCAAACGGACAGGGCAGGCCCAAGGTTTAGGCCGGATCTGCAAGCTGAACAGCGATCAGGGGTTTCCGAAGGGGACGGAAGAGGCTACACGCCCGACCGCCCCCTACTAGGGCCCAGGACTTGGATTCGTAATACGATGGACGTCAGTAGTCTGCTGGTGCGCGACGGCATCGTCCTGCGCCATGGTGCTTCGTCAAAGCGCCAACTCCTGAACATGGTCTCTGAGGTCGCCGGCGAGGTTCTCGGGATTGATGCGGCGGAGGTACTTGAGGCGTTGTTGGAGCGTGAAGCCCTCGGCTCGACCGGGCTGGGGTCCGGCGTGGCGGCACCCCACGCCCATATCAATGGACTTCAGTCGGTGCGGGGCATTTTTCTGCGCCTCGAAACGCCCGTGGCCTATGAGGCTATGGACGACCGGCCTGTCGACCTTGTCTTTGCCCTCTTTGCCCCGCCACGTGCCGGTGCTGAGCACCTACGCGCGCTTGCAGCGGTGTCACGTGCCCTGAGAGCACCTGAGCTGCGCGAAAAGCTGCGGCAGGCACAGACTGTCGATGCTGTAAGGGCCCTGTTTGTTAGGGATGAGGCGGCTACAGCCGCCTGATTACAGCCCCCCTCCCAGGATCTCCTCGGCCTTGGATCCAGACCCTGGGTTCCGACCCTGGGTCTATGGAGGCCAGGGGGCCTGGCCGTTTCGCGCCGATCTCAGTGGACCGAGACAGGCTCCAGTGCATGGGCAAAGGCCGTGGCAAAGGCCGTTTCACGATCCAGCATGATGGCTAGTCGTTCTCCATCTGCGCGGTGGACGGCATAGAGGGTTTGACCCGGACCAATATTGAGATGTGGCACCTCCTCGCGCAGGAGGTTGGCCAGAGCCTCCTCGGCACTGATCTCACGCACATAGACGAGTTCGGGTGATCCCAGGCCAGCAAAATCGGCGGGATCCAGCTTGGTTGTCGAGGTCATGGGGCCACCTCCTTCAAGGCGTCAAAGCGTGGGGCAGGCTGCGACAGCCGGCGTTCTTGGCAGGAAAGCATCAGCCGAGGCTGATCGGAATGCGTCTGGCGATCGGAGCGCCTTCCGGGCGGCTCAGGTCGACGTGCAGAAGGCCATGCTCCAGCCTGGCCCCGGCCACCTCCAGCCCGTCGGCCAGGACGAAGCTGCGCATGAAGCCGCGTGCGGCTATGCCCCTGTGGAGAAAGGCCTGATCCTCGCCGGAGGGTTCACGCTTGCCTGCAATGGTCATCTGGCGGCCTTCGAGCGTAATCGAAAGGTCATCAGGCGTAAAACCGGCCACAGCTAGGGTTATGCGCACGTCACGCTCGCCGCGCTGCTCGACATTATAGGGCGGGTAGCTCTCGGCTGCAGCCTTGGCCGCCCGGTCGATCAGGGCGCGGGTCTGGTCAAACCCCAGGAGAAAAGGGCTGTCGAACAGGATTGTACGTGTCGTCATGGGTCAGTCCAGAAGCTTGCGACTGCGCCCCGTCTGTCCCCCTGAGGCGGCGAGACCCGGTGCGTAAGGGTCTAGATAGGCCACATCGGGCTTTGTTCAATCCTTGCCGATGCCGCAGCCACCAAGGCCTTGCGGGTCAGATGTCCTCATCGAACTTTCTGGAAATTAGATCACACAGGGCCGCCATGGCTTCCCTGGCATCGGGCCCCTCTGCGCAGATGTCCACAACTGAACCCATTCCAGCACCAAGCATGAGAAGTCCCATGATCGAACGCGCATCTACGGTGACGCCATCACGCGTCACGTGAATCTCGCTTTCGAAGGCGGAAGCCAGTTTGACAAACTTTGCTGAGGCGCGGGCATGAAGCCCGCGGGTATTGCATATCTCAGCCTCAACCCTCTGGGGCTCACCCATTACTTCTCTCCGGACAGTACCCAGGAGGCAACGGAAATATACTTGCGACCGGCTTCCTGAGCGTGGGCCACGCAGGCTTCGAGGGTTTCTCTCTGGCGAACGCTTGCCAGCTTGATGAGCATGGGAAGGTTGAGGCCGGCGATCACCTCGGCACGGGTCTGTTCCATGACGGATATGGCCAGATTGGATGGGGTTCCACCAAACATGTCCGTGAGCAGGATGACGCCCGTTCCGTCGTCGACGGCTGCGGCTGCGTCAACGATGTCGCGTCTACGTCGCTCCATGTCGTCTTCAGGACCGATACAGATGGCCGCCACACCGCGCTGTGGGCCGACCACATGCTCCATCGCTGCCAGAAACTCAGAGGCGAGGCCGCCATGCGTGACGATCACCAGGCCGATCATGAAGGCTTTACCAACTCTAGGCCCCGAGGCAGCGTCCGTTTCTAGAGCCGGTTCAATCGTCCGGCCCGGACTATAATTCAGCCTGAATAACGGAATATGGAACGGGTTGAAAGCGGGGTTCGTGTCACAGGCCTGGACCGTCGTGACCCGCTTTGAGACGGCCTTCTACCCGCGCGTCACAA
Source organism: Caulobacterales bacterium (assembly GCA_041308165.1). Classification (GTDB taxonomy): domain Bacteria; phylum Pseudomonadota; class Alphaproteobacteria; order Caulobacterales; family Caulobacteraceae; genus Brevundimonas. Next base: position 8,838 of record JBFZCB010000236.1, read on the forward strand.
GGCCTCATGTGGGATCTGCTTATGGTCAAGGGCTGTCAGGGGCGATGAAGGATGCTCACACAGCTCCGCCACTTCGGGTCAAGTTCAGTCGATCAGGCGCGAGGCGCCGTTACGGGGTCCAACACCTGCCGGTACCGGGACACTGGAGCCCCGATAGTTTGCATTGATGAAGAGATTGGGCGAGCCATTCATCTGGAGAGCGCTGGCAACAAGCACAGTCCAGTCGCTGTATCTGGCGACATCACCGGCATTGCCCTCGACGATAAGACGGGCATCTGGAATATAGATTACCCCGAGCAACGAGCGGACATTATCGCTGGATATGATGAAGTCCTTTCGGTTGCCACGGGCAGCCAGCAGGACCATCCCCGCATAGCGACCGCTCCTTCGGCCCTCGAGATTGACGGTCGCATTGCCCCTGAACTGAAAACCGGATTGCTTGTCAAAGATCAGGGAGACATCCTGTCCTTCGAGGCGGGCATCATCGATGACATTGAGTTGGCCCATGTGGAACCAATGCTCCCCTGGCTCCAGAACCAGCTCTGCGTCGCCGGATAGGTTGAAGAAGCCGCAGTGCACACCCGCGGCGAGACGGTGTTTTCCCTTTGTCAGGAGAAGACTTTTAGGAGCCCCAGGACAGCCTGATGGCGAGGATAGGGCTAGATTTGCGAAGGGATCCGGGATGCGTTCGGCGCCGGTGCCTGCAGCAGGACTGATGGTGCCGCTGGCCCGGGTCACGGCCTGAACCTCACCAGCCGAGAGGCTTCCGCCTTCGACAATGATGTCGCGATTGGAATGCACAAGACATTGGGGTGCAGACAGTCTGCTGATGTCTCTGATGTTCAGCCGGCGTGTTCCCCCCGGGCTACTGATGATCACGCATAGAGGCGTGATCCCGATCGACTGGGCTCTCGAACGGGCCGTGTAGTTCCATCCGCCCGGTGGAAGCATGCTGCCAAAGAACGAGGGAGAATGGGCCCTCAATACGACCTGAATCGCACGCTGACCGCCTTCCATCACAATGGAGACTTCTGAGGAGATGGAGGGGCTCTGGCTCCACTCACTTATCTGGGCCTCCAGCAGGGCCTCGGTACGCCGGACGGCCGTTCTATCGCTCACGGCCAGGCCAAGGGCATGGCTACCGGCTAGGGCTGTTGAATCGGCAACGTCCTGCAGCCGCGTTCTTTTCGACTGTACATTGTAGAGTTCAATGGCACCCGCAGCGAGAAGGATCACTGCGGGTGCCACGAGTGCGAAAGTCAGGGCAATATTGCCGTGTTGGCAGCGCCAGAGCGATCTTGACGCAGCCACAGCGCCATATCTCTGCCGGCAGGTGTTCAACTCACGCCTTGGGCAGGGCCTCAAAACTTCCCGATTCCTCAACCGGAAGCGAGCGGTAGGGTGTTGGACAGGACGATGGATCCGAAGCCTGCGCCACAGAGCCGAGAAATCGATCTTCATAGACTGATGGAGAGGCCGCTTCGGAGAACGCGGGTCTTATGAGCCCGATCATTAATGGCGCGTGACATCGTATGCATAAT
>JBFZCB010000237.1:0-5061 GCA_041308165.1 Caulobacterales bacterium
GCCAGGACGGCCTGCGCCCTATGTGATCACGCAGTTGTCGGGTGCCTATTTCAGTACGCCCGATTTCCTTGACAACCAGCACCGTGTTGAAGATGGCGACGGAGCCGAGGCCTTTCTGCAGCGACTGGAGGCCTTTGCCGGTGTTCTGGATGGAGAGACCGATAAGGTCTTTGAGGACGCAGGGCAGGGCGTAATCCCTCCGGACTTTATCATTGACCGGATGTTGCCCCAGATCCGGGCCCTGCAGGCTGCGCCGGCCTCCGAAATGGCCATGGTCCGATCTCTTGCACGAAAGGCGGCTTCGCTGGGGCTGGGGGGTTACGGTGATCGAGCAGCCGAGATTGTAGATCGTAAGGTCAAGCCCGCCCTTGCCCGCCAGATCGCAGCGCTCGAGACCATCCGGCCCTTGGCTGTTCACGACGCCGGTGTCTGGCGCCTTCCCCAAGGCGAGGCCTTTTATGCCAACGGGCTCAAGGCCAATACCACAACGACGCTTACGGCTTCCGAGATCCACGAGATGGGCCGTGAGCAGGTGGCAGAAATCAGCGCCGGTCTCGATACGATTTTGAAAGCCCAGGGCTACACCCAGGGTACAGTCGGCCAACGCATTCAGGCCCTCAATCGTGATCCGAGCCAACTTTTTGCAAACACGGATGAAGGCCGACAGGCGCTTCTCAACTGGCTGAACGCACAGGTCGCGGCATTGGAGCCGAAACTCCCGGCTGTGTTCGGCCGACTGCCCAGATCCGATGTGGAGATCCGAAGGGTGCCCCCTTCAATCCAGTCTGGCGCTCCCGGGGGTTACTATCAGGGCCCGCCTCTCGACGGGTCCAGGCCAGGAGCCTACTACATCAACCTGCGCGATACCGGGAATTGGCCGCGCTTTGCCCTGCCCACCCTGACCTATCATGAAGCGTCTCCGGGCCATCACCTGCAGGTCGCCCTGCAGCGCGAGGCCGGTGAACTTCCACAGTGGCGTCGGGCCGGCGGGTTTTCCGCCTATAATGAGGGCTGGGCACTCTATGCCGAGGCCGTAGCCGCCAATGACCTGGACGCCTATGCCGATGACCCTTTGGGAAGAGCCGGCTTTCTGATGTCCTATCTTTTCAGGGCGGTTCGTCTTGTGGTGGATACAGGCCTGCATGCCAAACGCTGGAGCCGTGAGGAAGCGGTTCAGTATATGGCTGCATCAGGAGCCAAGCCACTCGATGCCTCAAACAGCGAGATCAACCGCTACTGCGTCTGGCCTGGACAGGCCTGTTCTTACAAGGTGGGCCATACTGTCATTGCACGCCTGCGGGCCGAGGCCGAGGCCAGGCCCGGATTCGACCTGCGGGACTTCCACGATCGGGTTCTTGCCAATGGTTCGCTGCCGTTGGCTGTTCTTGAGGCCCGGATGCGGGGTTGAAATTGACCCGTTTGTTCGATTGCCCCCTTTGTCAAAGCCCGTGCCCAGCGAAGGGGGATATAGACCTGGGCCCCGATTTCGCGAGCAGGACTGGCTTTGAAGCTAGACTGGGCGTTCCGCTCCGATCTCACCGGAGGGGGCCGTGCGCTAACGGCTTCGCCAGGTCGTAGGCCATCGATCGGGCATGGCACCCCAACAGTGTTCCATCACGCTTTCCTCAGACAGTACAAAGTCCCGTCCGGTCCAGATCCAGGAAGACGCCACACCGCAGTCACCTAGGCCGCGGCCCTTGGCAAACTGGCTGAGGGTTCGCGTTTCTGGCGAGTAGTCGGCATTGATGAGAATATCTGAGGCTTCTGTAGTTCCCCGGAACGTCAGGGCCTGGGGGCTGGAACCGTTCGGCCCGGTCAGGAAGTATCGTGTGCCCGCATTATAGGCTGCGACAAAGCAGGTTACGCCCCAGAGCTCTGTTCTTGCATCCAGTCTGGCGGACTGGATATCTTGTTGCATGTCGGGGTTGAACTCTGTGTCTGCCCTGCACTCCCTGACCTCAGCCAGGGCTTCAAGGGTCGCTGGCAGGCGCGAGGCAAACTGACCAAATCCTTCCTGAGAAATAGCAGGCGCTGGTCTGATGGCCGGTAGTGACGGCGCAGCCGGCACAGCGGATGCCGGTTTTGATCCCCTTCGAACCAGGGCCGTGACCGTATCTAGACGACCCTGACGCTCATCAATCCACAGAAGAGCCGCGGTTGCACCATTGAGGACCATGGGCTGAACGTCTCTGCCAAGGCTGAGGGTCATCTGACGCCCGGTCACAAGGGCAGAGACGGCAGCTGTTGGATCGGCCAGGGTAACATCCGTGTCCTGCGAAGGTGTTTCGATAGTCGCCATCCGGCGTCCATCGATCATTACGGTGGTCGAAGCCGTTGTTGGGTCACCCTCGTTGGGCCAGAACCCTGCTCGGACCTGAGGCCTGGCCTCGGGTCCAGCGGGCATAGATACGCTTACCCAGCCCACCCCGCCTTCGGCAGCCCCGCCAAAGGCCATGCAGTCGTTCCCGTTGTCACAGACCACAAACCAGTCTCGAAAGGTTCTCGTTTGCGGGGGCTGGAGGGCTCCGGAGGAATTCGGATAGCCAACCGAACTGGGTTCTGTAGCGCCAGCAAGGCTGGCGCTTTCAGATGACAACCGGGCGTCCGAAGATCCCGCCTCACCATCCTGGCCGCAGGCGGCTATTAGCAAGGCTGCCGTGGCGAGAGCCGACAAGGCAATGGCGCGAGGGGTGCGGCTGGCCGCCATCAGAGGTCTCCTGTTTTCACAACGGGTCAGAGATTGAGGCCCCGGCTTGGCCCATGCAAGACATGAACCCAGACCTCCACCGGCTAGCATTTCTCAAACCCGTCCGGCGAGACGTGCGCGCAGTTTTCATCCCAGGCCCTATTTGTCCCCTCTGATACGCAAGCGTTAAGGCCCTGGCGCTTCAGGGACGGCCAGGCTGATTTTTCGCCCAAAACCACCAACAGCTGCCTGAACCTTTGCGAACCTGGCTGGGCATGGCTATACCCGCCCGCAATATGAACTTTCCCAAATGTCAGAGGCGCTAATCGCATGGCCAAGATCAAGGTCGCCAATCCCATCGTGGACATCGACGGCGATGAAATGACGCGGATCATCTGGAAGATGATCAAGGACAAGCTGGTTTTTCCGTTCCTCGAGCTGGAGCTCGACTATTACGATCTCGGTATGGAGCATCGTGATGCCACCGATGACCAGGTGACTGTGGATGCCGCTCATGCCATCCAGAAGCATGGGGTGGGCGTCAAGTGCGCCACGATCACCCCAGATGAGGCCCGAGTTAAGGAGTTCGGCCTCAAGAAAATGTGGAAATCGCCAAATGGCACGATCCGCAATATCCTTGGTGGCGTCGTGTTTCGTGAGCCGATCATCTGCTCCAATGTGCCGCGCCTTGTGCCCGGCTGGACACAGCCGATCGTCGTGGGCCGCCATGCCTTTGGTGACCAATACAAGGCGACAGACTTCCTCGTTCCCGGTCCCGGCAAGCTGACCATGAAATGGGTCGGACAGAATGGCGAGGAACTGAACTATGAGGTCTTTGACTTCCCGTCGTCTGGCGTGGCCATGGGTATGTATAACCTTGACGACTCGATCACCGAGTTCGCTCGGGCGAGCTTTGCCTTCGGGCTTGGACGCGGCTTCCCTGTCTATCTTTCGACGAAAAATACGATTCTGAAGGCCTATGACGGTCGCTTCAAGGACATCTTCCAAAAGGTGTTCGACGAAGAATATGCCGATCGCTTCAAGGCTGCAGGTTTGACCTATGAGCACCGCCTGATCGACGACATGGTTGCTGCCGCGATCAAATGGTCGGGCGGGTTCGTCTGGGCCTGCAAGAACTACGATGGCGATGTTCAGTCCGACGTTGTTGCTCAGGGTTTTGGTTCGCTCGGTCTCATGACGTCTGTTCTGATGACGCCAGACGGAAAGGTACTGGAATCCGAGGCTGCGCATGGCACAGTTACGCGCCACTATCGCCAGCATCAGAAGGGAGAGGCAACCTCGACCAACTCGATCGCTTCAATCTACGCCTGGACACGTGGATTTGCCCACCGCGCAAAGCTGGATGGCAATGAGGATCTGGCAACCTTTGCAGATACGCTCGAGCGTGTCGTCGTAGAGACGGTCGAGGCCGGTTTCATGACCAAGGACCTTGCGCTTCTGGTTGGTGACGAACAGGGCTGGCTCACCACCGAGGGCTTCCTTGACAAGGTGGCTGAGAACCTTAAGGCCGCCCTTCCCGATGTGGGCTAGTTTATAGTCGGATGCAGGCGCCCGCCGGAACCTTCCGGCGGGCGTTTTCTTTAGTGATAGAGCCAGCGTGCCTTGCCCAGGCCGCTGTCCCAGAAAGACATAGCAGCGTCAGCAGTCATCCTGTCTGGTCACATCGGGGGTGACGGGGTGGCGATCGGATCGCCAGCACGGAAACTTTTGTTAGTCTTGGCCACTCTGTCTGACTGGACCTGCTGTCTTGACCCTTCCTCCGCCTCGTGATGATCGCCAGACCGTTTGGGAACGGGCACGTCATCAACGCGAGGCGGCCCGGAGTAGCCCTTCGTTCAAGCGGCTGATCATCAATCTTGTGGTCCTCGGAATTGCCGTTTCCACACTGGCCTTCTTCACGGCTCCATTGGTCACTTTCTACGGCATAAGAGCTGCCGCGGGAGCCGGCGATGCTCAGGGCTTGACCCTTTTGATCGACTATAACGCTGTGCGCGCCTCGCTACGCCCGCAATTGGCCCTCAGGCCCCTGCCACAGACTCCGTCGCCAACCCTATTGCAAGATCCTGCCCGTGCGATCCGCCGTCAGTTCGAACAGGTTCTCCCACAACCCTCCAGACCTGGGCCCGATGCAGAAGCCTATCTGGACCCTCAGGCTCTCTGGGCCCTGACGCTCGGGCACGGTAGGTCTGCGACACAGGCTCGTCCTGAAGCATCGGTACGCCATGCAAGGCCCCGACCGACCTACTGGAGTGTCAACCGCGCCCGTTTTGCGGTCGGTGATCCCCGGATCGGGAGCCAGACCCACTTCACCTTTCAGCGAATGGGGCCTTATGATTGGAAGCTGGTTCATGTCG
>JBFZCB010000238.1:0-2842 GCA_041308165.1 Caulobacterales bacterium
TCTATGACGACGGCCAGATGATCGGCCCGGGCATAGGCTGCCGCCAGATTGGCCGCCCGGCAGGGCGATACGCCGCCGGTATCGACCCGCAGAACGGTGATGTCGGCGTCAGCCGCAAACCAGTCGCGTCGGACGGGTTCATGGGATCCGTTGTCAGCGATGATGATCTCGATGTCTGTAACGGCGACATCACGCTGATAGGGGGGCAGAAGAGACTGGACGGTTCTTGGAAGTTCCCGCGCCATGTCGAACCCGACTACGATGACGGAGACCTTGGGGATCATTGTGCAAGGGCCTTCATCTCTGCCCAAAGTCCTGCAACGGTCTCGGGAGCGGTGTCATGCTCACCCTGATGGTTAAGTTCCGCCGTCCGGAACGGCATGGGCGCTGTGGCGTCGAGGCCGAGGCGAGCACCAGCCTTGCGAACGCGATCTTCATAGTCACAGGCATCATAGTCGATGATGTCGAAGACGATTCGCTCGCGCCAGAACTGTACGGCGCGGTTGTAGGCGCTCCACAGTGAAAGGGAGTGGGGCTGATCAAAGGTGTTGCGAGCCGCGAGCGATCCGGCGACAGCGAGAGGGTGGCGGATGGAGGCGACCAGTCTCAGGTCGGGCAAGACTTCGAACCAGCCATCAAGGATTACCGTGGCACGGGGGTCCTTGAACCCCCAGGGTCTTGGAAGGGTGTCGTAGTCCTGAAGGACAGAGCGGAGGGCTGAGCGTTCCGAGGCGGTCCAGGTGACCGGTTCCTTGGGTGGGTTGTCCCAACTGGCCCCGACGCGAGCGAGGACGGCGTCATGGACGGGCCAGAACCGAGGGTTCTCGCGATTGCCGCGACGGTTGTGAGGCGCAGCCGTGTTCACATCACCAAGACTGAGTCCGAGATTTTCCAGACAGCCGGCCAGGCAGGAGGTGCCAGAACGGTGCATGCCGATGACTGCGACGGGTGCTGGTATCACTCAGCCGCTCCCACGATCCTGTGTATCTCTGACCAGGCTGTGTCTCCGCTGCGGACCTTCAAGGCCCCGTCGTCACCGAAAGAGAGGAAGCCGTCAGCACGGGCGATAGCGGTCAGCCGGTCTTCATCGGCTCCGTCACGCAGGGCCTGGGTGAGGGCGGTGGTGACGGGTGCGATCTCATAGACACCGATGCGTCCGCGAAAGCCGGACTGGCCGCAGCGAGGGCAGCCAACGGGTTCATGCCATCTTGCGTCCTGTCCTTCGACATGGGCACGCAAATGGTCCGGAAAGGCGCGCTCATGAGCGATGGCCTCATCCGGTGTGGAGGAGCGGGCGCATGTGCAGAGGCGCCTGACCAGTCGCTGGCCCGCGACGCCGCGCAGGACGTCCGAGAGGAGATAGTCCTCGACACCCAGGTCCATCAACCGGGGTACGGCTGCAAGGGCGGTATTGGTGTGGACGGTGGAGATGACCAGGTGACCCGTCAGGGCGGCCTGGACTGCGATCCTGGCGGTTTCAGGGTCGCGGATCTCACCGACCATGATGACGTCCGGGTCCTGACGCAGGATGGACCTCAGACCCGCCGCAAAGGTGAGGCCGATATCGGCGCGAACACGCACCTGGATGACGCCGGGCAGGTCAAGTTCGACCGGGTCCTCGACGGTGATGATCTTGCGCTGGCCATCGTTCAGATGGGTGAGGAGGCGATAGATTGTGGTGGTCTTGCCCGATCCGGTTGGACCGGTAATCAACAGGACCCCGTTCGGGTGTACTGACAGGGTCAGGAGCTTGCGTTCCTGGTCAGGGCCTACGCCGAGCTCGGAGAGTTCTGGAAGGCGGCTGGTTTTGCCCAGGAGACGCAGGACAATGGATTCTCCCCATGAGCAGGGAAGGGTGGAGACCCGAAGATCGACTTCCTGGCCCGAGACCCGGATGGACTGGCGTCCGTCCTGTGGCAGGCGCCGCTCGCCGATATCCATGTGGCTGAGGAGTTTGATGCGTGAAGCCACGGCCTCGAAGTTTGCACGCGGGGCCGACCGAGCAGTGGTCAGGACGCCGTCGATGCGCATCCGGACGAGGAAGCGGTCTTCGTAAGGCTCAACATGGACGTCCGAGGCCCCGCGTGTCAGGGCCTCGGCGAAAATCGCGTTTACAAAATCAATTGTTGGGGCTTCCTGGGCCAGTTCGCGCAGGCGAGCGGCATCGGCACTGCCCCCCATGGCAAGATCAGCAGAGAGCCCTGCGCCCTTGCCGGCATTTATATCCTGGTTCAGGGCCTCAATCTGGGCGCGAGGGGCCAGGAACCATGTGACAGGCTCGTCTGTGGCCTGGGCTATGCGCTCGGCCAGTCGCGGGTCTGTGGGCTGCACCCCGGCGCAGTAGATTGTCCCCGTGTCGGCGTGTCTCCAGGCGATCGCACCAGCCTCAGCCCACCAACTGATGGGCGAACGAAGCTCGGTCAGGAAGTCCGCGACCTGTTCGGGACGGGGTCCCTGCTCGGGTGAGAGGACCGGCAGGTTCAGTTGTTCGCTTACAATATCGAGGAGGGTGGCTTCTGAAAGAGCCCCTAGTCGGACCAGGTTTAGGCCCAGAAGGCCACCATTACGGGCCTGGAGCAGAAGGGCATTGTCGACATCGTCGGATCTTACGAGGCCGCGCTGGACAAGCCGTTCACCCAGCCTTTGCCTTTGGCCGCTGGGTTCGAACCGGATCTCGATGCGTGGGTCGATAGTGTCGGTCAAGGCTGATCTCAAAGGGCGCTGGCCATTGATAGCCGATTTTCTTGTTCCCGACAGCCTTCATTGCCGGGCGGATATTTCCCACTCCAGACAAGCAAAAAGGGAGGGCCGAGGCCCTCCCTTTCCGCACCTGAGGTTGGCG
>JBFZCB010000239.1:0-16877 GCA_041308165.1 Caulobacterales bacterium
TGCAAGGACGGTTCCCTGAGCTCGAAGCGATGAACGTCCAGGCCGCCAAGAAAAGCGGCCTTCAGGGCCGACTGACCGCTGGCCCCTGCCGCAAGGCTGACCTTGAGAACACGCACGCCGTCCTGTTCGCTGGCGATTTCCACGCTATCCACGCCCGGCAGGGCAGCCGCGGCCTCGGGGGCTATTTCACCTTCCAACTCAAGAAAGCGGCGAGAGGTCGAGCGTGCCTCATCCACTGTACCCTCAAAGGCCTTTCGGCCCCGGGCCAGCAGTACGACCTTGTCGCAAAGCCGCTCCGCATGCTGCATGACATGGGTCGAAAAAAGAACCGTCGCGCCATCGGCTGCGAGGCCACGTATCATCGCCTCAAGTCCCTGCTGATTGACCGGATCCAGTCCCGAAAAGGGCTCATCCAGGATAACAAACTCCGGACGATGCACCACTGCTGCAATCAGCTGGACCTTCTGGGCCATGCCCTTTGAAAGGGCCTTCATCTTCTTGTTTCGAGCCTCTCCTAGACCCTGCTGTTCCAGTAACTCTCGGGCCCGCCTGCGCCCCTCTGGTATAGGTAAGCCCTTCAATGCTCCGAAAAAGGCAATCGCCTCAACCGGCGTCATCTTTTTGTACAGACCCCTTTCCTCAGGCAGAAAGCCGATGCGGTCACGAACCTGGCGACCATCCGACGCACCCAAGATTTCGATGGTTCCGCTGGTCGCCGACTGAAGACCCAGGATCATGCGAAGCGTTGACGTCTTGCCTGCACCGTTTGGCCCCAAAAAGCCGCAGATCGTTCCCTTTGGTACCTGGAAACTCAGATCACTTACCGCCTGAAAGTCGCCATATCGCTTGCTCACGCTATCCAGCGTCAAGGCTGCCATATCCATCTCTCTCCGTGCTCAAGTCAGCAGTAGCAGGATTATGATCCACCGGGCTAGGCAGATGGAGGTTCGTTTTGGATCTAAAGGCTACGGCCGATGATATGAGCGAAACTGCCGCCTGTGACTATACGCCAGACCTAAGCCAGACCTGAGATTGTAGGCCCGCTGCAGCTGACTATCGCCCTGCAACCCGATCAGATGCGGTACCAGAAAGGCAGAACACCCCCCCGGACAGAAATCCGGAGGGGTGTCTGTTGGGTCTAGAAAGGCTGGACTACTGGAGCGGCAAGGTGAGTGTAATCCCACCCATATGGCTGTCCGCCTGGTCCCCGAACCTGCCGCGATAGGCAACGCCCACCTTCAGGGGTCCAAAGTCACCGCTGAGGCCTGCAGATGCCAGCACCTGCCCACCGAAGGGCTCGTCTACGGTTCGTCCAAGAACCCTCGCCGTATTGCCGAAGATACCCGTCCGGACCTGGTCGGAACTGTCGTCGAGGGCATCACGATAACCTCCCTCTGCGAACACCTCGAACCCACCAACATTGGCTTCCGCTCTCAAGGCCACCTCGGCTGCAAGTACGGTCACACTGCGGCTCTGATAGTCATACTGGGCACCGGCACCCTGCTCAGCAAAGCCACCGACATCGCTGGATATCCAGCTGACGGCAACACGGGGCGACAGGCCCATGCCCTCGCCCCCGAGCCACAGCCCACCCTGCAGTCGCGCGCCCCTGCTGACGACCTCGGTTGTGCCGGTCATCACGATCGGGTCCAGCGCCGACAGACGATCCGTGTCGACATTATCATAGCTGGCGCCTGCCGAGGCATTGATGAACATATTGCCTGAGCGCCACCCGCCGTAGACGTCGAATGAAAGGGTTTCAAACGAAGCGTCGAAACCGTTGGATTCAGCATCTGTCTGGCGATAGCCGCCATTCAGTCCGACCTTCCAGCTGTTGGACCAGCTGTGCTCGACACCGATCCGACCCCCCTGGCTCGTGGAGTCAAAACTGCCAAAAGAGCCCCTGGCGTCCGTTTCGGTACTGTCATAGCTGACCGACCCGATAACAGATGTTCCCTCAGCCCAGTCCTGACGCGTCGAAAGCCTCTGACTGCCGAACTCAAGATCGGTCTCCCGGTGGCGGTATGTGGTCTCACCGACCACAGCAGCAACTGCACCACGGTCCCCGTAGTAGAGGTAGTCATTAGCCAGTCGGGCAATGATCCGGTGGCCAAGTGCGGTTGGATGCACACCATCAAGGTAGAAGAAGCCACTCGAGTTCGCACACAGTGTCACACCATTGAAGCAGGCGTCGGTGACATTGCTGATGCCAAACCGGTCAGGGCTTGCCGCAATCAGATCGCCAACCTTGAAGAGATCCATCAGGATGATGTTGGTGTTACGATTGGCTGCTGCCGTCGCTACGAGCTGGGTTGCAACGGCCCCGTTGAATGTGGTCACTGCAAAATCGGCGAGAGGCGCGGCCGGAGTGTTGCGGAACTGAGGTGTCAGGCTCAGCTTCGGCAGGTTGGTCACCAGGATCGTACCGGCTCCAGCGGAGGCCACGCTATTGACCAGAAAATTGATGTCGCTGGCCGCACTGTTGGCAACGGGTGCAATCGACGCCGTGGGATTGCTGCTGGCTCCTGCAATCGGCAAGCCCTGGAAGATGTTGTTGGCACCACCCAGAATGCTGACCAGGTCGCCCGAGCCGAAACGGCCGCCGGCTCCTACATAGGATGCAAGCTGGAGCCTCATGCCGGGAGGTACAGACTGGCTATCCGTGCGGGCTCCACCAAAGGCATAGTTTATGCTGCCGGTGACCGGGGATCCTGTCGCGAACCTGCCCAGGTTAAAGCCCAGCAACTCTACAAAGGTGGGTCCGGTCGAAAACCTGCCTTGGAAATAGATGGGGGCTGGCGGCTGTGTCCCGCCCGTGAAGGCGAACAGATTTCCGTTGTCGCTGAGGCTGTCGCCAAACACGACAAGCCGGTTGTAGGTCTGTGCCGAAGCCACACTGGTGACGGAAACGGCGGCGAGTGTAAGGGCGGCGATGGCCACCCCGCGATGATAGTGAGACATGTAACCTCCCATCGGTCGTCAATGTGCGACCGTTCCTCCTAGTCTGCTCCCCTTTGGCGGGGAAGCAAGTCACCGTAGGGTAAGCTTTTGCTGAAATTTAGTGCAGCAGACGGAACTTCAGGGTGCCGGACACGGCTTTAAGCGCTGTAAGGGCTTCGGGATCGTAATCTCGATCCACATCGGTGATCACATAGCCTACCGCCTCGTCGGTCTTAAGATACTGTCCAAGGATGTTCAGACCCGCAGTCGCCAGTTCGCGATTAAGCTCAAACATGACACCGAGCTGGTTACGGTGAATATGCAAAATGCGGTGGCCTCCTGACACCTCGGGCAGCTGCACATTCGGCAGGTTCACACAGAATGTGGTGTCGCCCCGGTTCATGAAATTGAGAATTCGCTCGGCAGCAAACTCCGCGATGGCCTCCTGGGCTTCTTCTGTTGATCCGCCGATATGAGGCGTCAGGATTACGTTCCTGAGACCACAAAGGGGGCTTCCAAAGGGGTCAGCATTGGTTCTTGGCTCCTCCGGAAAGACATCGAGCGCAGCACCCCCAACCCGCCCTGACCCAATGGCCTGGGCCAGGGCACCGATGTCCACCACATGCCCCCGTGACAGATTAAGGAAAAGGGCTCCGGGCTTGAGTTTCTGGAACTCTGCGGCTCCGATCAGATTGGCGTTTTCACGACGACCGTCAACATGAAGGCTGACGACGTCGCTTTCGGACAAAAGCTGATCAAGACTGCGCACACGACGAGCATTGCCTAGGGCAAGGCGCTCAGAGAGATCATGGAAGATCACCCTCATCCCCAAGGCCTCAGCAATTACCGAAAGCTGCGAGCCGATTGCACCGTAGCCGACGATGCCGAGGGTCTTGCCCCGAAGTTCCCGAGAGCCGTCGGCTGACTTGTTCCACTGCCCAAGATGCATGGCTGCGGACTTGTCGGCCACATCGCGCATCAGTGTGATCGTCAGGCCGATCGCCAACTCAACCACCGAGCGGGTATTGGAATAGGGTGCATTGAAAACAGCCACGCCATGGCTTGCCGCAGCTTCAAGGTCGATCTGGTTTGTGCCGATACAGAAAGCCCCAATGGCCAAAAGGCGATCGGCGGCCTCAAGAACGCGGGGCGTTACACTGGTCTTTGATCTTATGCCCAGAACATGAATGCCCTTGATCCTCTCAATCAGATCGTCCTCGTCCAAAGCCCCTTTCATGGTCTCGACCGAATACCCCTCGTCAGTAAGTCGCTCCACCGCAGCCGGATGGATGTTTTCGAGAAGCAGCATGCGGATTCGGCTACGCGGATAGGACCACCTGCCGCTCAGCCCCTCTGCAAAAAGCAGCTCATCAATCGATCGCGCTTCGGCATCTGCCGCCTCAACGACACGCTCACGCCGCACGATTTCGGTAAAGGCATAAAAGCGATCAGCAGCCCCGGCCTGTTTTACCTCGGCGTCGTTCCAGCCGTCACCGACCATGACCACCGGGACCTTCAGATCCAGGGCGCGAATGACCGCCGGCTTGCCATCGGCATGGGACAGGGGATTGGCATCATCAACACCGATGACGCGTCCTCCTGAATCATAGATCAGGTCATTGCAAAACACCCGGTCAGCAGGGACGCCCAGGCGCTCGGCGATGGGGGCAATGACTTCACGAAAGCCTCCCGACAAGATGATTATCCGCCCGATGTTCTCCTTAAAGAACCTCAGATTGCGCCGGACCGAGGGTGTCCCCTCCTCCAAAATGCGCGACGCCAACGTCTGAACATGATCACGGGTCAGTGGCAGCAGCGACAGTCGACGTCTCAACGCCTCGCCAAACGGCAGGTCTCCGTTCATGGCCTGATCGGTCAGAACAGCCACCTGCTCGCGCAGTTCGTCGGCCTGGGGATGACCCGCAAGGGCGATGTCGCCCAGAGCCTCGAGCGTCTCAATGCGCACGAGGGTCGAATCGAAATCAAAGACGAGGACAGACGGAGCGATCATGCGCGGCTGTTTCGCCGAACTTGCGTTTTCTCGCAACGTTTATGCGCAAAAACTCAAATTTTGCTCACTCGACGCACACCGTTGTCCAGACGACGGCCTTCCAATGCCGCTGCGCCGATTACAGCAGCGAGGGTTGCGATAGCCACAAGGGCGCTGGCTTCGCGGGCATGATCGCGGGCATATTGGCCAGCCTCGCCAGCATAGGCTCGTGCCGTTTTTTGTGCCTGGGAGGCATAATCATTGGTCTGTCTGGCATAACGTCTGCGTGCGGAGGGTGAAGTGGCCCGCCGTCCCAGGCGAAGGAGTCTGCCTGCACCGTGACGTGTCTCATCGGCCAGGGATCCGGCGCGGCTTCCGATATCCTCAGCCCCCTCACCCAGTGCCTTCGCCATGGCCTCAAACCGGCTGCGCATGGCCTCGGCATCGACCCATGCTCTTGGGTCCAGACGTTCGCGGATCCAGTCGTATCTGCGCGGCCCCGTCCTCTGCATCAGCAGTATCGTTACCATCGCTGCGCCTGTGATGAGCGCGAGCGACCCGACCGTAAGGCCAGGGTGCTTGCGAGCGCCCGCTATGACGTCGTCGAGATCACGCATGGTCGTCTTCCTGTCTTGCCGTTCTTCGGTGACATACCGGCATGCCACCCGCCTGGCAGAAGAAGCGAACAGCTTTGAATTCGGTTCCGGCAAGCCTGAAGCTGACTGTCAACATGACCGTGCATGGGGCAAGTCTTTGCCTTGCCCCTTACCAGACTGACCTTCGCATCCTATCTAGGCGCGCCTGACCCACCTGCGACCCTGGATTCTGTCTTGACCCCTCACGCGCCCAATGACGCTAGTGCCCAACCGTCCATGGGCGATGATCTTGCTGCGGGCTTTCAGATCGAGGGCTGGCCGGTCAGGGGACGTCTGGTCCGCCTCGGCGACACGATAGACACCATCCTGTCAGCGCACGCCTATCCCGAGCCGGTTGCAGCCCTACTTGGGGAAGCCTGCGCCCTGGCCGCCCTGGTTGGCTCAAGCCTCAAGTTTGAAGGCCGTCTGATCGTGCAGGCCCAAGGAGACGGACCCGTACGATACGTCGTCGCCGACTATGACACGAGCGGCAGCCTTCGGGGATACTGTCGTTTTGATGCCGACGAGGTCGCACAGGCCTCAACAGGGTTTTCTCGTCCAGGCGCGAAGTCACTGCTGGGCAAGGGCGTATTCATCATGACGCTGGATCAGGGCCCGGATTTTGACCGGCATCAGGGCATCACGCCTATAGAAGGCGAAAGCCTCTCGCTGTGTGCAGAACATTATTTTGCTCAGTCTGAACAGGTCCCCACACGTGTGCGGCTGGCTGTAGGTCAGGCCGTGTCAGTGGGAGCCACAGGCCAGCAGGCAACCCAGTGGCGTGCAGGCGGAGCCATGATCCAGATGGTGGCCGGCGACAGCGCCCGGGGTTCAACCGACGAGGTCTGGGACAGGAGCCGCGCTCTTTTCTCAACACTGGGCGATGACGAACTTATCGACCCCGCCATCTCACCGGAGACCCTTCTTTTCCGTCTGTTCCACGAAGATGGTGTAAGGCTCCAAGAGGCCAGCCCACTGGTGGCCCTGTGTCGATGCTCCAAGGATCGAATTGCCTCGGTCTTGGGGTCGTTCTCGAAAACCGAGCAGACGGAGATGATCGAGGCCGACGGCAAGATCCGGGTTACCTGCGAGTATTGTGCCTCCGTCTACGAAATCATGCCGCAAGACGTCGAAAGCTCCAACTGAATAGGCCGCCGACCAAGCCCTGAAGGGGCTTGCGACCGCTGGTGTACCGGCGCCAAGCGGGTCTCGCGCGGGGCTGATTTGCGCCAGGATCAAGGCCTCGCCGTAACCCCGATTTTAAACCCGCCTGTTCCGGATCGGATACACCTTGCCATTGGCAGCGAGTGCGTCACCGCAGGCCTGCTGATAGCCTGGAGACCAAAGAGCGATCAGTAGGCCAGAGCGATACCGTCTTTGCGCATTTCGGTTGCCGCTCCGTAGGTCCAGGGACCACGGGCATTCACCTGTCTGACGACATTCTGGTATCCGCCAAATCCGCCATTAGGCATCCCGATTGTCCAACCCATTGCCGCGAGCTCGGTCCGGGTTGCTTCGGGTACACCGCTTTCAAGATAGAGGGTTCCCACGCCTTCAGACGGCTCGCCTGTGGGTTCTGAGGACCCATCATGCTGCCAGCGCGGAGCGTCGCCCGCTTCCTGGGGATCCAGCCCATAATCAACCATATTGATGATGATCTGAGCCTGACCCTGAGGCTGCATGCCTCCCCCCATGACACCATAGGCCATCCAGGGCTCCCCCCCTTTGCAGGCAAAACCGGGGATGATCGTCTGGAAAGGCCGCCGACCCGGCGCATAGAGGTTGGGATGTCCATTCGACAAGGCGAACAGCTCCCCCCTGTCCTGGAACATGAAGCCCAGAGGCGTCCCGTGCCCATCATCGGGCACGAGACCCGAACCCATCCCGCGATAGTTGGACTGGATCCAGCTGACCATCATGCCGTCGCTGTCGGCGACGCTGAAATAGGTCGTGTCACCCTGGGTTGGCGCATCCCCAGGCCAGACCCTGTCCATGACTCGGTCTGGCCGGATCAGGCGAGCGCGCTGAATGGCATAGTCCTTTGAATTCAGCCACTCCAGTGGAATGTCGGAGAAGCGAGGATCGGTAAAGTAGCGGGCACGATCCTCGAAAGCGAGGCGCTTGGCCTCAGCCTGATGGTGGATGGATGCAGCAGACTGAAAGCCCATCCCCTTCAGATCAAACTGCTCGCAGACATTGAGTATCTGATTTGTGGAAAGCCCCTGTGTGTTGGGCGGAAGGCTGTAGACGTCCACACCGCGATAGTCGGTCCGGAGCGGCTCAACCCATTCTGTCTGGTGTGCGGCAAGATCCTGACGGGTCATCCAACCCCCTATCCTGCGGAAATAGGCTTCCATCTGGTCGGCAAGCGGACCGTCATAAAAGGCATCGCGTCCGCCCTCAGCTATGGCTCGATAGGTGCTGGCCAAAAACGGGTTCGCAAATACCTCACCGACCCCTGGCGTCGTCCCACCCGGCGCGAAGACGCGCTTGCGGTTATCGTTCTCTTCGATGAGTGATGCCGAGCGATCGAAGGTCGCCATGTTCCTCTGCAGATACCAGGCGATGACCTGCGGCATCGGCACTCCCTGTTCGCAAAGTGCGACCACCGGCAAAAGGACGTCTCGCCAAGGCAGCTTGCCGTAGCGCTGATGGGCGCTCCACCACGCATCAACGGCACCCGGCACACTGACAGTCACGGCACCATAGGCGGGCAGATAACCCCGGGCGTTCGCACGCGAACGAGCCGTTTCAAGTGAAAGCCCCCGTGGACTGGCACCCGAGCCATTAAATCCCACAACCTTTCTCTGCCGGGGATCCCAGAGCATGCAGAACGCGTCCCCGCCGATCCCGTTGGCTACCGGTTCCAGAAACCCCAGCGCCGCATTGATGGCGATCGCGGCATCAATCGCGGATCCGCCACGCCGGAGCGTATCGATTCCGATCAGAGTAGCCGCAGGGTGTGCCGTAGCCGCGGCTCCTTGAGTGCCCCAGACCGTCGAACGGCTTGCGAACGGTGCCGCTGTAATCCTGTCACCCGGTCCGATACCTGCAAATGGGCGAGCGGGCCTGGCGCTCTGGGCGGACTGTGAAGCCGAAACTGTGCCAGCAGATGTCAGAACCGGGTTTTGGGCATTGGCAGCGCTGGCCATCAGCGCACCGGCTGGCAGGGCTGAGAGAAAAGTACGTCTACGCATGACTGGCTCCGACAGGGACAAGTCTGGACCCTAGCCCGTGGAACGCATCTGTGAAGGGGAAACTGCAGAACCATCACGGGCAGAGCGATGCTGGGCTGTCTTGAGCGACAACAGGCCAGCCGGAACAAACAGGCCAGGATCCCTCTGGCCTCAGCAAGCCTAGAGGCCGACCCATCGGCAAAGAAAGGTGTGCCTTAGGATCGAGCCCGAGAGCAAGACTAGGATTCGGCCCAGGGTTGAGTGCCCTAGTGTTCCAGATCCAGAGAGTATCCGGCCGAACGAACGGTTCGGATGGGGTTGGCACTGTCACCCACATCCAGGGCTTTCCTCAGCCTGCCGACATGCACATCGACCGTGCGGGCCTCCACATAGACATCAGACCCCCAGACAGCATCGAGCAGCTGTTCACGGCTGAAAACGCGGCCAGGGTGTCTCATGAAATGATCCAGAAGGCGGAACTCTGTAGGACCAAGATGGACCTCGGTCCCGTTACGACGCACCCGGTGAGCCACGCGGTCGATGACAATATCACCATGCCCGACCCTGTCATCGGCAAGGCCTGGACGGATACGACGCAAGACAGCGCGAATGCGGGCGATCAGCTCCACCATCGAGAAGGGTTTGGTCAGATAGTCATCGGCTCCGGTGTCCAGACCCCGTACACGATCTGTCTCCTCGCCCCGTGCGGTCAGCATAATGATCGGCAGATTACGAGTTTCGGCACGCCCTCTCAGCCGGCGACAGACCTCGATCCCCGATACCTTGGGCAGCATCCAGTCCAGGAGCACCAGATCCGGCTGGCGTTCATCAACCTGCACCAGACCTTCCTCGCCATCCGCCGCAATGACCACGTCATAGCCTTCCTTCTCCAGATTGTACTGCAGCAGGGTCGCCAGCGCGTCCTCGTCTTCCATCACCAGAATATAGGGTTGCACGATCGTCTCTCCGTCGCGTCTTCAGTTCAGGTTTCAGTTGAGGTTTCTGGCGGGGTGGGTGTCTGTCCCACATCGCTGTCGGTCCCTGTGGGGGTCCATCTCGGCCGCTCCCCGATCATCTCGTCACCGGTGATCTCATAGTGGATGGTTTCCGCAATATTGGTGGCATGATCGCCAATCCGCTCGAGGTTCTTGGCCATGAACAGCAGATGTGTGCAGGCACTGATCGTGCGCGGGTCACCCATCATGTAGGTCAGGAGTTCACGAAACAGCGCATTATAATGCTCATCAACTTCGTCATCAGTATTCCAGACCGCCAGCGCTCCATCGATTTCTCCGGACGTGTAGGCATCCAGAACATCGCGCAGGCGTACCGATACAAGCCTGCCCATGCGCTCAATCGAACGCGTCAAAGGCTGCATGGGTTCGGTCTCGGCCACAGCCAGGGCACGCTTTGCAATATTCTTGGCCAGGTCGCCTGTTCGCTCCAGATCACTGGCCAGTTTCATGGCGGCCAGCGTCCGACGCAGATCTGAGGCAACCGGCTGACGCAGGGCGATCAGACGGATGGCCTTCTTCTCGATATCGCGCTGCATGGCATCGAGCTTGACGTCTCGCTCGACGACCGCCTTGGCGAGCGCGATGTCGCGCCTGGCCACACTGTCAACCGAGTCCGCTACCTGCGCTTCCGCCAACCCTCCCATGCGGGCCACCTCAGCGGTAAGCTGGTTCAGCTCGTCACCGTAGGCCTTGACTGTGTGCTGGTTCATCCGAACCTTCCAGTTATGTAGTCGAGGGTTCTGCGCTCGCGCGGATTTGTGAAGATTTCTTCGGTGTCGCCGGTCTCGATCAGACGGCCCATGTGGAAGAAGGCCGTCCTCTGCGATACGCGCGCAGCCTGCGCCATAGAGTGGGTGACAATCACGATACAGTAGCGTTCACGCAGCTCATCAATCAGCTCTTCAATCCTGGCCGTTGCAATGGGATCGAGCGCCGAGCAGGGCTCATCCATGAGGATAACCTCCGGCTCAACCGCAATCGCCCTGGCGATGACCAGACGTTGCTGCTGGCCACCCGAAAGACCCGATCCCGAAGAGTGCAGACGATCAGCGACCTCATCCCAGAGGCCGGCACGCCTGAGAGAGGCTTCAACGATCCCATCGAGCTCGGCCTTGGACGTCGTCAGACCGTGGATCCGTGGACCATAGGCTACGTTCTCATAGATGGACTTGGGGAAGGGATTCGGCTTTTGGAACACCATGCCGACCTGCGCGCGAAGAAGCACTGGATCTATGGACCTGGCATTGACGTCCTGCCCATCCATGTCGATGCGACCCGTCACACGAGCCCCTTGAATCGTGTCGTTCATCCGGTTCATGCAGCGCAGGAATGTGGACTTTCCACAGCCAGATGGACCAATGAAGGCGGTTACGGTCTTGTCGGGTATATCCAGGCTCACATCGAAAAGGGCCTGCTTGTCGCCATAGAAGACCGAAACGTCCCGGGCTGTGATCTTGACCGGCTGCGAAGCCGCTGCCGACGGCTTTGTAACGGGCGCGGCCATGCCACCTGAGCCCGGGGCAACATCCGACAGCCCATCTGCATCAGACGGATGGGATGAAGCTGCTGTCTCTGGGCCCGTACCCGTCGCCGGCTGCGCTGGCCTACCCTGATCCGAAGATGCGGACCCGCCGTTGCGATCATCGGGCGCGCGGAAAATCGAGAACTTCATTATCATTACCACCGGCGTTCGAACCGCTTGCGCAAGACGATCGCAGCGGCATTCATCAGGATCATGAACCCAAGCAGCACCATGATTGCGGCGGCAGTCCGCTCATGGAAGGCGCGCTCGGACGCGTTTTCCCAGATATAAACCAGAGAAGGCAGGGCTCCTGCAGGTTCGTTGATTAGATGGGGGACACCGGGCACGAAACTGACCATTCCGATCAAAAGAAGCGGCGCGGTTTCCCCAAGAGCATGGGCCATGGAAATGATAGTGCCAGTCATCACCCCGGGCATGGCCAGGGGAAGGACGTGCTGAAACACCGTCTGGGTTCGGCTTGCACCCATGGCAAGCGCCGCCTCACGGATGGAGGGTGGAACCGCCTTCAATGACGATCGCGTCGCAATGATGATTGTGGGCAGGGCCATCAGACCCAGGACAAGGCCACCCACCAGTGGAGACGAACGCGGCAGCTGCATCCAATTAATGAACAGGGCCAGTCCAAGCAGCCCGTAAACGATCGAAGGCACGGCAGCGAGGTTGTTTATGTTGACCTCGATCAGGTCCGTAATTTTGTTCCTAGGCGAAAACTCTTCAAGGTAGACGGCTGCACCGATCCCGATCGGAATGGCGATGAGGGCCGTAACCAACAGCATGAGGGCAGACCCGACCGCCCCGCCCAGAACACCGGCCAGTTCGGGCTCGGTTGAGTCCCCATTGGTGAACAGTGCAGTGTTGAAATGGGAGCGAACTGAACCATCGGCTTTCAACTGGTCCAGCCAGGCGATCTGCTCATCCGTCAATCGGCGCTGGTCTGCAGGCGTATCCTTGGAGATCTTGCCCTTGTAATAGAGATCAGCCTCGTCGGAGGCCGGAGCGGATATGGCAACGGTCTGCCCGATCAATCTTGGATTCTCTCGCACCTGGGCCGCGGCACGGAACTTGAGCTCGGACGACAGCAGGGCGCGCATCGCCAGAGCCTTGGAGCCGCGCTCATCATCAGTCACGCCAAACTTGCGCAGGGCCTGTTCGGCCGTCATCAGCTGATAGTTTGCCCCTTGCGGATAGGCGCGATCAATCCTGGCCGGGTCCATATAGACCGGTAGGGTGATTTCATGGGCATAGAAGGCCGTGTAGCCCTGGGTGACAATCCGGCCCAGGAGCAGCCCCAGAAATCCAATCGCCAGGGCAACCGCAAGAATGCCATAGAGACGGAACCGGCGCTCTCGACCATAGCGGGCCTTTAGCCCGCCCTGCAGCCGGCTGCGGATTTGGCTGTTCCCTGCCCTTGCGCCCTGCGACGCTCCTGAAGACGCCTCAGTCATACTGTTCTCGATAGGTCTGGACGATGCGCTGGGCCACGATGTTGATGCACAGGGTCACAAGGAACAGGGTCAGCCCAAGGCCGAAAGCCGCCAGGGTTTTGGGACTGTCGAACTCCTGGTCGCCCGTAAGGAGCGTAACAATCTGAACCGTCACCGTCGTGACCGTGTCGAGCGGATTCAGGGTCAGGTTTGCAGCCAAACCCGCAGCCATGGTCACAATCATCGTCTCGCCAATGGCTCTGGACATGGCCAAAAGCAGGGCTCCTGCGACACCGGGAAGGGCTGCAGGAAGCAAGACCCGTTTGACGGTCTCGGACTTGGTTGCACCCATGGCATAGGAACCGTCACGCAGGCTCTGCGGCACGGCATTCAGAATATCGTCAGACAGGGACGACACAAAAGGTATCAGCATGATGCCCATGACGGCACCGGCCACCAGGGCCATCTGGTTCTGAACGAGCATGAGGTACTGGCCTACCCCGTCCAGTGGCCCACCGATCATCCAAGAGCCGATGGTGTTGAAAAACACCCGGAATGCCGGACCGACCGTGAGAGCGGCAAAGAAGCCATAGACCACGGTCGGTACGCCTGCGAGGATCTCAAGCACTGGCTTGACGACCGCACGCGAGGTTCCACTTGCATACTCCGACAGATAGATCGCCGAGAACAGGCCGACCGGCGCGGCCACGCACATGGCGATCAGCATGATCAGGAAGGTGCCTGCAAAAAGCGGCACTGCCCCGAAGGCCCCGGTCGATCCGACCTGATCGGCCCTGATAGCGATCTGAGGCGACCATTTGGTGCCGAAAAGAAACTCGAAAACCGGAACCGTTTCAAAAAAGCGCATAGCGTCCCAAAGAAGGGATGCCACGATACCCAGTGTGGTCAGGACGGCCACGACGGAACAGGCAAAGAGGGTGATCGTCACCCAACCTTCGACAGCATTGCGGGCCCGAAGCTCGGGTCGAATTCTCAGAAAAACAAAAACGCCACCCAGGATGGAGGCTAGAAGGGCTGCAATTCCCCCACCAAGGTCAAGCAACTGATTGATCTCAACGGCTCGGCGGGCCTCCTGGGTCAGCCTGTCCGTCAGTGGCGCTTCCCAGATCTGGAGCGGCGCATCGCCCGTACCAACGCGTTGGGCGTCCGAAAAGAAGGCGGCCCGCTTCATGGGTTCAAGCGCTGCAACCTCAGGCGGTGCGCCCGCGGCAAGGGTTCGGTTGGCAATGGGTGTCGAGAAAACCGACGCTGCAAGCAGGATGGCGATCGCAGGCACTGCGATCCAGATCAGTGCGTAGAGACCATGTTGCGCGGGACGCGAGTGACCGCGCTGACCGGCCGCGAGCGCCCGACGTTTTGCCAGTGCGCGTGCACCCAGAAAACCAAGCGCCGATAGCGCCGTTAGAATCAGCAGAAAAAACCAAAACATCAGGTTCGTTGCAAAGCCGGTAAGGGTGGCCGGAAATGCCCGTCACCTCGTCGCCGGGAAACTGCCCTGACTTGGCAAGCGGATTACGACGGCTAGATGACAGTTCTGTTACACAGACAGGTGAAGCTATCGCCTAGGTCAATCGACGGTCTCTATCGGGGCGTCCGTCCTGCCCCTGAGGGGGAAATAGGCACTGAACACCGCGCCGTCGCCAGGTGCACTTTCGACTGTCAATCCGCCGCGATGCCGATTGATAATATGTTTGACTATGGCCAGGCCCAGGCCGGTTCCGGGTCTTTCTCCCCCACTTTTCTGACCCTCCACACGATAAAAACGCTCTGTAAGACGCGGAAGATGCTCCCGAGCTAGTCCCGGACCATGATCCTGTACTGAGACAAGGGCATATCGCAGACCCGCTTCCCGATCCGGACTGACGAGCGAAAGCCGGGTCGCACCTTCGCGTCTGGGCCCTGGAACGGCATCAAGGGTCAGGCCTGTAACAACACCGATCTCTATGGTCTGACCTGAGGAGGAGTATTTTATGGCATTGTCGAGCAGGTTTTGAATCACCTGAATGATTTCGTCTCGATCTCCATCGATCGTCGTCACGTCCTGCGTCGTCTCCAACTGGATAATGACACCCTTGTCGCGGGACAGGACGCTCACTGCATCGACCACATCCGCGGCTGCACGCGAGAGATCAACCTGACCTGATGGAGGAATATGCTCGTTCAGCTCGATCCGGCTCAAGGACAGCAGATCGGCCACCAGCCTGCTCATCCTGTCCGCCTGGGCGGACATAATATCCAAAAACCGGTCGCGCGCGATCGGATCGTCCTTGGCATGGCCTTTGAGGGTCTCAATGAACCCCGTCAGAGACGCCAGCGGCGTTCTCAACTCGTGGCTGGCGTTGGCCAGGAAGTCGACACGCATCAGCTCCATACGACGCACATCTGTCTCGTCTCGCAGACCGAGCAGGGCCATGGCCTCGGCGGCGTCGGTCACAAGCGGACGAACCCAGGCGCGCCAGTGCCGTGCACGTGCCGGGCCGGCGGCGAAGTCCGTCGTGCTTGTGACACCCCCGAAAAGGGCTTCATCAACAGCTTCAAGGACCCCGGGGTCACGTACGAACGTGACCAGAAGCCCACCCTCACGCGGTAGTTTCAGAAGGTCTCTCGCAGCCCGGTTGGCCATCACGATACGCCGACCGGCGAGATCATCAGCCTCACCCCCCGACACGATCAAGACAGGATCATTCAGGGCTTCGAACACAGTATCGAGGAGCGCAGCCTTTGGCCGAACGGCCGTATCCCGTTCAGCGGCGAGGGTGGGAGCATAGGCGGGGTGCAGCGGGACAGCCTGACGACGCCCCCCGATCCAAGTCGCCAGGCCGACCACCACAGCCCCCCCGACCAGCCATGGAGCCATGTCAGGTCGAACAGCCGCCAGGATCAGCATGATGATCACAGCCAGTATGCCTGCAGCGGCCGGCGACCAGAGGCGCGATGAAGCACCAGGTGCCACCGGTGAAGGCGACGGATCTAACGGCATGGGTGGGAGCGCATTCTTTGTCACAACGGCATGGAGCGCCGATTCGTGCTTCCTAGCACTGTCTTGCGCACGACATGATGACGCCGCCCATACTCACGGGCCTATTCGTACCCGTGAGCCGCTTCATTGATGACCTGTGAGGGCATGGCCGAGAAGTCGACGCTGATCGGTCTGGCCGTTTTCAGCTGCAAGGTCTTGATGACATGCTCGAGACGGCGGCGGACCTCCATTTCCCCTTCGCCGCCTTCCACAAGGTTTAGGGGAGCAAGGCAGAAGTCGATGATGGCCTGCGGTCTGGTCAGGGGTTGCATGCTGGTCTCCTCATGATGACAGACGGCCTTTGCAGCGTCTGAAGGGATAGAAAGCATTTACTTGTCACTTTAGACACCTCCCCTCACCCAAATTGAATGTCATTTAGTCATATTGTGACCATTGCTTTTCTGTCATTTCATGACAATCATGACGGATGACCGACACTGCCGATCGCAAACTCTTCCTTGGTGGCCAGATCAAAAGGTTTCGGCGTCAACGGGGACTGACGCAGACATCAATGGCGTGTGACCTCGGCGTCTCTCCCAGCTATCTCAATCACATTGAACGTAACCAGCGACCGGTTTCTGCCCAGCTGCTGGTTCGGCTTGCAGAAACCTATGATCTTGACCTGCGCGCCCTCACACAGACGGGAGCTGCCAGCGAAGCCTCACTGACGGAGGCATTTTCCGATCCTGTATTCCAGGGTCTGGTCATACCCAGGCATGAAGTCCTGCAACTGGCCGATGATGCCCCCGCCGCTGCAGAAGCCCTGTTACGTCTCTACCGGGCCTTTACAGATCGCCGCAGCCGCGATCGTGCCCTTGCCGCTTCCGATATCCATGGCGCGGACGCACTGAGCGAAGAAAGCCCTGCAGACCGCGTGCGCGACTATATCCAGGCGAGACAGAACCATTTCCCTGAACTGGACCTTCTGGGTGAGACACTTCATCACGCCCTTACCGCAAGCGGAAGAGCCGATACATCGGAGCCTCTTGGGCACCTGATGCGCGAACGACTGAAAGCGGCCCACGGCCTCAATGTTCGCATCATGCCGGCAGACGTCATGGTTGAGTGGACGCGCCGGTTTGATCCGCATCGGGGCCGGCTGCTGATCTCAGA